>NZ_CP037452.1:3762435-4089253 GCF_007754425.1 Gimesia fumaroli
CATAAGGATTGATGGGACGCTGTGGACTCGCTTCGGTGACCGGAATCTGTACGGGGATGCCATACGTGGCACAGGATGAACTGAAAACGATCTGACTAACCCGAGACTGCCGCATGGCGCGTAACAGTGAAATCGTGCCAGCTGTATTGTTGGTGTAGTACGGCAGCGGTTCGGCCACCGATTCCCCGACATAAGCGAGGGCCGCGAAGTGGATCACTTTTTCGATCCGCTGGGACTTCATAATGTCGGTCAACGCTTCGGTCTCAAGCAGATCGAGTTGAAAAAAGGACGCTTGCGCCGGGACGGCACAGCGATGGCCGCGGGAGAGATTATCGATCACACAGACCTTCTGCCCGGAGTCGATCAGCTGCCGCACACAATGGGAGCCGATATAACCTGCTCCCCCCGTCACCAGAATTGTCATGAACGCATTCCCGAAAAAATATAGATAAATCGACTTTGATTGGTGTTTTACTCTGAAACGCAAACAGAGTACCATAACAGCAGGCTTTTCGTGCCCACAGCAGGCATGTTTCTTTTGATACCTTAGCTTTTCTTTCATCATCGGTAAATCAGATGTCGCAAAATACTCCCGATTCAAGCTCGCAAAATCCGGAAACGATCCCGTTGCAGAAGATCCCTGAAAAACCGATCACGCCTCCCCTGGAAACGGGGGAAAAACAGGAACAGAAAAAGAAGCCAAACTCGAACCAGCGGTTGGTTTCACTGGACGCCTATCGCGGATTTGTGATGCTGGCAATGGCGTCCGGCGGTCTGGCGATTGCGAGCGCGATGCGCAATTCACCGGAAATTCTCGATCAATATAACGGGACGCAGTGGGAATCGTCGTGGAAAACCCTCTGGCAGACATTGTCCTATCAACTGAGTCATGTGGAATGGACGGGGACCGCGTTCTGGGATCTCATTCAACCGTCATTCATGTTCATGGTCGGCGTCTCGATGCCCTTCTCGGTCCGAAAACGGAAAGAAAAGGGTGACTCCACACTCCGCATCTGGGGGCATGCGATCTTTCGGGCCGTGCTGCTGGTGGCATTGGGCGTCTTTTTGTCGTCCCAATACAGCCCACAGACCAACTTTACGTTTGCGAATGTCTTGTGCCAGATCGGCCTGGGGTATCTGGTGGTCTTCTTTTATGTGAACCGTTCGTTTGTAACGCAACTCATCGGCGTGGTCACGATTCTGGGCGGCTACTGGTTCTTTTTCTATCAGTACATGCCCGTTGAAGAGGAACTGGCGGCGGTGAAAGCCTATCTCACGGAAGTCAAACACAAAGACGCAGCCGAATGGTCACAGTTTGAAGGGATTGGCAGTGCCTGGAATAAACACACCAACGCGGCGGCCGCCGTTGATCGTCAATTACTGAATCAATTCCCCCGTTATGAAGAACCGTTCCGGGATCAGAAATTCTGGGTGAATAACGGCGGCTATCAGACGCTGAACTTCATTCCGTCGATTGCGACGATGCTGTTTGGTCTAATGGCGGGGCAACTCCTGATTTCGAATCGCATGGAGAAGATGAAAGTCAAATGGCTGCTGCAGGCGGGACTCGTCTGCTTTGTGATATCCATGCTGCTTGATACATCGATCTGGCCAGTGAATATCGAACAGTGGGAATGGCATCTGGTGCCGATAGTCAAACGGATCTGGTCTCCCGGCTGGGCCATCTTCAGTGCGGGCTGGGCCTTCTGGTTCCTGGCGGTCTTCTACTGGATCATTGACGTCAAAGGCTATAAGAAGTGGGCCTTTCCGTTTGTCGTGGTCGGCATGAATTCGATTGCCATGTACTGTATGGCCCAGTTGATTCGACCCTGGGTTCAGAAATCGCTCAAGATTCATTTGACAACCTTGGATGAAGCGACGGGCTGGTCGGTGGCGGGCTCGCTGTTCAGCACGGATTGTCCTTACGCTCCGATCGCGATTTCCGCGACGGTCCTGTTTGTGCTGTGGCTGATCTGTCTGTGGATGTATCTGCAGCGAATCTTTATCAAGATTTGATCTGTTTTGAGGCAAATTGTCGTGCTGGTGCTTGAACGGGCCGCGGAATCCTTATAGAACACGGTCACAAGTTTGTCACGCACCGCTAATTGAAACAGAAACATACGACCATGAGCGAAACCGAATCTCCCCGCGATCTGCTGGAAACGTTTGAGAACCCACACCCGAACCGTGATTACGTCATGGAAACGGTCTGCCCGGAGTTCACCTCTGTCTGTCCCAAGACGGGCCAGCCTGATTTCGGTACATTGATCATCACCTATATTCCGGATGCGGTCTGTTTCGAACTCAAGTCGTTGAAAATGTATCTACAGAGCTACCGCAACGTCGGTGCGTTTTATGAAGACGTGACCAACCGCATTCTGGATGATCTGGTCGCTGTCACCGATCCCCGCTGGATCGAATTGCGAGCCGAGTTCACGCCTCGCGGTGGCATCAGCAGCACAGTTACCGTGACGCATCAGAAAGAAGAATAAACGACTTCAGCGTTTCAATTGCGAGAGCACCGGGTGATTGCTGCGCAGATGCAGTTCGAGTTCTTTGCGGGCCAGCTTCCAGTCTTCATTCAGCAGTGCGTTCAGGATGCGCTGATGCTGCTGGATCTCCTGGATCGCGGCTTTTCGATCATTCGATTCCCAGAGAAACAGCAGATCAAAATAACGGCCATGCCGATCGAAGAAGCTGATGATGTAATAATTGTCCGATTGTTTGATCAGATATTCGTGCAGGCTGTTATCGATCTGCAGCGGTTCCTCAACAGTTTCCGGCACCTGATTTCCGGCGAGAATCTTTTCCAGCACCTGTCTGTCTAGACGCCCCTTTGCCAGATCAAGGGCCTTCAGTTCCAGGCCGACACGGACTTCGATAAAGGCGTCGAGATCATGCTGATTGAAGGACCGCAGCTTCCAGCCCCGCCGCGGCACATGTTCCAGCACGCCATCGCCGGCCAGCCGATTGAATATGTTCCGCAGACTGGTGCGGCTGATGCCGTATTTCTTCGCGGAAGCTGCTTCGCGCAGAAACAGCGATTCCCCGTTCAGGCTCATCGCGAGCAGGTCGTCGGTGATCCGTTTGAAATGATCTTCGGGTGGTGCGGGTTGATGAGACTGAGCCGCGGTCTGAGCGTCGCCAATCTTGTCCTGATTAACGTACAACCGCCGGTTCTTTTCGCGGTAGAGATAGCCCGCTTCGATCAGCTCATTGATGGCATGATAAATGGGGGTGACACTTACCTGGTAATGATCCGAGAGCGCAGCCAGCGTCAACGATTCCGGCGGCAACTCGGCGCGCGACAACCGGGATATCAGATCGGCTTTGATGTAATTAGTAAGTGTCAAAATCTGCATCGGTGTCCCTCGGTCGGATTTCAGTCTCGCCGATCATATATGATATTGGTGACAATGTAAACTAAGGGCGGTTTATAGTATTTTAAATACAGATGATGGCTTTTTATGAGGGAGAACGCGGTCTGAACCGTTTTCTTCTCTGAAAGAATCCCTTTGATCCTATGTTCAGTTTCTGATAGGATATACGCTGTTTCCGTTGGGTAGGATAAATCAAGTGAAAGTAGCACAGACGAGGTGACTTATGAAACGCGTCTTTCTTGAGTGGTGCAGTCTGTTTTGTATTGTATTTTCACTGGTTTGCCTGCTTTTCTGGTCTGTTTCGTTGTTGTCAGATTCAGAGATGTTGGGGCTTTCGTTCGGTAAACAACGTGCCATTGTTCAAACTTTTACGCGTCAGGGAGCTGTGACTTTCTGCGATCACGTGGCAAATCTGGAGATGATCGAATCTGTAAAAAATTCCACATTGTTGGAGCCGACTGCGACCAGAGTTTATGGGATGGATATACCTGGAATCGACTTCAACTTCATTCGATTTGACAACGACTCTTTCGTCTGGTCATTCCGTTGTTCCTTACTCATTCCCTTTGCGCTGCTGATGTTATTGGGGGGGTATTGTTTTCATCGATTTCGTCTTTTGAGAAGAAGTCTGAGCCCTTTCTCAGGGATAGCTGCCTGATCCAGGAGACGAAAGCATGGGTGTTGAGAAAGATAAACCGACTCCGAAATTCAAATCAGCGGTGTTTTTTCTGCTGCGTCTGATCACTGGTTGTACTGCCGGTTATGTGATGGGCTCGTTTATCAGCGGTTTTTTTCGGCTGCAACAGTCGCATGAACTGGTCATGTGGAGCGCAGTCCTGGCAGGGATGGTTCTGGCATCACTGGGCAACGTTCGCATTCCCCTGTTCTGGTTCTGGTTCAGTCTGGTATTTGGCCTGATTTGTATGATCCCGCTCTGTTCTTTTGATACAGACGCAATGCTTTCGAATTCCCGCTACGATTTCCCCCTCGTGATCGTGTATTTCGGGGGCCAGCCATTGATCTGGAAAGTCTTCTTTCTCTTTCTGCATACGACGATTGCACTAACGGTCGCAGGGATCCTCAATACAGCCTGGCCTTTCTGGAAACGGCAGATATTTTCACGGTGAGCTTTTTATGTCTAAATCGGAAACATCATTCAATGTAGAACAGAAAGCTGTTTATCGTGATGAAGTCAAACGGGTTCACGAAGATCGAATTTCTGGTGGTCGTGTTGATCAGTGTGATATTGATCGCAGTTCTGGTTCCTGCATTGATGCAGATACGTGATCCCAACGGACCAAATGGTAGAATGATTCCCGTGACAGCACCGCGTGAGGAAAATCGATTCACCTATCCCGCACGGCCATCTATAATTTTACCGCCAAATTGGGAAATTAAGCATGGTAAGGAGTGGGCAAAATTCCACTCGTTGCTTATTTGGCCTCGATGTAGACTTCGGCGACGTCCATCTTATCTTTCTATTTGGATAGACTCATCTCCACATGAAAATGAAGATCTCTCGGAATTTAAACAGGTCAATATTCAGGGATTTCCAGCTTATGAAAGATTGATCGTCACAAGTAAAGGTTCATTCGATGATCCGGCACAATCTATCTATGATCTCTACATTGATCGGGATGGTGAATGGTGGCATGTTAGCTTTATGGTATCCGACGAAATAATTAAACTGCCACCAATCATGCGCGAGTATATCAACACGATACGTTTCCCGCCTAAAGCTAATGAGGAATCAGAATCATGAGTCAGATTTGGACCTGGACCGATGGCTGGATCTTGATGTCAGTTTATGCAGCGAACCAAAAAACGGACGGCGCACTCAGTGACATTATTGGCGCAGCGGATGCACTTAATCATGCCATTCCCACAGAGCAAGAACTCTCAACGGCGTTGACAAAACTGGCACAGCATGGCGTGATTACTTGTAATGAGAATCAAATCCGGCTCACTTCTGGTTTTCTCGAAAGTATTGAGCGTGCCTACCAGTCAAAAGGGGGACTATTTCAGTCTGCCGAGAAAGGGTTGGAATGGCTCAAGCGAAACGAATTAGTCAAAATCAATGAGAAACCATTCGAGGTTACATTCAACCAGGTGGCATCAGCATCTCAAGAGTACTTAGATAAGCTCGATCACTAAAATGTGACCTTGGATTTGTTAGCTTGAAATAAAAGTCTGAATCAGAAAGAACCCCCATGAGCATGCCGGTTACGACGACGTTTACAATTGAGGGCTACCAGATCAAAGAGTACAAGGGAGTGGTCCGCGGGATCATTGTGCGGGCACCCACGATCGCACAGGGATTTATGGGTGGCTTGAAAAATATTGTGGGAGGTCGGATTGGTGCCTACACCCAGATGTGCGAGCAGGCGCGGCAGCAGGCCTATGATTTACTGTTGGAGCACGCTCGGGAACTGGGGGCGAATGCGATTGTGGGCTTGCGTTACGATGCCTCGGAAGTCGTCAGCAAAGGCTCGGCGACCGAAGTCCTATGTTATGGTACCGCGGTGGTGATTGAGCCTGAGTAATTTTATGGTTTTTTAAGCCGATTAGGTAAACCCTTCTCAACTTTTGAAAATGCTTAGTGGAGTCGTTGATGCGTGAAATAATGATCGGGGGCATGTTGGCTCCCATTGTTCTGGTGATGCCGTATCTGATTTACTTACATTCTCAATACCTCAGATTTAAAAATGAAATCCCCCGGTTTCGAAATGAGGATGATATCCAGAAGTTAAAAAACCTGGCAGCGGCACAGATGCAAGGGACTCCTACGTTATTGAAAATTGTGCATTATTTTCCAGCGCTCATCTGGATTACTGGAATGCTGATGGGGGATTTATACTGGGCGGACTTGTTTTTCTATATTGTGTTACCATATCTGGTGATGGGGGTCTTCTGTATTGTCGCAGGCAGCCCTCCTGTAAAAATTGGACAATTTCCCGTGGAAGACCAGAATCTGGAAACGCAACGAGATCACATTGTTCACGTTTGGCTTCATGAGACGCATCCGGACTGGTAATTTGACCTGAGAAAATCAGAATTATTCCAGAGAATCTCCATGCATAAACACCGGGATGCCAGCCAGCGACTGACGGTTGAATTTTTTCAGATCGAAGCCGACTCGTATCAAAAGATTACACAAATCGTTGTGAATCAGTTTCAGCTGGAACCCGTGGGGGAACTGGTGGTTGGCCCGGATGAACTGTTTCAGGAGTTCCGGCTCCAGAGAAAAGTCATCGGCCTGGAATGGGATTTCTGGTCAGGTTACATTGTGGTCGCGAAAACGAAGTCCGCGGAGAAACTGGTGCGGAAAATCGCGACCTATATTGAATTACATCGATTTTGAGAAAGCCTTCGGGTAGCACCGAATGCAATTCGGTGTTGTCGTGAGACAACGGGAAACTGTCAGGGAATGTCCTTGATTGGTCACAACAGAATGGTTAATGATGCGTAGGGGCTGACCCATGTGTCAGCCCGCCTGTAGGTTTTGTGAATGAATACTCGTTCGATTGGGGCAAAGCAATCATTCCACCGCTTGCAAAAAAACTCATCGACACCAGGGGTCGACACATGGGGCGACCCCTACATTTGCAGATACAGATTTGCAAATCTTTCAGGCGAGGATTTTCTCAATCACGGTCCCGTGCACGTCGGTCAGGCGGTAGTCGCGGCCCTGGTGTTTATAGATCAGGCGTTCGTGGTTGAGGCCCATACAATGCAGGAGTGTGGCATTCAAGTCATGGATGTGGACCGGGTTTTCGGCGATGTTGTAACAGAAATCGTCGGTCGCTCCGTAGGAAAGCCCCGGCTTAATGCCGCCGCCGGCCAGCCACATCGTGAAACAGCGGCCATGATGGTCGCGGCCGTAATCGGTGCTGGTGAGGGTACCCTGGCTGTAGATCGTACGACCGAATTCGCCTCCCCAGACAATCAGGGTATCGTCTAATAAGCCGCGTTGTTTGAGGTCAGTGAGTAAGCCTGCGGTGGGTTGATCGATGTCGCCGCACTGCAGGCGGAGGTCGCTGGGCAAGTTATAATGCTGGTCCCAGCCGCGGTGGTAGAGTTGAATGAACCGCACGCCCCGCTCTGCCATTCGGCGGGCTAACAGACAATTCGCGGCGTACGTGCCCGGTTTGTGGGAGGCTTCGCCGTACAACTGAAAAGTCTGGTCGGTCTCTGCAGAGAGGTCGGTCAGATCGGGAACCGAGGTCTGCATGCGATACGCCATTTCGTATTGCTTGATGCGGGTGCGGATTTCGGGGTCGCGGTACGTTTCGAACTGCCGCTGGTTGAGCTGGTTTAACCCATCCAGCATGCGGCGGCGACTGGCGGCGTCGATACCGGGCGGATTCGAGAGATAGAGCACGGGGTCGCCGCTCTTGCGGAAATTGACCCCCTGATGATTCGAAGGCAGAAAACCGGTGCCCCACAAGCGGGCGTATAAGGGATCGGCGGGCCGGGAGGCACTGCCGTGTGAGATGAGCACGACGAACGCAGGCAAGTTCTGGTTTTCGCTGCCTAAGCCGTAACTCGACCAGGCGCCGAAACTGGGGCGGCCCGGTTGCTGGTGACCGGTCTGCATCAGCGTGACGGCGGGATCGTGATTAATGGCTTCGGTGTGCATCGATTTGATCACGCAGACGTCGTCGATCACTTTAGAAAAGTGTGGCAGTGCGTCGCTGACCCAGGTGCCGCTCTCGCCATGCTGCTGGAAGCGGAATTGATTGGGGGCGGCGATGGGGAACGATTTCTGGTTCGCCGTCATGCCGGTCAGCCGCTGATCGCCGCGAACAGAATCAGGGAGTGACGTCGAATTGAGCACTTTCAGGCGGGGTTTATAGTCGAAGAGTTCCATCTGCGACGGGCCGCCGTGCATGAAGAGATAGATCACCCGCTTGGCTTTGCCCGGAAAATGTGACGGCTGTGTGGAAGCGTTGTTCGACTGGGTTTTATTGGCGAAGAGACCGGGATTCAACAGAGAGCCCAGCGCAGCAGCACCGATGCCGGTCGCGTTCTGGCGGAAGAACTGCCGGCGGGTGAATTCCTGTTGGAGTGCGGTCAGATCGAGTTGCATGCGGATTCCTGTTGCTGGTCGTTGACTACTGTTTGGTGACGGTTTCGTCCATATTGAGAATCGTGCTGGTGACAATCGTCCAGGCCGCCAGTTCAGCTGGGGAAATGGTTTTAGCTACAGACGCATCGCCAACCTGGAGCAGTTTCTCGGCTGCTGCAGGATTGTTTTGAAACATATGTAATTGTTGAATTAAAATTTCGTTTAGGACGTTCTGTTCAAATTTGTCGGGCGTGCGGCTGGTGGTGGCGCGGAACGCGAACTGAATACGTTCGGGTTCTGTGGAATATTTTTTTAACGTTCGTTTTGCGAGGACGCGGGCGGCTTCGAGGTAAGTCGGGTCATTCATCAAGACCAGTGCCTGGAGCGGCGTGTTCGTCCGGGGGCGATTGACCGTGCAGGTTTCGCGCGTCGGGGCGTCGAAAGCCATCAGACCGGGGGGCGGACTCTGACGTTTCCAGAACGTATACAGACTGCGGCGGTACAATCCGTCGCCGGTAGACTGTTGATAAGTGACGTTGCCGTCATAGGAGACCGCTTCCCAGAGACCGGCGGGTTGATACGGTTTGACACTCGGTCCCCCCTGCTTTAAGACAAGCAGACCGCTGATCTGGAGTGCGTTATCGCGGACGGTTTCGGCGTCGAGGCGGAACCGCGGGCCGCGGGCCAGAAGGCGGTTTTCCGGATCGCGTTCGAATAATTCGTCGGTGCCGCGGGAAGATTGCTGATAGGTCGCGGAGAGGACGATCTGTTTGATGAGGTGCTTCACATCCCAGCCGCTTTCCTGGAATTCGACGGCCAGCCAGTCGAGCAGTTCGGGATGGCTGGGCCATTCTCCCTGTGAGCCGAAATCGCCGACCGTTTTGACCAGACCAACGCCGAACATCTGTTGCCAGAGCCGGTTCACATAAACGCGGGCTGTCAGTGGATGTTGAAGGCTGACCAGCCAGCGGGCGAAACCGAGTCGGTTGGCGGGAAGATCACCGTGCAACTCAGGCAAGGCGGCAGGAACGCTGGGGGTGACCTGTTCGCCGTGCTTGTTGTAGACGCCGCGCAGGAGGACAAAGGTCTCGCGGGGTGTTTCGTTTTCCTGCATGATCATCGAGGTGGGGATGTTTTTCTGGTGTGCAGAAAGTTTGCTGCGCATGGTTTGCAGGTCGCGTTCTGCTGTGCGAAATTCCTGAGGGGCGGCGGTGTTGAGGAAATAGTTGCGTAGTGCCTGTTGTTGCTGATTGGTTCGTTTTTCAGCGGGGATGGAAAGTGTGTTGCTCAGGAATTGAAAGTCGGCAAGCTGGCGGGCCTGGTCTGCTGAAAGTGTGCGCTGATATATTCGCACGTCATCAATCGATCCTTTATAAAAGGCACTGGTGCTGCGGCGGCCGATGCGGAATGGTTCGTCAACCGTGATGCTGCCGGTCAAGCTGTCATAGGTTGTGGAAGTGGTCAACGGCGCGCCGTTCAGATAGATGCGAATTCCCGCAGCGGTGGATGAGCCGTCATAAGTGACGAGCAGATGTTGCCATTGTCCGGTTTTGATCATTTCGTCGGTGACGACCTGAATCGCGTTGCTGTTCCATTTGTGAATCAGGTGGACAGCGAGTTTTCCTTTGCGGAGCATAATGTCGAAGCCGCGGAGTTGATTGCGGTCGTCATTTTTAGAGAGCAGGCAGGAAGGCCCACTGGATGCGGGGTTGATCCAGGCGGTGATGGTAAACGGCGTCTCACGATCCAGTGCGAGTGGCGCGCTGCTTTCGAGCAACGTGGTGCCATCGAATTTCACACCCTTCCCGATGAAGGCGGGGATCGTTTTGACTTCACCTACTGGTTTAAAAGCCTCGTTTTGAATGAAATCGTCGAGCGGGTAATGTAGCAGCAACTGATCATGTGCAGGAGGCGTGAGGTCATTGAGCACGCGTTGTTCCCATTCCTGCTGCTGTTTTGCCAGTTCCTGTTCGCGTTGTTTATGTTGCTGCTCCAGCGCTGCCACTTGATCTTTGAGCTGTTGTTCTCGTGCGAGATACTGTTCTGAGGGGATTTTCAGAAGCGGCTTTGCGTTGCCCGCGGTTCTGGTGTTGCCGGTTTCCGGTGTGTTATTGAAGAAGGCGAAGAGTTGATAGAACTCTTTCTGGGAAATGGGATCGTATTTGTGATCGTGACAGCGGGCACAGCCCATCGTCAGGCCCATCCAGACGGTGGATGTGGTGTCGAGACGATCGACGACGTACTCAACGCGGTATTCTTCATCGATGATCCCGGTTTCCTGTGTGGTCATATGATTGCGATTGAAGCCGGTGGCGATGAGCTGGTCTTGCGTCGGGTTCGGCAGCAGATCGCCGGCCAGTTGTTCGATGGTGAATTGATCGAAGGGTTTGTTGTCGTTGAAGGCGTTGATGACCCAGTCCCGCCAGCGCCACATTTGCCATTCGTCGTCGGTGAAATAACCGCTGGTATCGGCGTAGCGGGCGGCGTCGAGCCAGTAGCGGGCGCGGTGCTCGCCAAAATGCGGGGACGCGAGCAGACGGTCGACCAGTTTTTCATACGCATTCGGCGAATCATCATTGAGAAATAGTTCCAGCTCTGCGAGTGTCGGTGGCAGGCCGGTCAGATCGAGCGAAAGACGGCGGCAAAGTGTGGCTTTGTCGGCACGGGGTGACGGTTTGAGGCCTTCCCGTTCCAGACGGGTGAGAACAAAACGGTCGATGGGAGACTGGGGCCAACTTTGCTTTTTGACTGCAGGAAGCTCCAACCGGCGCGGTGGGATGAAGGACCAGTGTTGCTGGTATTCGGCCCCCTGTTCGATCCAGCGCTGGATGAGTGCGATTTGCTGCGAAGAAATTTCTTTCCCCGAATCGACGGGAGGCATTTTGAGGTCGGCATCGGTGGTCAACAGCCGTTTGAGCAGTTCGCTGCTGGCTGGTTGTTTGAGATTGATAATCGTATACCCGTCGCGGGGTTTTGTTACATCTGCCGGATCATCGAGTTGCAGATCGGCTTCGCGGGTGGCGGGATCGGGGCCGTGACAGTGCAGACACTTTTCCGAGAGGATCGGACGGATGTCACGATTGAATTCGATGCGTTCCTGTTTCGCTTTTTCCTCAGCCGTTGTGGTCGATATCGGGGGGCAAAGCATGCCGGCCAGACCGAAGACTAGTAGTAATGGCGTGAACGGTTTCCAAAACAGTTGCGGCATGGACCCACTCTTGACGGGGAAGGAATTCGAACGAGGACGCTAATATATAAAGTAACTTAAATATTAGCAGGCGTAGCTACGGTTGTCACTGAAAGAAAAGGAGAAAACGCGATGGAAGCAGAGACTGATGCTTATAAACAGGGAAAACGACAGAGTGAACTGGATGTTGCTCAGGGGTGTCCACGATTGTATTGGGGGACCCGCGGTAGCTGGGGGGAGTTGCTTACGCGCCTGATGGCAGAGCGATTCCAGGTGACCGTACAGCATGTCGGATGTATCTCAACTGAATCGCAACGCGCCTATGAGCGAGGGTATAACAAGATCACGAGCGAGTATATCGATCGGACCTTTGGTGAGGGGGCCTTTCAAGAGGTCATGGATGAAGTGACACGATATCGGGAAGAAAGCTATCGTCAATATCTTCAGGACAGAGACAAAAACGAATAGATGAGCGTGACGATTAGATTTTTTGCGGATTAGGAAAGCGATAGATCATTCACTGGTGGCAAGCCACCAGTGCCACCCCGGGCGCCGAATTTTTGTTGTGATAGAATTGTAAAATAGACCTCGGGTGGCACCGAATGAAATTCGGTGTTGTCATAGACAACAGGAGGTTTGGATGATGCTTGCTGGTTTGTAACAACATGCGAAACTCGATTTTTACAATGGGAGTCAATTGCTGTAAGACCGATTTTCCTGGATCGAGTCGTTATTCTGTCACCTCCTGCTCGCTGCGCTCGGCCCGAATTGCATTCGGGCCTACCCCTTTTGCTTATTTTCGAAGAATTTTTCCCTGCTTCAGAACCATTGAATCTGACTTGGGTCTATGAGATAGGAGTTGAGTTCGAATTTCGTAAATCTGAGCGGCATTTTTGAGTGAAATCGTGATATGATAGGCGTGGCTCAACGTGCTGCTCGAAATTGAACAGAAAGAGAATGCGATGAAAGATGATTTCCTGGAATGGCCCGCGGATTCCATTTGTCTGAATCCGGAATCTCTGGATCTTTCTGCTTTGTCGCGGGAAGTCTATCGACGGACTTGTCGGACCGATTTTCACGAGCCGGGATTTTGTCTGGTGAATCTGGGGTCGGCACTCGATTCGCATACCTTTCGACGGATCATGGTGGATCTCAAGCAGGAGATGGCGGCGATTCATGAAGCAGACGCGGGAAAGACATTCCACTATCTTTCTCTGGGACGCTTTGATCAGCAGACTTCGACGAAGCCGCACCTGGATAGTGGCCCTGAGGAATGTTTTCTGATGCTGGGTTACGAGCCGAGCGAAGTGGCGAGTGTGTTTGAAATTTCTGACTACTCGAAATGTGCATTTGAGATGGAGCTGACGCCACAAGAATTTCTGGCGAAGCATAACCCGATGTTTCAGTCGGGATACGAGATATTGCGCCCTTATACGACGCGGGTCCCCTGCTTTTCTGAAACCGACTATCAGATTGTCTGTATCAATAATTCTTTCGCTCCCTTTTCGATGGAAAAACCGGTCTGGCAAGGCACGTTGCATACGGCGACGGTAAGGACTCCCGATGAATCCAAACGCCGCGTGATCAATTCGACGTTGATTGCTTCAGTGCCAATGGGAGCGGAAACAGTCGTTTCAAAATCGGATGAGCAAGAGTTCGTCGAAACGACCCTAGTACGCCGCCGAGATTATGGTACATTACAGCGAGATGATGATGTGTGACTATCAATGATAAACTTGTTAACGCTTTCTAAAGTGGCTTTATATGGTTACAAGAGTTAGGAATCGCGAGTGAATCCGATTGTCTATCACATTGCCTCGGGGCAGGCTTTCTTTACGGGAGTCGCGTTGATCATCCTCGCGGCCCTGTTGTCGTTGCGTGAGCATCGCCTCGCACGGCGGTTGATGGTGCTTTCGTTCCTGTTGGGAGTGATCGCAGCGGCGGTTTCTTCGACTCCCCTGCCCTGGTGGTTGTATGGGATTATGGGAGTGGTCACGCTGGTCTGGCTCTGTTCCGGTTTCGTGAAGAAATCGCGTCGTGCGGCAGCTTATGCAGTAATTGGTGTGTGGCTTGTTGGTCTGTTGCTGGAGGTGCCTTCTCATCTGACGCCGGGAGTGAAGCCGGCCGCATCGCGCAGTTTGACGGTGATTGGGGATTCGGTGACCGCCGGTCTGGGAGATGAAGCGACCGAAACATGGCCGCGGATTCTGGAGCGGACGCACGGCATCGCGGTGCAGGACCTGTCGCATGTCGGGGACACGGTTAGCGCAGCCCGGAAGCGGGTGATGGAGACCGAAATTGAATCGCCGCTGGTTTTGCTGGAAATTGGCGGGAATGATCTTCTGGGTTCGACGACGACGGCGCAGTTTGAAAAAAATCTGGATGCACTGTTATCCGAACTGACATCGCCGGGCCGTCAGCTGGTAATGCTGGAACTGCCGCTGCCGCCGTTTTATCATGAGTTTGGCCGCATTCAGCGTGCGCTGGCGCGGAAACATGGTGTCAAACTGGTACCGAAGCGGGTGTTTCTGTCGATCATCGCTGGCGGAGGTGCGACGCTGGACAGTATTCATCTTTCGCAGGCAGGCCATCAGAATATGGCGGAGGTGGTGTGGCAAATTCTTGCGCCCGCGTATTCGACTGACTGATCTAGAAGGGCGTTCCCTGTTTATTTCTCAAACGTGACGACCTGCCGGACTGCGGCACCGGTGGCGAGGGCGTCGAAGGCGGCGTTGATTTCGTCGAGTTGGATCGTGCGTGAGAGGAGTTGATCGACGGGGAGCAGACCGGCTTCGTACATGGCGATGAATCGAGGCAGGTCCCGACGGGGAACGGCCGAACCCATGTAGGAGCCTTTGATGGTGCGTTCTTCGGCGACCAGACTGACGGCGGGGATCGAGAACATTTTGTTCGGATGCGGCAGCCCGATCGTGATGGTGGTGCCGCCCCGTTTGGTAGCAGCGTAGGCCTGTTGCAGGACCAGTTCGTTGCCCACGCTTTCGAAGGCATAATCCACGCCGTTGGTAATGTCTTTGATCATGGTCACCGGGTCTTCTTCACCGGCGTTAATCAGGTGTGTTGCCCCTGCCTGCGCAGCGTGTTCGAGTTTTTCGGGCAGCAGATCGATGGCGAAGATCGTTTCGGCACCGGCGGCGCGGGCACCCATGATGGTACTTAAGCCGACACCACCCAGACCGAAGACGGCGACGCTGGAGCCGGGTTCCACTTTCGCGGTATTGACGACGGCCCCGACGCCGGTCATCACGGCGCAGCCAAACAGGGCGGCGGTGCTGAGGGGGAGTTGCGAATCGATCTTGATCAGCGATTCCTGGGCAACGACCGTGTGTTCGGCAAAGGCGGCGACGCCGAGGTGGTGGTTGATTTCCTGACCGGACAGACTGCTGAAGGGACGACGGCCGGAGAGCAAGGTGCCGGCGATGTTGGCCTGGGCGCCGGGTTCACATAACGCCGGACGACCGGTGGCGCAGGGCAGACAATGACCACAGAGGGGAACGAACGAGAACACGACGTGGTCATCGGGTTTTAAATCATGGACCCCGGGGCCGACTTCGCGGACGATGCCGCTGGCTTCGTGTCCCATAACCATCGGCATTACGCGGGGACGCGAGCCGTCGATGGTCGAGAGATCGGAATGACACAAACCAGCGCCCGCCATTTCAACGAGGACTTCCCCCGGCCCGGGATCGGCGAGCTTGACTTCTTCGACAACCAGCGGTTTTGTCTCGGCGTAGGGAGTCGGTTTTTCCATTTCGTAGAGTACGGCGGCTCTGGTGTGCATGGTGAGACTTTTCTCACTTTTTTAAGAAATATTATTGATCAGGTTGAACGACAAAACTGAATTCTCCCCCTTTGGGATCCCGCAAACGTAAATCCGTTACACGAGCCCCCAGGGGAAGCGCAAACTCAAACTCTTCTGACGGGATGGTTGCTTTTGAGTTGAAGGAATCAACTGTGATTTTGCAGCCATACCTAAAGTGTGGGTGATTCTGATAAAAGCATTTGATGTCCCACGATTGGGGGATGCGGCCAAAGTTGGCATTGTGATCGTACTGAAACTGATAAGCCACGACTGTTTTACCAGATCTTTGTTGTACATATTTCATCACGACACACTCATGATCCCGGGGAGCCACCCACAAACGTTTGAGTCCGCGTGAGTCTGATTTCTCCAAGACCGTACAATCGATTCCCTGAATCTGTTCCGTCTGAGAACGGGGAGTGAAACTGGTGAGAGTTGTTCCAGCTATGGGATCCCCGGCCAGTAGAGACCAGCGCAAGGGGGCAAGATTCGTAATGCGGGAGATCGTCAGTGATTTCGGATCATTGAGAATGGTGATGTGGGAAGTTCCCTCAAACAAAAAAGAACTCACTGCGGTTTTGCCATCGGTTACCCTGGTGTGATCATGATTATACATCTGTTTTAACTGAGGGAGAGGACGGCGTCCCCATAACCGGCAGCGAAATCGAGGTAAATCAAGCAGCAGTGCATATTGCATTCGGTAAGTGATTTTTTCTTTCATGTATCGAAGTGTTTCTGCTTCTGTCAACAATACATCTTCATCATCGAATGTGGATTTCATGAATGAGAGCTTATTGGAAGTGACATCGGCTGAGAGTTTCAATTCCATCGCCTGCAGCCGTTCGCGGCGCTGGTTCCAGGTCTGGTTGATTTCCTCGATCGTGAGAGGATGCGTTTCTGCTGCAGATACGAGATTGTCGGCAATAGACCATACGAGTGAGGAGAGCAGGAAATACTGACAAATACGATGCATGCCGGAGCCTTTCCGTTTGGTGGGCGGACATTCTTTGATTCGAACCATCGAAATAGTAAGCAAAATTAGAATTCGAGACCAGTTCAGTTTGTACTGTTCCGAATTTACATCCCTTTGATCGCTTATGAAGCGTTCATGAAGTCCTTTAAACCATTCATGATGTCCATAGAATGTACTGCGAAGGCGTTTGATAACGAGCGAACATGCGAGGTGAATAGAGTGAACTATAGCGAGCGGCGAATTTGAGTATACTCTATCATTGTTGAGTCAAACGAATGTCGAAAACGGGTTTACCATCGATTTCTCTGCTTGTGTAGCAATTTGAAACAATTGAGCTAACTGCTGAAAACAGAGGGCGATAAATTAAGCAAGAATGTTATGTCTCGCGCGCCCGACGTTATCTCCGCATAGCTTATTTCGAGTCAGCATCCTGTCAAGCTGTTGATCGGGAAGTAAGTTCAGCGGCTGTGCACCGCGATTTGTTTCGTGGTTCCCGTCGGTTTGAGTTGGCGCTCGTTTTCATATCAGTATGCTGTTATACTGCTGCATCAAAATTTGCTCACCGACCCTGAAGGAAAGTTGAGAGACTTATGGCCAGTGTGGAACCGACCAAATCGTACGTGCGTTATCGCGTGATTTTTGCCTGCATGCTGATGGCGATTCTGTTGTATCTGGATCGATTCTGTATTTCCTTCGCCGAGGTCTTTATCAAAGATGAGCTGGGTTTGACCGATCATCAAATTGGCATCCTGCTCGGTTCATTCTTTGTTTCCTATGCATTGTGTCAGGTCCCTTCCGGCTGGTTCAGCGACCGTTTTGGGGCGCGGAAAATGTTGACGCTCTATATTCTGATGTGGTCTCTGTTCACGGCTATGACAGGATTTGCGACCGGCTTCATCATGCTGTTAATATTTCGTCTGGGGTTTGGATTGAGCCAGGCCGGCGCCTATCCCACGAGTGCCAATATCGTCAGCAAGTGGATGCCTTTAACGGAACGCGGGTTTGCCAGCAGTATGGTCACCGTCGGTGGACGGATTGGTGGCGCACTGGCGCCGGTGTTGACCGCGTTTCTGATTATCCTGTTCGTGCCGATGTCAGAATCCTCGGATCTCAAGTCCGGGGATATTATGAATCCACACAATCTGGCAGAGACTTTCCTGGAGCGGGTAAATGAAAAACAGGAATTTGAAACGAAGATCTACGAACAGCTGACACCGGGAGATAGAGCATATCTGAAAGTGGCAGTTGACGATCCAGACATGAAAACGGGGACCGCTGAGGAAGAGGAATTTATAGCGAAACTGAATTCCATCTTACAGAAAGAGTCACTGTATCACCCGCAAGAGTATGCAGGATTGAAACTGAACCAGCAAGCGGAACAATTATTGAATGTGAACCCCGGGGAAATGAGTCTGGAGCAGTCCTCCCGATTGAACCGCCTGTTGTTTGAAGCCCGCTATTATTCCGATGTACGTAAAGTACAGGGAAAAGGCTGGCGGAAAATGATGATGACGTATGGCGTCGTCGGTATCCTGATCGCGGCGATGTTCTGGTGGGTGATTCGTGATTATCCCCGTGCCCATCCCTCCTGTTCCAAGCAGGAACTGGAGCTGATTGAGGATGGGCGTCTGGAAGAGGACAAAGATCATTCCAAGCAGATCGGCGGAATTCCTTTCAAGGCAATCACAGCGAATAAGAGTCTTTGGCTACTGTCTCTATCGCAATTCTGCACAAACGTGGGTTGGCTGTTTCTGGTGACCTGGTTGCCGCGCTACTTGGATGAGGCGTATCAGGTTCCTTTGGAAGAGCGCGGGAAGATGATCACGATCGCACTGGCGGTGGGCTGGTTTGGAACATTGTCTGGTGGAAAAGTGACGGACTGGTTGATGAAACGCATCAGCTTGCGTTGGAGCCGCGTTTTGCCGATTGCGATCTCCCGTTTTACGGCGATGGCCGCGTATCTGGTGTGTCTGCTGGAGATCTCTCCCTGGACCGCGGTAGTCATGTTTTCGATCGTCGCGTTTTCGACTGATTTTGGTTCGCCCGCAATGTGGGCCTTCAATCAGGACATTGCCGGCAAACATGTGGGGTCGGTTCTGGGCTGGGGAAATATGTGGGGAAATCTGGGGGCGGCGGTGGCTCCTTCCTTAATGATCGCGGTGATTGGCGAGGAACATCACTGGAACATGGCTTTTGTGACGTGTGCGATTGCGTTCCTCATCGCGGGGGTGGCCTCTCTCTGGGTGGACCCTGCTCAGACTCTGGTTGTGGAAACGGATGAGGATGAAGAGATTAAAGAGACTTAGCCCAGATCGCGCCGATATCAGAAAGTTTCAAACGTACGCTGAGAATGTATGGGGCTTTGCCTTTTTCCCAATGGCCGTAGGTGGTGAGGATGAAAGTACCATCAGGGAGAACTTCAACGCCGGGGTAGGCACAGTCGGCGCCTTTGGTGTTGTCTTTTAGACGCACATGGTACTGTCCTTCTTTGCCGTTAACAAGATCGTCGTAGGTGCCGACCCAGGCAACCCAGTCTCCTTCGGTGGGAGCGGTATGACCTTTGGGAGTTTTACTGCGAAAGGAAATCAGCAGCCGACCGCTGATGGGATCGTATTTTCCGGTGTGGCGATCGCCGTTGAGAGAACCGGGAAGATCACAGGGGGCGGTCCAGGTTTTGCCTTCATCGTTGGAGAAGATGATTTGCGAGTTGTGACGACGGCTGTTTTCGCGTAAGAGGACGGCGAGTTGTTTGCCGTCGGGAGAACGAATGATGCCGGGTTCACAGATATGGTAGTCGGAGGATTTATGGATTGCCTGGGGATCAGACCAGGTTAAGCCGCCATCTGTGGAAAGGCTTTTATAAAGTGTGAACGTTACGGGGGTCGATTTCATAGAATCTTTTGCGATAAAACGACCGTCGTCGTGAAACAGAGCCATGTAATGCCCTTTGCCGGTTTTGAGCGGTTCGACACAGCCCATGACGACGATGCCGCCCCAGTCGCCGACCTGCTTGAGTTCGCTCCAGGTCTGGCCATCATCTTCGGTGACTGCTAAACGAGTTGGATAGAGGCCGGAGAACATGATGATCCGTTTTTTACCATTCGCATCAATGACCCGGTGCAGTGTGGGAACTTCGCGTGAGGTCGCCCAGGATGCGGGCGTCGGCAGACGATCACTCCAGGTTTTACCGGCGTCGTTGGAGCGTTTATAAACGATGCCCCCTTTTCCATGCCCTTTGGGATAAACGCAGAGCATGGTTTTATTGTCTTCCAGCAAAACGGTTGTGGGATGCCCCAGGTATTGTCCCTCTTCGCGGTCGACGATGATTTGCCGCTCTGTTTCATCGTTGAGGTCAACGTAGGGAATGGTGAACCCAGGTGCTTGCGGTTCCGCAGTGAACGCTGTGTTGACCGTGAAGCAGATCGTAGCGACGAGAAGCAGGAATCGTGTTGTCAGAGCAGATGCTTTCAGTAACATGTGAGGTCTTTCTTTCTCGTGCTGGTTAACTTAAGACAATGGTGTATTCGCCGACTCTCAGCCTACCGAGGAATGAACGGCGCTGCAACTTTTTCTGAATTGTCAGTCTGGTGAAGTGGTTTGAGAAGAAGGTACCTCAGAGAGAGAGCAAAGCGTTGTGTGTTGTCGGCGGCTGGAAATCATGAAAAAACAGGCTGAAATCGGGACTGAACGGTGCAAATCGACGGATTGGGAAGCCTTTTTTAAATATTATATTGTTATTCCCGGTTTTTCCCGATAGGATATAAGGCATACTTGATGTATCTGGTTGTGGATCAACGAGATACAGTTGAGTGATCCTCAGCCGGCGCGGCTTTATCCCACCTGACTTTTATCATCGTAGACATGACTATGAAAACTTTGCAAAAAGTGACCGCTGTCATCGTAATCACAGGCCTGTTCGGTTTGTTCCTTCCGGAAGTTTCAGCGAAGGAAGCACAGCCGGATCAGGAAGGGCTCGATTTCTTTGAAAAGAAAATTCGTCCGGTTCTGATTCAGCATTGCTACGAATGTCATTCCGCCGACTCCAAAAATCTCAAAGGGAGTCTGCTGCTCGATACCAAGCAGGGAACCATTGACGGCGGAGATTCGGGAACGGCTCTCGTGCCGGGAAAACCTGCCGAAAGTCTGCTACTGGAAACAATGCGTTATGGTGAAGACAGTTATCAGATGCCTCCCAAGGGGAAGCTGCCTGATGATGTGATCGCGGATTTTGAAAAATGGATCGCGATGGGGGCCCCCGACCCGCGTAACGAAACAAAAAAGAAACAGGTCAAAGCAGAAATTGATTTTGAGAAGGCACGAGAATTCTGGTCTTTTCAGCCGCCTAAGTCTCATCCGGCTCCCAAGGTCAAACAACAGAATTGGCCTGTGAACAAGATCGATTCCTTCATTCTTGCGGCTCAGGAAGAGCAAGGTTTTTCTCCTGCTCCGGCTGCGAAGAAGCAAACACTCGTTCGCCGTGCCTATTTCGATTTAATCGGACTGCCTCCGACTCCACAAGAAGTGGAACAGTTTGTCAAAGACAGTTCTCCCAATGCCTATGCCCGTCTGATTGATCGCCTGCTCAAGTCGCCGCATTATGGGGAACGCTGGGGACGGCACTGGCTGGATGTGGCACGGTATGCAGAAGACAATACGAATATGGGACCACACAATGGGCCTTATCCGCACGCGTATCGCTATCGTGACTGGGTGATTCAGGCATTGAATGACGATATGCCTTACGATGAATTTGTTATCCGTCAGTTGGCGACCGACTTTCTGCCGGAGACGGGGCCGGAAGACTATCCTGCTCTGGGATATATGGGGCTAGGGCCTTCGTATCATAAAGAGGTCGCATTATCACAGGTCACTCTGGAAAACCGTTATGCAGATGACTGGGAAGACCGCGTGGACAGTTTGTGTCGTGGTTTACTGGGGCTGACGATGGCGTGTGCCCGTTGTCATGATCATAAGTATGATCCGCTGACAGTTGAAGATTATTATGGCATCGCTGGTGTGTTCGCATCGGTACGTCAGACGACACGGCCGATTATCCCCGATGAAGAAGTCGCGAAAACGCAGCCTGCGCGAGACAAGGTGGAGGCGTTGACCAAAACCAATACGGATCTGACTGCAAAAATTAAAGCGTTAAATAAACGGAATGTGGTTCTGAAACAGGAAATCAAAAAAGCGGGCAAGACGGAATTCGCGTTGATCGCACCCCGTCCCGATTTGAAGAAACAGACGACAGTCACATTTCCGATTCCGCCAGAAGAACTGAAACAGAACACAGCTTTGATAGCCGGTTACAATAAGACAATTAAAGCGAACAAAGCAAAAGCGGCAGAAATCAAGAAGGCGACTCCGGGCTTTGATCTTCCACTGGCTGATGCGCTGACGGAAGAGCAAGTGCGAGTGGAAGAGATTACTGAAGACCGGATGAAGATTGTCTATTATCCGAACAAACCACGCGATTTGAACGTGTTTATTCGCGGGAATGCCGGAAACCTCGGAGAACTAGTGCCGCGCCGTTTTGTACGCGTGCTGTCTGATGAGAATACTGAGCCATTCAAGAACGGCAGTGGTCGTTTGGAATTAGCACGGAGCATTGCCAGTCGGGACAATCCATTGACGGCACGCGTGATGGTGAATCGAGTCTGGCAGCATCATTTCGGCGAAGGTCTGGTCGATACGCCGAGTAATTTTGGCAAAACCGGTTCCCTGCCCAGCCATCCCGAACTGTTGGATGATCTGACAGTCTGGTTTATGAACGAAGGTTGGTCGCTGAAGAAGTTACATCGTTTAATCATGCTGTCAGCGACGTATCGTCAATCGTCAAACGTTGTGTTGACCGATGCACAGAAGAAGCAGGATCCGAATAATCGTCTGCTGTCCTACTTCAATCGCCGACGTCTGGAAGCAGAAGTTTATCGTGATGCTTTATTGGCCGCGGGAAATAATCTGGATGCCACCCAGGCGGGGCCTTCGGGGGATATTGATGATCCGACGTTTCATCGGCGTGGAATTTATGCCAATGTTTCCCGACATAAATTGAGTACGTTTCTGCAGTCATACGATTTTCCTGATCCTGCGATTCATGCCGCCCGCCGTTCGAAGACAACGACACCGTTACAGCAGCTGTTTGTCTTAAACTCTCCGTTTGTGAGACAGCAGGCACAGCAGTTAGCAAAGCGATTTGAAGGAGAATCATCGGAACAACGAATTGACGGTGTCTATCAAGTATTATTCTCCCGGGCTCCAACACAGAAGGAAACGCAGATTGGTTTGCAGTTTATCGAACGGGCTGGTCTGACTGATGAACCCAAGCCTGCTGTGGAGCAGATTCCTACCTTTGCCGGCAAGCGAATGAGAGCCGATGTAAAAGAACTGGGCGATTCTTATTCAGTTGAGCTCTGGGTTAAAAATCAGATTCCCAATGACAAACGCATCATCACAGGCTATTTCTTCTCTCGCGGGAAAGACTCTGCTGCGAAGGCGGCGGGTGATCATCTGGGGATTGCCGGCAAGTATCGACCGAACAAAGCGGGCCGCCTGTTTTTCTATAATGGAGATCAACAGCGGCAGTCGTTGTTTGGTAACACGGTGATCAAGCCGGGTACGTGGAATCATGTGGTTTTCATTCGAGATCAGCAGAAGATTCAGGTGTATCTGAACGGGAATCCGAAACCGGAAATCAGAGGTGAAGCAAAGCCGGGATATGAATCGGGGGTTTCCGAAGTCATTATCGCCGGTCGGAACGACAATTTCTCGAATTTCCAAGGACAGCTCGGCGCGGTAGCGCTGTTCAACCGGGTGTTGAGCTCAAGTGAAGTTCAGAAGCATTTTCAGTCGGCGAAACTTGAGAAAGATCAGTTATCGCACGCAGAATATGTAGCTTCGATTTTAGAGTCAGACCCTCTCTCCTGCTGGCCTTTACGGACGGACAATCCGAATCTGGCGCAAGCCGCTGATATTACAGATAATAATCATGATGGCATCTACGAAGGCCGCCAAGTGAGCGACCCGAAGCAACTTACTCCCTGGCAGCGCTATTGTCAGGCATTGTTGTGCAGTAATGAAATGATGTTTGTTGACTGATACTAAAATCGGTCGATGAAAGCAGTTTTCATTTTTTATTGATAAAGAGTTATCGAATATGATCAATTCCAATTCGCAGAATGTATTCAGCCGCCGAAAAATGCTCCAGAGTGTTGGGGGCGGTTTTGGGATGATGAGTCTGGCCGGAATGCTGGCGGCTTCAGAAGCTTCTGCAGCTACGAAAAAGAATCCACGGCAAACGCCGCATTTTGCTCCCAAAGCAAAGCGTGTGATATTCCTGTTTATGAGCGGCGGTCCTTCCCAGGTGGATACGTTTGACCCGAAGCCGGCTTTGAAGAAATATGCGGGCCAGCGTCCGAAATCGGCTGACATTCGCACGGCTTCCAAAACGATGGGGCTGCTGCCTTCGCCGGTAAAATTCATCAATGCCGGGAAGTCAGGAATTCCCGTTTCCGAGCATTTTCAGCATCTTTCGAAACATGTCGACGATATGGCGATCATTCGTTCGATGCATACCGACTTTCCCAATCATGCCCCTGCTCTGTGTATGATGAACCTGGGAACCTTAACACCGACACGGCCCAGCCTTGGTTCCTGGCTGACATACGGGCTGGGGACCGAGAATCAGAATCTGCCCGGCTTCCTGGCGTTGTGTCCGGGGAAACCGGTGGTGGGACCAAAATTATGGGGGAGCGCATTTTTACCTGGAAAGCATCAGGCGACTCACATCAATAATAAAGATCTATCTCCAGAGCAGATGATTCCCTACCTGAAGAATGAAGCGCTCTCTTCCAGCGAACAAAAAAAGCAGCTGGACTTGGTGCAGGCAATTAATAAGCAACATCTTTCATCTCGCGCCGGCGATAATGAACTGGAGACGCGGATCAAGTCGATGGAGCTGGCCTATCGAATGCAGTTTGCTGCGACCGATGCGTTCGATATTTCACTTGAGCCTGAGAAACTGCAAGAGGCATATGGTAAGAGTGAGTTCTCGAAGGCCTGTTTGTTGGCGCGCCGATTAAGTGAGCGTGGCGTACGGTTCGTGCAGGTCTATTACGGAAATCGTCAACCCTGGGATACACACAGTAATCACGATAAGAGCAACGAACGTTTGTGCAAAGATATCGATCAGCCGATTGCACAATTGATGACAGACCTGAAGCAACGCGGATTGCTGGATGAGACGTTGATTGTCTGGGGGGGCGAATTCGGTCGAACCCCCACGGCGCAAGGTGGGATAAATGGCCGCGATCATAATCCGTTTGGCTTCTGCATGTGGATGGCAGGAGGCGGTATCAAAGGAGGGACCATTCATGGTGCCTCGGATGAATTCGGGTTCCGGGCGATGCAGGATAAAGTTCACGTCCATGATCTGCATGCGACAATCCTGCATCTGATGGGAATCAATCATGAACGATTGACCTATCATTATTCCGGACGTGATTTCCGTCTGACAGATGTGGCGGGCGAAGTTGTTCAAAATATCATTGCCTGATGCTTCATATCAACAGGGGGCGATGCGTTAAACTCCTTTAGGGGAAGTTTTAGAACGTCCTCTTTTATCTCCCCGGTTAATCATATATAATATACGTGCTCTGTTAGTCCGTTTATTATAAGCCTTTACAAGGTGGCTTGAGGAAAGATTATGTCGACAACCAATCTACCCGGATCATTTTCAATGGTTCCCCGAGGAAATATCCGCGAGGTTGTTGTTCAGAGAATTCTGACGGCTGTCATTCGAGGTGAATTTCCGATTGGTCATCGGATGGTGATTCAAAATCTGGCTGAGCAATTCGGGGTGAGTGCGACTCCCGTGCGCGAAGCGCTGGTGGAACTGGCTTCGATCGGGATTGTTGAGAATCTACCAAATCGCGGGGCCGTGATGCGTGAATTTGGCGTCACACAGATCCGTGAAATTTACCAACTGCGTCGGATTCTTGAAGTGGAAGCGGTACAGACGGCGTGTGGGAAAATTGAGCCGCGATTACTGGCTGAACTGTCAGAGCAATTTACTGCCATCGCGAAAGAGCCTCGTGATGCAAGCTGGTCGCAGAAGGCAATGGCTTTGGATATCCGATTACATAGTCTGATCGCCGAGCATTGTGGGAGTGTGCGGCTGCAGGATGAACTACGTCGCTACAACACGCTGATTCAGGCGATCCGAGAAGTCGTTGATAATGAGAGTCAGGCTCAGGAGAAAGCATTATCAGATCATGCGGCGATCATTAAAGCCTTGCAGAAAAATGATTGCGACAAAGCCGCTTCGGAAATGGAACAGCATATCCGGAATACGGCGAATCTGGTTGAGAAACTGATGCAGGACCGATTGCAGACTAAGTAAACGCGAGTTTGCCGGCGATTATTTCAAATCAAATTGAAACTCGTTTTCCTGATCTGCGACAACCGTTGCTTCCAGTTCTGAGACTGTCACGTCAGAGTACTGACGCGGAATCAGTTGCTTCAATTCCGGTGGTGTTTGCGTCTGTGTGAGGACTCCACCCCCCGACACAATCCGATCTGCTTCTGTTACTTTGGCCTGGTATTCCGCTTCCGTCATTTTCCCCGGCGGGACCATTTTCAAAACGGTGACTTTGTATGTTCCTGGAATCACTCCTTTTTTTTCCGTGCGCGCACCAAAATAGGATTTGAGCTCGAATTGCCCTTTTTCATCCGTGATCGCATTGATAGTGGCATTCATTGAGGGTTTCGTGGCAGTAGTGGAAAAAACAATCGAAGCCCGTTTGAGCGGCTCTCCCTTGTAGGTCACGGTCCCTTTGACGGAGGCGGTATCAGGAATATCAAGAGATGCAGACGAGCAACCAACTGCTAAGCCGAGGACGAGCAGGAGAAGCAGAAATTCTTGTCGGGCGAAGTACTGCGAGAAAAACATGATCATCTCTTACTGGAACGAATGAGGTATAAAGTTAAGATCAACGAATGGTTCAGAGTTGTAGAATTAAAACTCGCCGATCGTCTCGCGCCCCTGTTTGGTACCGAGGGCGCCCCAGACGCCATAGTTGCTGGGACCTGTGGTGGCAGGAGCTGCTCCCAGGTTTCCAGTATCGATATTTTCACTGATGAAACGGACTGCACCATCTGCCATCAGGATATGGGCACCGCCTTCGTGGTAGCTGCTGGAACTGGCGAGAGCCCAGCTGTCGCCGTGCGTGTTGGACATACAGGAAGGACTGTTCGGGGGGAGTACTGTGCAGAAACCGGCAAAATGGGGTTGTCCGTGTTGCCACATGCCACCCATGTGTCTGTCTCGCTGGACGCTTTGTCCGGCGTTGTAAAGTCCGCCACTGGCGGTGGCAAAGCAGGTGTTGGGGGCTGTCAAAACGGAACTGATCCCATTGGCGGCGAGTCCGCGAACGTCACGGTCATTTCCGGAGTAGATGCCCCGCTCTGCCAGCATAATGGTGTTGCTGCTGCCATCGATAATATCACGCATTCGGGTGCTGGACTGAAATCCAAACATACCGCGGGTGTTTCGGACGCCCCAGTTGTTGATGGTGTCTCCCATACAGAAGACATAGCTCTGGGGAACTGTCCATCCGAAGTTGCGATACGTGGCTGGGGCAGGATTGGATGGACAAAGAATTAAAGTGAGCTTGACTTTCCAGGGGGCATAGCCACCATCGTCTCTAGATGAACCAAATGCCGGGTAACTTCCCAGAGGCGAGGAAATTTGATTGAACAATGGTGCCTGATCAATGTATGGCAATAACCCAATAAATCCGCTGACACGACTTTCGTTTCCAGTGCCAAACGAACCCGTTCCACATCCATCTGTGACAGGAGATCCACCAAAACAGCGACCATTGGCAGTCCCTCCCATCATGTGGACAAAAACGCCAAATGTATCATGGTAGTTGTGTAACGCCAGACCTAACTGTTTCAGATTGTTTTTACAGGTCGATCGACGTGCTGCTTCGCGTGCCTGTTGAACCGCCGGGAGCAGGAGGGCAATTAAAATCGCGATAATGGCTATGACAACCAGTAATTCGATTAGTGTAAACCCGTGATGTTTTTGAGGTCTGGATAACCACATTTTTTAGCCCTCAATAATTAGAGTAATAGAAAACAACGATTAATTAGACATCCGTTATAATTAGATTAATTATATGATATATAATATATGATATAAAATTCGTGTTCAGGTCAAGAGGGATTGATCAAATCGGTGAAGATTTTGTGGAATCCAATTGCGGTCGTCTTCTGAAAAGTACGGAGCTTGAGCAGGGAATGCTCTGTCTACCGGGAACTTCGAATTCTTCCTTTGTGATTCAAAAATTATGAAATCTCATGCGAACTTTTATTCGGCAGGTTCGTCTTAGTCATTAGTGGAAGCAATGCAAGTTACTCATGGAGCATGAGTTGGTTCTTTTTTTCGAAGTACAGGCTTTACAGTGATTTTGAACGACATGGCAAGTAAATTCAGCTTGAGTAATGACGATCTTTCGTTCTCCCGAGGAACAGAGGAAAGTCATCCGCTCCGTTTATAACATCTGGTCATAAAGAATCTGATTGTTGATCTGGCCTGGTGTTTTTGGAGCATCAGGCTTTTTTATCAGGGATCGGTAGCTAAGATGGTATAGCGGCGATCTGAAGAATCGCAGACGAGGATTCGAGCACCTCCCGATCCACTTACAGCTGGAGAGATTTTTGCCCCGTTGGTCTAATGGCAAGGATACCGGCCCCTCAAGCCGGAGACGCTGGGTTCAATTCCCGCACGGGGTATTTATATTGTTAAGAGTCAATCTGATACGGAAGTCATCCGGCTGGATGAGGGCCCGGTCTTGAAAACCGGTGGTGCAGCATAGTACTTGTGGGTTCGAGTCCCACGGCTTCCGCTAGGAATCTGGCGATGTGAAATTTCTGGGCGTCTTGCAGAAATCAGGCCGGATTTGAGAAAAATTGTTTTGAGGAAGGTAGCCGGATATGGCTCGCCGGACCGCACTGCTAATGCGTGTGCCCGTTTGGGCATGTGGGTTCGAATCCCATGCCTTCCGCTTTTGGTTAGAATTCGATATGGTGTTCGTAGTGTAATGGTTAGCACGTAACACTGTGACTGTTAAGGAGGCGGGTTCAATTCCCCTCGAACACCCTTGTTTATAGAATTACAGGAATGGTGAAATCATGGTGGTATCAACGCTGCAGCGACCAACGCTGATACTCAATCGGAACTGGCAACCGGTTGGTGTGACAACGGTGGCACGTGCTGTGGTTAAAATCTGGAATGAAACGGCACGCGTGGTTGACCCTGCCGACTACCAGACCTACTCCTGGTCGGATTGGGCACAGTTCCAGCCCGAAGATAATGAATTATCGATCCAGAGCAGTCATTCCCGATTTCGGGTACCTGAAGTGATCACTCTGTTGAAGTACGATCGGGTGCCTCGCAATGTAGTCACATTCAGCCGGCGTAACGTTTTTAAACGTGACCGGTTTACCTGTCAGTATTGCGGTTGCCAACCCGGTAGTGAAGAACTGACGATCGACCACGTGCTGCCACGTTCCCAAGGTGGTGAGACCTCTTGGGAAAACTGTGTGCTGGCGTGTGTTGAATGCAATTCGTGTAAGGCGGCTCATACGCCTCGTCAGGCAGGGATGAAGCTGTTGAAAGAACCAGTGCGTCCCAAGTGGAAGCCATTTTACGCGATGCAAAGCATTCGAATTGACAGCTGGTCCCGGTTCATCAGTGAAACATACTGGAATGTAGAACTGGAATCATAAAATGAACAAGTGCTTCTGTTCTTGAAACGGGAGCACTTGTTTTTGAATTTCTACTGCAACTTTTCCAACACAGGAATCGCTTCTTCCTGGTTGAGTGGTTTTTGCATCTGCTTCGACTGGACAGATACTAAAACGCGGGCATCTCCTTTGTTTTGTGCTGAGAATGAGAGCTCAAAGTTTAACGCCTGCTTCGCCGGTAATTCCTGAGCAGGTTCAAAGATGATGTAAGAGCCTGCCTGCTTGTAGCGAACTGGACCTTTGGCAGCGAGAAAGACCAGCTCATTGGGGATCTTGACGCGAAATTCCACATGGGTGGCAGAGGCGCTTCCCTGATTCACAAGCTGAATCTGCATCGCCATTTTTTCACCGACTTCAAGTGGCCCCTTTAACTCACTGGTTTCTACTTTCAGTAATGGCTGGCCAATGACTGTGACTTCTGACTGCAGGTTGGCCGAATATTTTGTGTTGTTGTCGGTGACGACCTGGACTGTGCTGATCAGTTTACCAACTTCAATGGGTTCCAGTTCAATCGTCAGAACGCGTTGCTCACTAGCTGCTAACTCCGAGATATCCCACTGGACGACGTTCCGGACCGTATCAAACTGCCCGTTGGCTGAGGCAGTGATGAACTTCATGCCGGGAGGGACTGATTCGAAGACGGAGATATTCTGAATTGGTCTTTCTGTGTTGTTTGCGATGGTGTTTTCGTAGACACCGGAACGCCCCAGATATCGGTTCTTCGGACCTTTGCGAGTTAATAAAAATTGTTCGCCGTTTCCAATGACCTTCAGCGGAACTTCAGTTTCAGCTTTAAGATTTCCGTCTCCCATTACACTGGAGATGTTTTTGCCGGCGCCGGGCTTGATTGCTTTAAGTTTCAATTGAACCTGTTTGGATCCGCCGGCAGGAATAATTCCAACGTTATATTCCAGATCATCGCCGCCAGGGTGAGTGAATTGTGGTGGGATGATGCTACGAATGTAAACGTTATTGGCATCGCCTGTGCCTGAATTGGTAATGGTATAATTGACGACGGTAATCTCGCCCGGTTTGACGGCTCCCGGCTGGTCCGATTGAATTGCCAGTTTAGGAGAAGTGATTTTTGTTTCAGAGGCGACTTCCGTGACAAAATTCACGGTTGCCACACTGCCGATTTGTCCGGCGGTTTCAGGAATGACCCGAATGGAAATTTTCTTTTCTGTACCAGGGCTCATTTCTCCCAGTCGCCAGATTATGCGATCTTTAATCTGTTCTGCACGAGGAATCGTACCGGTTAATTTCGCCCCTTTGGGGATACGATCTTCGACCACGACGTTCTGAGCAGATGTGGTGCCGCTGTTTTTGACGAGCACGTGATAAATAAATGGCTGTCCCAGTATAGCTTCGGGAGGAGCTACTTTCTGTATTGTCATCTTGGGAGATTGCGTCTTTTGCTGGGCTGTCAACTTTGCCGGCTCTTGGGGAACGGGTTGATTTCCCTCGACGAGATTCAATGGTTTTGGTTCCGCTGCAGGAGAAATCTGGATCGGCTGTGGTGTGGATGTATTCTGTGCTCTTGTTTTGCCTTCAATCGGAAAAAGCGGAGGTTCCTCGGGGGCAGGCTCTTTGCGTTTCTTTATTACAACGATATCTGAGGATTCTGACGAGGATGTCTCTTCTGGCTGGAGAGTTGTTTGCAGTGGCGCCGGACTGGGGTCTTTGGCAGTTGTCTGAGGTTCCTTCGAAAAGGGATTGGTTTGCTTTTCCTCGCTTTTCGCTGAATTTGATGGAGTACTTTCAGGCAACTTCAATTCGAGTACCGGAGCCGGTTCTACTTGTTCTGCAGCAGGCTCATTACCAAACGGGTTGAATTCTGGTTCGACTTTCGGGGCTGGTAATTGAGCGGGCGAAGTCGCAAGCGGCTTCGCTTCAGGTGCTTCCTCGGACTTGGGAACTGTCATGAAGGGATTGGAGTCAACTTTGGGAGTCTCGGGGAGGCTTCCCTCTTTAATTTCAAATGGAGAGTCATCAGTCTCCAGTTTTGTGGCGGGAGACGTATTTCCCGAAAAAGGGTTCTCCTGGCTTTCCGGTTCCGTGTTACTCGTCATCGGTAATTCAGGTGTGGGAGACAAAGTTGGTTTTGCCGGTGCTGTTTCCTGCTCAAAAGGACTGGCAGGTGTGGGAGCATTTGAAATTGATTCCCGAGGTGGAATTGTTGTTTTTGTGTCGTCGGAGGCAGGTGTATTTTCGAAGTTATTATCCAGACCAAACTGTGGGCCGGCTTTGAAGTCTGATTCCAGGGGGGCTGCCATAGCCTCTTTCTGCTTTTCTGTAGCAGCTGGCTGTGCGGATTCAGCAAAGGGATTCTCATCGAAGTCTGGGGTTTTCAATGCGGGAGATTCACGAAAATCCAGACCTTTGGCAGGGGCATTGAAGGCGTTTTTATCTTCGGGTTCAAACTCATTTTTATCCAGGTGGTCGAGGGCTGACTTCTCTGTTGCTGCTGTGAGTTTGATTTTGGAAGAAGCTGAGGTTGCATTTGGGGCGAAGGGGACTTCTGATTTTGACTTTATCGGAGTGGCATTTTTTGCTGCCAGTTCAGAAAGTTCGGTTGGTACCTTATCGCGAGGTATGACGATCTCGCCGGCCTGGGGTTCTGTCTGTTCGGGCGGCATTGATGGCTCAGACTGTTCGCCTGCCGATTTCGAATCCGCTGGTTCGAGTACATCCAGTTGGCTCATCTGGTTTTCAATATTACCAGACTGGATCCCTTTCTGTGCCTGGAGAAACATCAAGACGCCGAGGCCTACGACACCAGTGACGGCGATGAGTTTGATCGCTACATTCGACATGGGACTCCCTTCCCGCTGAACAAGCTCTTAAAAAACACAGAATTACCAGACGGGCCACTCACTTTATGTTTATTAAAGTCAGATATATGGAATGGCCCTGCCATCGCTCAGAGTCGTCATCAAAACGGAAACCGAACGATGTTCGCATTGTGCGAGGGTTTCATAGCAAATATTACAATTTAAGGGAAGAGAATATTTGGGAAAATCTGCGTATCTGCTTATAAAAGACGATGATAGGTTCAGGGGTAATCCTGATGGGGCCATCGTATTTTACTCAGACTGAGGGGGTTCGGTATCAAAATCGAACCATTTCATCGCACTGCTCATTGGCTCAATTCGCAGGACGACATAACCATCCTGAAAGATCCGGACGGTCCCCGTTGATTCAGAGACCGCAATGGCGATGGCACCGGTTTCTTTGGAGATCGCAGCGGCAGCCCAGTGGCGGGCGCCAAGTCCTTTTGAGAGGGTTAATCCCTCAGCAGAAGCATTTAAAATCCGACCGGCAGACTGGACGATCCCATCTGAACTGATGATGAAGGCACCATCGATTTGTGCCAGTTCTTTCATGCTCTCTTTGACACGGGGGTTGCTCACCAGACGCTCTTTTTGCGAGTAGCCTTTGAAGGGGTCGTGAACCTGCTCGTGCGACAGAGATAAGACTTTACGATGGTTTCCGACGACAAATAAAGCACCAACTGGCTTTCCTTCGCGCCCTTCCCGTCCAATTTCGACTGCCAGGTCTACGACGGTTCTTAATGTCTGGAGTGGAACTTTGGTTTCGAGACGCTGTAAATCGCGAGAGGTCAATTTAGCCAGATGATCAGCAAGACTTACGATACTCAAGGAGTCTGCGTGTTCTCTTTCAAAGCCAGCATAGAGGGCAATAATGCGATCGCCGGATGCCAGGATTTCATCAGCAATCGCCTCCAGAATAGCCTGACTGATCTGAACCTGCCTGGTTTGCGGCTCGTGAATGAGAGGAACCAGTGCGATGCCATCTTCTTGTGCGGCGCGCTGGACATCGGGCTTATCGGAGGAAACTACGAGTCGTAGTTTGCCGAGTGATTTACTGATTTCCAGAAAATCATACGGGATATCAGCCAACAGGAAGACGACTTCAATCTCACAATCACTGGCCAAGCGCTTGGCTACTTTCAGCAAGCTTATTAATTGTGGAGAAAGCTCAACCCGTTTCATGTCCGTTCTCAATAGAAGCTGTGATTATTATATCGCGTCTTTTCGATTTCGTCGAAGTCCTGCCTTTCTTTAGCGGCATCCACAACATTTTCCACGTCAAAATACATGAATTACGGTGGTTGTTCAGGATGTGTTCACATTTTGATGAACAAGGCCTGAGGGCTAAGAGAAGTGGTAGTCTGCAAGGGCTTACATACCTTCATGGCGATCTCTAAGTGTAAAATAATTGTTGTCAGCGTCAACACATAAGTACTTGTCAGAATTCAAAAAAAGCAATACCGGGGCAAGAAAGTACCTGAAAGGTTGCGAGATCACCAATCCTTGATCTTCTGGTATGCTTTTCCGTGAGGGAAGTTCGTTATTTTGTATCAGAATCAGTGTCTTTCTGAGCCAGGCTTGTTGGGTCGACCAGAGTTTCGATACGGGTCGAAACAGCTCGCATTGCGCCCTTACCGTCGAAGACTCCCACTTGTGCTTTATCGAGTGAAACGTCCTGTGAAAGGATAATTCCACGGTCGAGGTCCAGTTTAATCGTTCCGGAGGGGGTCTTCTGAATGAGTTGGAGCCCCAGCTTAGGATCATTCAGGCGTAACAGAATTTTAGTTTTAAAGGTGATGACCGCGATCTGGTTTTCAACGGAATCCAGCGTAAAGGTTCGGCGGATCGGGACTTTTTTCCTCAGTTTTTTACCAACCGAGACTTCCACGTCATATTCTTCCTTCCAGGAATCACCAATTTTCACCTTGTTTTCAGGAAGCGGAATCAGAAATCCCTGGTTTTGCACTTCAGGCTTGTCATCTTTAGTAACGACTTGTCCCAAGGGGCTGTAGACGATTCGCGTTGGCTTGCCGATGGTGGCCCGAATCTTCTCGTATTGTTTCAGGTCTTTTTGTGAGGGATCTTTCGAGTCGAAGGTCGCAGGCACTTCATCATCAAACTTGGCACTCATTTTGACACGATCAATCATGGTTTCCAGTGTGCCATTTCCCTCATCGTCGACCCAGATCACCCGATAATGCTTCAGGGTGTTTGCAGTATTAATTGTCGTCTGTTTGTCTTGGTTAAGTTGAACGACGATAGTGTTCTGTGAATCCACATTGTAATGGACAAATTCGTTGGGAGTGAATTTATAGCGGAGCGAATATTGAGTGGCGTCCTCTTCTGCAAACGTAACCGGTAATGCTACCGTTGACAGGCTCAGCACAAATGAAAGTACACAGAACACAAAAGACCGCATCAGGGACTCCTTCCCTCTAAAAATGATTACCAACTTCTCCATAACCTGTGGTGAGATTATCAGATCGGAGATTTTATGGGGAGGCCATTTTTGCCGCAGAGAGGAGAAATTTTGAGTAATCAGGCTACTCTGCCCCATATTTAGGCTGCCCGCCCCAGCCTAATTTACGATTGAGTCGGGAATAGTAGTTGAATCCCGGAATTCGCGCGAGCTTAAACGTGACCGATGCTTTGGTAATTTCCAAGCGATCACCCGCTGAATAAGGAACCTTGATTTGCCCGTCAATGACCAGCATCGCCCCCTCGGGGACATTTGCAGCGGTCAAAGAGTAAAGGCAATTCGCATTATCAACCAAAGGTCGATTCGATGGCGTATGCGGGCAAATCGGAGTGATCACAAATGCCTGCAGGTCCTGTTTCAGAATCGGGCCTCCTGCGGACAAACTGTGGGCAGTCGATCCAACGGGAGTGCTGATGATCAGCCCGTCTCCGCTGTAGGTAGTGACCAGTTCGTTATCCACAGCCAATTCGACATCAATCATCGACAACGCCCCCGCCGAACTGATGACGACCTCATTCAGCCCGAGATAGGAATCGACGGTTCCATCTGCCTTAAAATGCTTACATTCAAACATTAGGTGTTCGACGATTTTGTATTTTCGCTCTAAAATCAAGGCGAAATTCTTACAGAATCCCTCCGGTGTCAGGTCTGCCAGAAAACCCAGCCGCCCAAGGTTGACGCCGATCATCGGCAGTTGTTTGAGCCGCATCTGACGGCACGCTCTGAGAATGGCACCATCGCCCCCTAGGACAACGACCAGATCGACGTTCGAATCATCGGGATAAAAATCTTCGATGATCGAAACCGCAGAGACGTAAACCGAGGATTGTGCTTGAAGGTGATTATGAATCTGTTCCCACGCCGATTGAATATGCGCGCTTTGGTCCCGTAACAGGAACATTAAATTAAGAGGCGAATCAGGCATGTTTTACTTTCAGCACAGAATCAAAGGGAGATGGACCCGGTCGTGTGTCAAGCATTATACGCGCCGATCCTGTGGTATCCAATGTCCCGAGTCCCGTTCTCGTGCAAGGCAGATCAGATTTGTAAGTAAAAATGAGTAGGATTTACCGCTTTCCGAGACTGTTCTCTTTAACAGCGAAACAAATCAGGAGATAGTTCGCGGAAACTGTGATTTTCTCGCAGGATCAGCTACGATAGTATTTTCAAGCAGAATTTTCCTGACTTTCATCAATAAAGCGTTTTCATGAATTATTTTGCGCACGGGATGAGGTTCGTCGATCGTCCCTATTATCTAGTGGGAACTGCCCTGCCCGACCTGTTGGCGGTGGTTGATCGTCGCGTCCGTCTACGGATGAAAAATGTGATTCCATTTACCGGCGATGATTCAACCATTCAGGCCGAAGTAGCATCCGGAATCCAGCAACATCTGGAAGATGATCATTGGTTTCATTCCACGCAAGGCTTTCTGGAAACCAGCACCGATTTATCGCTCCTGTTCCGTAAACTCTTTGCCGACGATGAGTACGCACGGGTTGGATTTCTGGGGCATATTGTTACCGAGGTCCTGCTGGACGGCGTGTTAATGGATCAGAACCCCGGATTGATCGACCAGTATTACGCAGCCTTCGAGCAGATTGATCCGGTGGAAATCGAACAGGCAACCAATAAAATGGCCACGAAAAATACGGATCAGTTAAAGCTTTGGCTGGTGCATTTTTCTAAAGAAGGTTTTTTAAGAGATTACCTGGATTCACAAAGACTGTTGGTACGCTTGAATCAAGTGATGAAACGGGTCAAACTACAAGCATTACCTGCGGAAACTATTTCCATACTGAAGACAGGCCGAAGAATCGTAGAAAAGCGTCTCGACGATTTATTGCCGCCTGAGCATTTTGAATCTCAATTGATTGAAAGAAAACAACTATGAAGTACGGCTTGAATATGCTGCTTTGGACATCCGATGTGAATGAATCGCATTTTGGACTGCTGGAACAGATTAAAGGCTGGGGCTACGACGGCGTCGAGCTGCCGATTTTCGAAGCCGATGAAAAGAAGTTTTCGCAGGTTGGCAAAAAACTGTCTGAATTAGGTTTAGAGTGTACTGCCGTCACAGTCTGCACGCCTGATGAAAATCCCATTTCCCCCGATGCGAAAATCCGTGAAGCCGGCCTGGAACGACTGAAACGCATGCTCGATATGTGTGCCGCTTCAGGAGCCACTCATATCTGTGGGCCGATTCACTCTGCTTTGGGTGAATTCACCGGCGCCGGACGGACTGCCGACGAATGGAACTACGGCAAAGAGACCTTGGCGAAAGCAGCCGACTATGCACAAACTCTTAACGTGACTCTCGTCTGCGAATATTTAAATCGCTTCGAATGTTATTTCCTGAACTGTGCAGAAGACTGTGCTCAGTTCACACGCGAAGTGAATCATCCGAACCTGAAGATGATGTACGATTCGTTCCACGCGAACATTGAAGAGAAATCAATCACTGGGGCCGTCAAAGCCTGTGCTGATCAGATGGTACATGTCCACATTTCTGAAAACGATCGCTCCACTCCGGGTGAAGGCGGCGTGAACTGGGACGAAACGTTTTCTGCTCTGAAAGAAGTCAACTACGATGGCTGGTTGATGATTGAAGCCTTCGGACTGGCATTGCCCGACCTGGCAGCCGCCACTCGCATCTGGCGGAAGATGTTCCCGTCAGAAGAGCATTTAGCAACCAAAGGTCTGGAATTTATGAAAACCCGCTGGGAAGGATAACGTTCCCGAGCTTTGAATCAAAATGGAGTAAACATTGTGCTGAATGTTTACTCCATTTTTTATATCTCAACCAACCGCTTTTTCGACAATTTCCATCGCCGTGTTACAGAGCGTTTCCGCTGCTGCCTGCTGTGGTGCTTCTGCAATCACACGAATGATCGGCTCCGTATTACTGGCTCTGACTTGAACCCAGCGGTCATCCCAGTCCAGTCGCAGGCCGTCACCCGAAGAAGCAGTCGCGTCATTGAAATGGCTTTCGAGTGCTTTGCAGGCATTGTCAACCTGCTCGCGCGGGCAGGTGATTTTGTTTTTGACAATGCTGTATTGAGGCAGCGAATCGGCCCAGGCACTCAATGTTTGACCAGATGCGGCTAGGCCCGCCAGCACATATGCCATGCTGACATAACTGTCGCGGACGTATCCCACCTTCGGGTCGATTACGCCCCCGTTTCCTTCTCCGCCGATGATCGCGGTTTCCTGTTTCATTTTGGCACAGACGTGTGCTTCTCCCACATACGAGCGGAAAAAAGGAGAGTTGTATTTCGTAGCAATATCCGCTGTCACGCGGCTGGTCGAACCGTTCACGACGATCGGGCCGGGAGTTCGCGCCAGAACATAGTCAGCTCCCAACGCCAGCGTCAGTTCCTCACCGATATAGCGACCGGTTTCATCCACAATCGCCAGTCGGTCGGCGTCTGGATCTTGGGCAAAACCAGCGTCTGCTTTGTGCTTGACGACTGCTTCAGAGAGCCCCGTCAGATTCTCTTTGAGCGGTTCCGGGGTATGATCGAACTGACCGTCTGGTGTACCGCCCAGAACGATGACTTCGCAACCGAGGGCTTCCAGTAATTGAGGCGTCGCCACTCCGCCTGAACCATGATTGCAGTCCAGAACCACTTTGAACTTCCGTTGCTGGATCTGCTCGACATCCACCAGTTCCAGCACACGGACAATATGTGGGCCGGCAGCATTTTCATAAACTTCCAGAGTCCCGAGTTCATCCCACGAAACATAGTTGAATTTTTCGTTGTTGAGCACATCCAGCAGTTGCTCGCCCTGCTCCCGGTTATAGACGGAACCTTCCGCCGAAAAGGGTTTCAATCCGTTCCAGGGAATCGGATTGTGACTGGCCGTGATTTGAATCCCCCCCGCTGCTTTGAGATGTGTCACGAGCACGCCGCATGTGGGAGTCGTCGCGATGCCCGCATCAACGACCCGGCAGCCTGTCGAAATCAGGCCGGCGATGACCGCGTGTCGTACCATTTCTCCGCTGGCTCTGCCGTCACGGGATAAAACGACTGTCCCTTTGTTGGCGATCGTGCCCACTGCTGCGGCGAAACGCGTTAAATAGTCGGGCGTCAATCCATTCCCCACAACGCCTCGCAAACCGGAAATACTGAGAATCCGTTCCGACATGGTATGTACCTGCTCAAGAAAAAAGAGTTGTCCTGTCACTTTGAGATGATTTGGGAAAACCATAATGCAGACGACTTGAAATGACAATCCCGACTCTCAAAGAAATCAGCGGATGTGTTCAGGTAACACCCATTCTTCGGCCTGCTGCTGGCATTCAGAAACCCGTTGTCTGGTGAGCTCCAGTAATTCTTTTTCCGCCCCCCGCTCACAATAGTCCCTGACCAGAGTCGAGGGAATTGGTTCGCCGAATATCACTCGCACCGGGCGCGGACGCAGAAAGTAAGCCCCGCGGGGCAATGCATGAAACGCGCCCGCGATCCCAATCGGATAGATGGCGCAATCGGTTCGCTTCAATAAGGCTAAAAATCCTGGCTTGAAACGCTGGACTTCGCCATCTTCAGTTCGTGTTCCTTCTGGAAAGATACCAACAAAGTTTCCGTTTTCAATATTCTGAATGGCAGCACGAAAGCTGGTAGAACTGGCTGCGCGACGGCTGATCGGAATCACAAATTCATATCGCAGAAACGGTCCCAGGATCGGAATTCGAAATAGCGAGTCGCGGGCCATAAAGCTGACCGGGCGGTTGAGTGGGAGGCCAATCAGCAACGGGTCCAGAAAACTCTGGTGATTGCTGACCATTAAGCCTCCCACCTCTGCCGGCAAATGCTCTTTTCCGCGCGATTGATAGCGCAACCAGAACGCAAAGATCACCTGCAGGATCCATTGAAACAGGATCCAGGGAAGGTTTCTACGATTACGTTTCCGTGGAGAAACGGGATTCAATTCAGCCAATTGACTCTGCCTCTCAATCAATCTCTTTGAGTTGCAGCTTCGCAGGATCGAGGACCACGTGTTTGACCAATTCCCGTTTCCAGGTGTAAGTGATATGCACTTTGCCGTCGTCTGTTTGAATTACAGCCGGATAAGAATACTCCCCTTTCTGGTTTTCCAGAACCAGACCGGTTTTCCAGTGTTTCCCATCAGAAGAAATCGCAACATGCAACGGGCTTCTGCCTCGGGTGGTCGGGTTATAAACTAAGAGAGCACGGCCATCTTTGAGAGTCACCGCATCGGTTCCACTGTTGGGGTTGGGGAGTGTCGTCTCTGTGACTTCGCTCCAGGAGCGTCCTTCATCATCCGACCAGGCTTCGACGATCTTTCCCCCTTTACTTCGGCAGAGAATCTGCAAGCGATCTCCATAACGGAGCACCGAAGGCTGGATTGCCGCCATTTTCTTGCCATCGTTGAGGGGACCGGTGCGATGCCAGGTTTTGCCCAGGTCAGGAGTCCATTCCATCTGCAACTGCCAACCATCATGTTCGGTACTGGCCGGGCAGAGCAGTGTTCCGTCTGCCAGCAGAAACGGCTTATTCTTGACAGGGCCGACAAAGCCGTCCGGCAGGCGTTTGGCGGGGCCCCAGGTCTTGCCGTTATCATGAGAAACTTTGAGCATTCCCCACCATTCGCTGGGATTCGGACCGACTTTGTAAAACAATAACAACGTTCCCGGTTTCGTCTGAAACAGCACCGGATTCCAGCAAGGCCAGCGTTTCGAAGCATTTTTTACGCCGTTGGCAACACTGACGGGAGCAGCCCAGCCATTTCCCTCGTTCCGAGACAACCAGATTTCTACATCCGGGTTCTTTTCCGCGGTCCCACCAAAAAAGGCACAGACCAGACCTTCTGGAGTTTCTGCGATTGTTGAGGCATGGCACGAAGGAAATGAAGCGTCGTCATAAACGAATTCCTGCATTACCAGTCCGGGCTGGTCAGGTGTCGTGGCTTTAGGATCTTTTCCCATAGAAACGGCTGTCGCACTAAATCCAAGATACCCAGACAATAATAGCAGGGAGAGCGTTTTGACGGTCAGCAGGCGTGGCATAGTTGTACTTTCTTCACCAAAGGTCTCAAAATGAAGTTTCAACCAACAAGTTTCGGTTCAAGATATCATTCATTGTAGGAAAGTGGAATTCGGAACGAAAATCTAATCTGGCCAATCAGGGGAAAATGTGCCCTTTTTCAGCGTAAGTCAGGTAATCGCTCCAGTTTTCGGGAATGCACGGTTCAGTCAAGAGATCCCCGCGGGCGAATTGTTTTTTACGATGAACATCGATAGGATGGCAGATTGTTCTGAGGGGCTGTTTTCCTCTGCAAAATTTGCCTCGTTTGTAACTCAGTTCGGATCAAGTTGCACATAGCTTTCGCTTGATTTTCCGATGATTTGAGTTCTCTGAAATATCAATTGTGCTTGTAAAAGCCGAATCATTCCCATTACAAAAAAAGGTTTTACAATGGATGCCGAAGCATTGAAATTAGCGACTCTCTGTCTGCACGGCGGTCAGGAACCTGACCCCGCTACCAACTCGCGGGCCGTTCCAATCTACCAGACGACTTCCTACGTATTTAACGATACTGATCACGCGGCCAGACTGTTCGGCTTGCAGGAGTTCGGCAATATCTACTCACGGTTGATGAACCCCACCTGTGATGTGCTCGAAAAACGACTGGCCCTTCTGGAAGGGGGAGCCGGTGCATTGGCCGTCGCCTCCGGTCAGGCTGCAGAATCGCTGGCGATTCTCAATATCGTCGAATCTGGTCAGAACATCGTGTCATCCTCCAGCTTGTATGGCGGAACCTACAACCTGTTCCACTATACGTTTCCCAAGTTTGGCATTCAGACCAAGTTTGTCGATCAGAGCGATCCGGAAAACTTCAAAAACGCCATCGATGAAAATACCCGCTGCGTTTACGTCGAAGCCATCGGAAACCCCCGTTGTGATATTCCTGACTTCGAAGCCATTTCCAAGATTGCGCATGATGCAGGCATTCCTCTGATTGTCGATACCACTTTGGCCTCCCCTGCTCTGATTCGACCTTTTGAGCATGGTGCAGACATCGTGGTTGCCTCCTGTACCAAATTCATCGGCGGACACGGAACGTCCATCGGTGGGATCATTGTCGAAAAAGGGGATTTCCCCTGGGACAATGGAAAATTCCCTGGTATGACCGAACCAGATCCCAGCTATCACGGTCTTAAATTCTATGAGACCTTTGGTGGCATGAACGTTGCTTATGTCCTCAAGATTCGGGTGCAGTTGCTTCGCGATCTGGGACCGGCCATGAGTCCGTTCAACGCATTCCAGTTCCTGCAGGGATTGGAAACGTTACACTTGAGAATGGAACGGCACAGCGAGAATGCAATCGCCGTTGCACAATTCCTGGAAAGCCATCCCAAGGTCTCCTGGGTCAATTACTGTGGTCTGGAATCACATCCTTCCTACAAGCTGGCACAAAAATATCTTCCGAACGGAAGTGGCGCTGTGTTTGGCTTCGGGATTCAAGGGGATACTCCAGAGCAACAGCAGGCCAACGGAATTAAATTGATTAACAGTGTGAAACTGTTCTCCCATCTGGCAAATGTGGGTGACAGTAAATCGCTGATCATCCACCCCTCCAGCACAACGCATCAGCAGTTGACACCGGAAGAACAAGCCAGTTCCGGCGTGACTCCTGATTTCATTCGGTTGTCTGTCGGAACGGAAGATCAGGCCGATTTAATCAACGATCTCAAACAGGCTCTGGACCAGATTTGATTCCAGAGTTCTGAGTACGAGTTTTGATTTTGAAACCAGGAGCCGGCTGCGAAAAAAACGGCCGGTTCCTGATTTTCAAACAAGTTTACCGATGTTTTGCGACTTACCTGACGATAAATCTTTAAACCAACACAGAGAAGGTCCATCGATTCGCTTGTCGGATGATTTTCAGCGAACTAAAATACGAAAAATAATAAACGCCCTTGTAGCTCAATTGGCAGAGCAACTGACTCTTAATCAGTAGGTTCTAGGTTCGATTCCTAGCGGGGGCACTTTTAAAGCCATGACTCACAACGAGTTATGGCTTTTTTTGTTTGGCTGTTTTGTATCTAATTTATGCGATTTTGATTGTGTATCTACTGCGTGCTAATCAGTAGGTTCAATCTCTTTTCAGATGCTCTTAATTACTGCGATGGACTTCATCTTTCTATCTGCCAAATGCAAAACTCAAACAACAACTATCTGCTCATTCATATATTTTATTCTGGTTTTGAATTCATATAATTTGAAAGACTTATTGCGGACATAATCAGAAAGAGAACATCAATGCTGAAATACAAAACTTGTTTGTTGTTGGGGGCAGGTGCTAGCCAACATCTTGACTTTCCTCTAGGTTTTAAATTAAAGCAGGATATGCTTGCTGAGCTTGCAAGATTGAGAAAGCTTTCATCTGAAGATCTGCCAGATGTTTATAAAACAAATGATTTTGATAAAAACAAAATCAATAAGCTATATAAAGGTTTGCTCTACTCTGACTGTCCTTCTCCTGATGTTTTTTTAGAGAAGAATCCTGAGTACATGAAAATCGGGAAATACTTGATTTGTCTGAAATTAGTCGAATATGAAATAGAAGATAAATTTATTACACATGCTGGCTGGTATGAACAACTAAGATCAGCACTTAAGGTAGACTCACCTGAAAAACTAAAAGACAACAGACTGTCAATAGTTACTTTCAACTATGATAGGTCTCTGGATGCATGGCTTCACCAATATATAGAAAATGAATTCAGACTAAGTTCTGATGAAGCATGGAAGATCTTTAATGAATCAATAGAAATTGTTCACGTTCATGGAGTTCTAGGCAAATATCCTGACTTCACATACGGAGATAAAAACAAAATATTCAAACGATCTCAATCAATCAAAATTGTTTCTGAAGCAGATTCACAACAAGAAGAATTTGAAAAGGCATCTCGCCTTTTGAAAAATTCTGAAAGAGTAATTGTTTTTGGTTTTGGGTTTGCCACAGAAAACGTTGAGAGACTTGATTATTTTGAAAAGAAAGAGCTTGAAGAAAGAAAGGTTCTTATTGCTGCAGGACCGTTTACAGGAGGAGCAGCGAGAGATGCTTTAGATGAATGGCTCGGTCAATGGGGACTAATACGAGGAAGACATTTTTATCAAGTAACGGCAAATGAGATATTTAGTTCACATAGGAATCCTTTTTCCAACACGAACTAATTTTTAATGAAGAATCACATTAGCATGCGAAAGTAACTCAAATCTGAAGGGCTTAATTTCTTTGACGGATAAAATTGTATTCAGTACTTCACAATTCAACATGGGGGCAAAAAGCTCTGGATATGATTGACCTGATAACATTCAACTTCTAACGAATTTGCTATAAATGCTTTATATTTATGGTTGATAAATATTCACTAAGTGTTGAGAATGTTTCCATCGTGTTTAGTTCAATAAAAATACATGAATGGAGTAAACAAAATGGAAGTTAGAAATGGCGAAATAATTCTTATTGATCCATCTGAAGGTACAGGCGGACAATATCCTATTGGTTTAGATCAATGTGAAACACCAGAAGCGATATTAAGTTTCGTTCGGCACTTATGTGATAAGCAATGGGTAACCCGAAAACAGATACAATTTTTCGTTAATGCAGCAACCGAACAGCATGGTATAAACATAGATGTATAATGCTTGTTTTTATCAGTTAAGCGTATCTAATTCGTGCCATTTTTTAGAAAAATTAGATACAAGAAGTGCTGTTTTCCAGTTAGAAAACGAATATGTTCGCTGACTCTTAATCAGTAGGTTCTAGGTTCGATTCCTAGCGGGGGCACTTTCAAAGCCATAACTCAAACCGGGTTATGGCTTTTGTTTTTGGATCAAGGCCGGGATCAGCCTGATGTCTGACTCTCGCGCGATCCTGTGGATTTCTGAACGCCCGCATTATTTTCATCTCTGAACTTCGGTAACATCCTGCTGAAGAAATTGGTCTTGATTGCATCGCGTCCTTCGGCATGATGATGCGGAGATAAAGTCGGGCGCGCGAGTGAGCACCTTAGATTCAGTTATCATTTTCAAACCACTGAGAAAATCAGCACTATGAAACCCGCTTGTTTCAGCAAGATTTGTCAAACCACTGCTCCCATGCACCTCATTTATCAAACGATATCGCAACGCTTCATTCCGCATTCCTGGTGCTTCATAAAGACTTCCCAGACGATCACATGTCGTTTGCAAACGAAATATGCGGTTCCACATTGACTCCCCTACGCCATTCACGATGATCTTACTCACAAACATGATTATCTCTTTCACACATCCAGGCCGAGACCAGCGAGCGGGAACATGACAAATCAACAAACAATACCAGCCCATGATTTCAAACAAAAAAAGTAGATCGCGGCCCTGGGTGGCCCCTGCCTGGCGATATTCCAATTTACTGATGGATTGGAACCAGCTTACACCAACAATCATGCGCGACGTCCGCCGTCGTCTGAACGTTTGGCAACAAGCCAAGCTACCGGCAAACAAATCCTATCAGATCTCACCAGCAGCATCAGAGATGAACACGCCTCACCAGACGTGAATAAACCGCCCCCGGTAAACATGACCGGCACTGGTGCTTTTGCAATGAACGTGTCAGTGCTGATCGTCGATCACACCGGACCGCGGGAGCAAACTGGCAAAAAACACGGTAGTACCATTCGTCGCTGACACATCCAAACTATTGAGCTTCTACCCTCGCCATTCGAAAATAGCATCTTCTCTTTTCATTGGTGCGAGTCTTTCAATTATTTCCTTTGCTTTGCTCTCGGAAATTAGCGTAGTCCACCCGTTTATGGAGTGGGCAGAAACAGTGTTAGCAATTGAACGTAGCTCCACGAGCATTTCTCTGGATAGAATGTCAGCAAAACCTGAACAAACAAGGGACACCGCTTCCTTAGCTGTGTCTTGTGTCCACCCCGAACTATCTCCTAGTTCTTCATTTCCTGCAAATTCGACCGTGCGTTTGAAGATGAAGTCCTGGATGCTTCTGGAATAGTATTCGGCTTCATATGAATCTCGGTAGCACAATACAATATCTGATTCAGGAAGTGAGTCAGCAAGATAGGCCCAGTAGTGGCCACCTCCTGTGATCGCAAAGGGGGATATTTCAACCTTCTGATCGCCAAGACGTTCGAACGAATCGATCTTACCCTCTGGAAGAAATTCTGCATCCCAAATGTCTATGGGATCATCCGAATTCGTTAGTCGATGTAGTAATCCAGTCACCTGAAGCCTGCGATAGTCATTAGGCCACTCGATCATAATTCTGCTTTCTGTATGAACTTTCTCGTTTTGCGTAAAAAGGCTTATAAAGGCGGCAGGACACTAGGTTGTAAAATGCTGTCCCTGTTAAACCATTTTAAGAAAAATAAACAGCCCATACGATGGTTGTGCCGATATATGAAGTAACGCAGACGAGTACTGCCAGTGAATATTTTTCGTCTGCTTTTCCACCTGCAATTCCGACGATCGCTCCCAGTGCTGCTCCGAGTACGAGATACATTGCATAGTTCAATGAAAGATTGCCTGCTACGATTGCTTTGATCACATATAGCCCCCAGGCAAGTAGTGGTGGGCCCATCCACAAAAAAATGATCTTCTTCCAAACGGCACTTTCTGTCGTTACTTCTTCAATGTCGACAGGTTTGTCAGAAATATCCCCTACAAAGAGACAGTAGATCGCAACTCCCCAAAGAAATAAAGCGGTCAAGCCGGTGATAGAAACAACGCCCCACTTACCGAAAATGTGATAAAAAAACTGCAGATGCTTATGTAATTTGACTTCGTGATTCAAAGCTTCTTTTGCTGTGATTTCCTCGTATAAGTCCCAGCTTAAATAAGCCATTACTCCCCCGACGAGCAGACAAGCTAACGACAGTACAATTCGATTGTCCATGAGCTTAGCCAGCGTGTTTTTTAATTGGGTCGGCCTTTTATCTGTGTTGGTCATTACTCAACCTGCGGGAACTTAATGGCTCAGTATTCCTGAAAAGAACGCCCTGCTCCCGATTCCCTGTTACTACCCGGGGCTCTTAGTCGGACACTGTTTTTAAGGGGATGTTTGAAACCGTCATATTCGTAGCCCAGATGTCTTTGCTTTCGGCTCTAATTGAAGTGGAATAGGTGACGGCCCATGCTTCCTTGGGGATTTTTTGATGTGCAAAGAATGAAATCGTTTCGCCAGTTTCAATAATCACATAATTGGTTGCTCTGTCAGAGCTGAAAGGAGGTCTGCTCCATTGGTCAATGACTTTTTCTCTTTCAATCTCATTGGGGCCATGGATCTTGGCGACAGTGACAGGAGATGGATTCCAGATGGGAAGCGGGCCTACATTCTCAATCTCAACTGTAATCGCATGAATATAATAATTGTCTGACGTATCGTGCACCGTAGCAGTAATCTTTGGTTGTGCGCGCATCGCAAAGGTCCGGCCACGGAAAAAACGATAGTAGGAAAAAATGGAGACAATCAACAGAACAACGATGCTGAATATATCGTAAGCTGCACTGATCGAGTCCTTATTTACTGCGAGCCAGTCAGGCCTGATTAGCTCGTGTTTAATGAGGTTAAAGAATAAGAGAATCAGGATGATCAGAATGAGAACAGCAATGATTTGCGCATGATGCTGACGGGAGAATTTCTTCATTGAAACGTTCTATTAAAAAAAGAGCCAACCCAATAAAGCGAGAGCAATCACGATGAGCACAATGATCAGATACCCTGATTTTCCTCCAGGCCCCTGTCCAGAATCTCCGCCAGAGCCGCCTCCTGATCCATAATGGGTTTCGACCATGTGCATGTCCAGAAGAAATAAAATTATCACGTCTCTGATTCCTTTCTCTTGCCTCGGATAAGTAGGAGGATTTTTCCCAGTCTACACTCTGTGACAGCGTTATCAATGTCCGTTCGCTGAAATAAATTGCACTTTCAAATTAGTGAAGTAGTAACTAAGTGGCAGGAAAATATTATTAGAAACCTGCGCAATCCTATTTGTCACGGTGATGCAATCATCTCCTTACGAGATGATCTTCTGCAGAAATTCGACAAAGTTTGCGGCGAAGTCAGACCAGACCAGGGGCAGGTCTTCCGGCTCCTCGGAATATTCGTGATTCCAGAATAAGACCGGGTACTCTCCGTTAGAGTCTGCTTTCTGTAAATCGTAACAGAAATAACTTCCGCCCCAGTCGTTGGCGAATGGCATTACCGGGCCTTGCGCCATGCTTTCCAGTTCGGGGCGCATCTCGGTGACGTGCCATTCCAGACTCATATGATCTGATTCGCCTACACCAAACAGCCGGGCATAGCCAACTTCGCCCCCATTGCCCTGCAGCAGAAATTCGCGATGGCTTAAGGGAAACCGAAAGTTGTGTTTTTTCTCAAACGCATCGATGGCTTTTACGGTGGCCGGTGGAGACAAGTTCGTGTCTTCATGTGCCAGTACCGCAGCTAGAATCTTCTCGTTTAATGCGCCCATCATTGGTCCCCTTACCTGAATTTAAAAGTGTGCATGGAGATCGTGGAATAATCTCATATTATAATCCTGCCCAGCTTGGTGTAAAAAGAATTGTATTTTATGCCAACGATAAATGTGTCAGCATGAAGGGGTAGCGACGTTTCATTATTGATTCTTATCTTCCCCAGGCTTTGAATAACTGGGGAGAATTGGTTTCACATAGTGTGTTGTCAGTCTGATTGGGATGAAGAAGATTCGGGCAAGGTTTTCCAGGCAGATCAGCACGTCCATCCAAAGGGTGGCATGTTCTATGTAGAACCGGTCGATCAAAAACTTGTTTCTGATCTCTTCAAGTCCCATGACCCAGGGGAGATAAGACGAGGCTAATCCCACAATCCCCGGCTTGATTCGGGTCCGGGTTTCGTAGTCCGGAATACTTTTACAAAAGACATCAATAAATTCAGGACGCTCCGGGCTCGGACCGACGAGCGACATTTCACCGCGGAGGACGTTAAACAGTTGGGGAAGTTCATCGAGAGACGTTCTGCGCAGGAAATATCCTACGGATGTCACTCGGGGGTCCCTTTGAATCGCCCAGACTGGCCCCGTTGCAGCTTCTGCATCAGCGTGCATCGTTCTTAGTTTATACATCGTGAAATTGCGACCGTCTTTTCCGACTCTGGTTTGACGGAACAACGCCGGACCGGGGGAAGTTAGCCGAACCGCCAAGATCCCGATTATGATAAGCGGTGCCAGCAGAACCAGGAGTATTGCGGCCAGAATCTGATCGAAGGGACCCTTCCAGCGCAAGTAACGAGAGACTTGAACTCCGGTTGTGAAGTTCTGTTGTGTTTCCGGTGAGGGAATGCTGGCACGCACGACACCATGTTCTGCCAGCGTGCCTTCATTGATTACCGATACGATGGTTGATGCTGCATCATCGGCCTTTTCAGAGATTACACGGAAGCCGATAATGGTACTCCCTTTGCGGATATAGCTGACTTTTAAGATGACTCCCGGGAACCCCTGCATGAATTCAATCAGTTGTTGATAATAGAATGTGTCTTCATCTGAGAAATCGCCATAGTCTGCATTGACTTCGACTTCAATCAAAGCGCCTTGTTGTTCCGTGTCTGTCGCAACCATGGTCAGAGTCGTTCTGTTGTCCTGTGGCTGTGACACGAGAGGCTCCTCCATCTCGGACTCCGCTTCCCCATCGCTCTGGGCAGAAGGCATTACCTTAAATATCCGATTCAGTTCCTGGCTGGGAATCATATAGCCGACTTTTCCGCGCACACGCGCGACGATCCCATACATCTTTTGTCCGTTAATGGAAAGGAGCGGTGTCCCGCTGAAGCCTGGTTCCAGAATTGTGGAGGCGTTTTCGTTCTGTTCCAGTTGAAAGCGATTACTCCGCACGGGCAAGGAGACGAGACCACTCCACCAGATTCCCAGTGTTGAGCCTTGCGGAAGTCCATAAGCGCGAATCGGTTCATTAATCCGCGGAATAGAAAATTGCGAGTGGTCAATGTCGACGCTGGTTGGGGCATCCAGTCCCAGTAAGACCACATCTTCATTGTCACCCGAGTCTAGTGGGGGAAGCCATTTCAAAATCGTAGCCCAGGCAACCGGTTCTTGAGCATCAAGGATAAACCGGACGCAGATTTTGGCGTTCGGCCGGGACTGATCGTCGGCATCGCGGTCCAGCGCGTAGTTGATAATATGAGCGCAGGTGATAACGTGGCTTGCATCAACAACAACCCCCATACCAACGAGGGGGGCTGCCTTGCTACTGGAAATACTGACAACAGGGGGAACCTTATTTCTCATTGCTTGCTTTTGTCTGTCCCTTCCAGGTGAGGGAGACCTTAAAATTTGCTTCTGTGGAGACGCTGGCAAACACAACATTTCCGTCTAGCGATAGATTGACACCGACTTCCAGGGTCATTTCATCTGTTCCTGTCCCCTGCATTGCGGAGACCGCTGCATCGGCCAGGGGGCGAATTTTTGTGAGCATCGTTTCCAGAGTTGTTGTCGATTTTTCAATCAGCGTTTTGGTTCCGGCACGATGCTCTCGAGACTCTGGTTGACGCACTTCAACCAGAATAGAATCCCCTGCTGCTGTCGGAATCTCAAGAATTTGCGTCATAGTTGTTTTCTCGCAGTTGATTAGGACGACGATTGAATCTGAATCCCGACGCACTTGTGAATCTGCCTCAGGCCCCTGCAACAGTCACGGTCACTTAACTGCTTTCATGGGACACGATGAAAGCACTAAAATGATATGTGATGAACAGTATGCCAGTTAGTTATGCTTGTGTCAAACAAACGCCTTTTTTCTGACAGCTTCGAGAGTGGATGCAGATTGCGAATTTCCGAAATCTCACATTTTCCTCCTGATTCAGAATTGCCAGCATCAATAAAATAATGTTGGAATGCGGTAATGTCTTTTCTGAAGCCGGTTCGGTGCGCAGGAAGAATCCCGTGCTGTCAAAACTAGTCAGGCGTGCCTCTTATTTCCTGATCAACTCGGGTCTGCTCTCGCTGTTGAGCGTCGAGCTTCTAATTGCGTTTGAACGTTGTTGCGAGGTAGGCGAGAAAAAGAGAGATGACAAACCAGCCGGTGTGGATTTTGATTTCTGTAGGATTCTTGATCGTGGGGGTGGGAATCATATGGTTACTGGCACCATCGATTCCCTGGCTGGGAAAGTTGCCGGGCGATATTTTGATTGAACGGGAGAATTTCCGGTTCTATTTCCCACTCACGACCTGCATCCTGCTAAGCCTGCTGTTCTCGGGAATCGTCTGGCTTATCCGCTTTCTCTCCCGGTAAAGCTTCCCTAACCGCTGTTTTCCTCTGTCTGAAAAGGCTTTGGGGATGTCAGGATTTGAATGAAAGCGGACGGGGCAAGCTTTACAGATACACAGTACCGGGTATAATACAGGTGTCACGCCAGTTGTGACGAGCAGAGACAAGGTGTAGTTTAACCGCCTTCGGGTCGTTCATCTCTTCCCGCTTCATTTTACTAGCAGGGCTTCTAAGTAAGTTTCAGCTTCTGTTTTTTGTGGCTCTATCTGCTTTCATTTTTTGGGCTTCGGCAGCCTCTTTTATCAAAGCTGCCGAGTGTCGTAGGTTATCATGTTGGAGAGCAGAAATGCCACAGGGTAAAATTAAAAGGTTGGTTTCAGATCGCGGTTTTGGGTTCATCGAGGGAGAACGGGGCGACTTGTTTTTTCATCATTCTGAAGTTCAGGGTGTGACTCTCGAAGAATTACAGGAAGGACAGACGGTCGAGTATGAAGTAGGTGAAGGTCGTAAAGGGCCTTGTGCAACTTCAGTTCGCGTTGTTGAGTAAGTTCTGCCTGGCAGAGACCTGATCGATTTTATAAAAATCAGTCAAAAAACGCCCGGAACAGATCCGGGCGTTTTTGTTTTCCGCTCGCGCAAAATTGCAGGCAAGCAGGCTTAACGCTTTTCTTCTTTTGGTTTCTGTTTCTGATCGTCTTCGAGAATACGATAGGCGGGAGTTTCAAGATCATCGTACTGGCCGCGCGAAACGGTCCACACAAAAGCGATGACCGCAGCTAACGCTAACAGGATTGCGACCGGTAATGCAATATACAGAACACTCAAGAATGGGGCTCCTGAAAAGCGCGGTTCATAAAGGATAAGATCAGGACAGTCAGGGAACTGATCGGCATCAGCACAGCCGCGATGAGCGGGTTAATAAATCCTCCGATCGCCAGTCCTGCTGCAATCACATTATATACCAGAGACATCAGCAAGTTGCGATTAATTACGTGATTCGTCATACGCGCGCCATCTATCAGTTCTTTCAGTGGTGCCAGCCCCGGTTGATTCAGATAAACGGCGGCCGCCTGCAGGCTGGCTTCCGCCCCGCCATGCACGGCAATGCCGACCGAAGCCGCCGCTAACGCCGCGCTGTCATTCACCCCATCACCGACCATCACAGTGATTCCACGGCTGGTAGAATCCTGAATGATTTTCAGTTTTTCTTCCGGACGTACTGCGGCATGAACCAGCTTGGGATCAATATTCAGGCGGCTGGCGATGGGGGTGACAATTTCAGGGTGATCGCCAGAGAGGATGCCGACAGACCATCCCGCTGTTTTCAGTTCTTCAATCGTGACGGCTGCATCGGGCCGTAAATCATCGCCGATCCCCAATACAAGCTGGGTTTCTCCCTCTGCGATAACGAGCACAGCTGTTAATCCCCGCTGCCGATACTCGGTGATCTTCTGCTGAAATTCAAGCGGGACGTGTCCGCCCTCTTCTGTGATATAGGTTTCACTACCGATTGCGAGCTGAGTACCATCGACGGCTCCTCGAATTCCCAGGCCGGGTGAATAGTCAATGTCCTGAAGCGTGTGGCTGTCCTGTTCCTCTATGCCGATTTGCTCGTCGATCCAGGTCGTCAGCGCACAGGCGATGGGATGAACGACTTGTTGTTCCAAAGCACGAATCTGTGGAAAGAGACTACGATCGCCGTGCCATTTATGGACTTGCATTTTTCCGTAGGTTAACGTTCCCGTTTTATCGAGCCAGAGAATCCCTGGTTGAGAAAGACGCTCGATCACATCGCCCGAATTAATTAAAATCGCCCGTTTGGCGGCTTTTCCTTGAGCGACGGCGAGCGCCAATGGAGTGGCTAAGCCGAGGGCACAAGGGCAAGTGACGATAAGTAGGGATATCGAATTCGAAACGGCGATCTTGATGCCGCTCGACCACCAGATTCCCAAACAGACGATCGCCAGAATAATCACGGTAACTACAAAAATGCCAGCGATGCGATTCGCCAGTTCCAGTAAAGGAAGCTTGGAGCTGACTCCCAGTTCCACCAGGTTCATCAAACGGCCAATGCGTGTGTTTTCGCCGACGCTTTCGATATCCATTCTGAGTGGGGAAGTCAGATTGATGGTCCCGGCAGTCACCCTCGCGCCAGATTGAATGATGCGCGGCCGTGCTTCTCCCGTAAGGATCGATTCATCAACGGTGGAATCCCCGGAATACACAATGCCGTCCGCGGGTATGACATCCCCTGCTCTGACTTCAACCTGGTCGCCTGCTTTTAGTACTTCAATCGGAACTGTGATCACTTCGTCATTTGAAATGAGTCGTGCACTGCGCGGCGTAATGCTTTTGAGCAGTGAAAGATGGCTGAGGGCTCGATGTTGTTGTCGGAATTGAATGTATCGACCGACCAGCAGTAAAAAAATTAGAACCGTTAACGAATCAAAATAGATTTCCCCTGTGCCACGAATGGAATTGACCAGCCCGGCAACGCCGCCGATGGTGATGCCCAGCGCTACGGGAAGGTCGATATGCGGACTGCGTGTTTTGATCGCAGAGAAAGCGCCTTTGAAAAAGACATGCCCGGGCCAGACAATGGAGACCAGCGCCAGTGCCGCACTGGTCCAGCGAAACAGGTTCAAGTGTTCTGCCGCCATTCCGGTAAACATACCCGCGTACAAGGCAAACGCGATCAACATCACATTGCCGGCACAGGCGCCCGCAATGCCCAGACGAATCAGATACGTTCGGTTTTCCCGCTGATAAATCCGTTCCGCATCATTGTGTTGCGGCGGATGTGGACGATAACCGAGCCGATCCAGGGTTCTGGCGATCTCGGACAAAGAGACGCTGTTAGAATCCCAGATTAAATCGACGCTGGTGTTCGTTAAATTTACTCGCGCACTGATGACGCCTGGCAGGAAGTCGGGAAGCTTCTCAATCACAAACACGCACGATGCACAATGCATGCCTTCCAGATGAAAGCGGATTCGGAACAGCCCTGGTTCGATCTCACGGGCATAGAGCTCTCGAAAACGGGGATGATCCATTTCCTCATAGGAGAGGTCCGAAGAGGGGGCTGTTTCTGTTTTATTGAGCTCTTCCAGCAGGCAGGCATCCATGTCTTGCAGGATCGCGTAGGCGACTTCACACCCGGCGCAGCAAAACCAGGGTTGTTCGTCTGTTTGTCGACTGGCGGGGACCGGGAGATTGCAGTGGATGCAAGTGCCCTGCTGCTGTTGGGGGATCGTTTCACTTTCGTGCGTTTGCTCAATCAACGGAATGAAGCCTTATCGCATACGGGAACGGATTAATCGGTCTGTTTTGGCTGGCAACAGGGAAGCGGCTGGTCATTAATGGTTTTCAGAATTTCCGACTTCGATGCCCCGGCGGCTTTTTGTTGCAGTTCTCCCATATCCGCGTGAGCACGAACACTCATGGTAAAGATGCCGCTGACGATGAGCAGACCTGCAATCAAGGTGTTGCCCAGCAGGTTCCACTTTTGAGGGAACAGGCGGCTGGCCAGTCCGGTCAATGATAACGCCGGAATCGTTCCCAGCCAGAAGGCAATCATCACCAGGCTTCCCGTAAGCGGAGTCCGGGCGGCGACGGCCAACAGTAAAAATGCATAAAGCCAGCCACAGGGGAGACAGGCGGTAATCAAGCCGATTCCCAAAGGTCTGATCCCTTGCGGGAGCCGTTGGTTCTTTTTGATGAACTTTGTCAGATATTTACCGACCGCAGCGGTACCGAAATGAGGAATACTTCCTTTGCGATAAATGGTCCACAAGGAAAAACTGCCGAACAGAATCATGCCGACTCCTGAGACATAGGCGGCAATTTTCTGCAGACCCGCCAGTTCGCCGCCCGATTCCAGCATCCAGCCCAGGCTGCCGGCGACAAGCCCTAATATGGCATAGCCCAGTAATCGTCCCCCGTGGTAGAGGGCCTCTAACCCGAAGGACTTTTTGTTTGTTGCAGAATTGCGATTCACCGCCAGCAGCATCAAAGGTCCGCACATTCCAACACAGTGACCGCTTCCGGCAATGCTGGCGACGAAGATCGTGGCCAGTAAGGGAATTGTCGATTGGAAGTCCGTCATGCTATGCCTTATTTCGCGGTCAATGTCTCGCGAATGTTAATCAGTGTTGTGCCTGGAGGTTTTTTAATTCTCCCGACGGTTTGAGCAGAAATTGTTTCTTTTCCTGGAAGGTGCCTTCATTGCCGGACGCAGCGATCAAAAGTTCCCAGAGGCCTGGCTTGTTTATCGGAACCAGTGCTGCGTAATGTCCGGGTCTGGTTTCGGTAAAATGAATTTTAAAGACGTCCCCTGCCCTGGCATGATGGAATAACAGGCCTTCCACCTGACTGTTTCCTACGGGCGTGCCGGCCTGATTCAGCAGAGAGAGTTCCAGTTTGGGTTTCTGGAGTATGTCGGGAGCCGCTTCGAGAGAGACAACAGATTTCCACCCCAGTGCATCACTTTCGGCCTGAGTTTGCCGTTGCTGGTCCCAGGAGATCGCCTGCTCGTAATAGCCTTCGACAATGACGTTTGAAGGATCGCTGGTCGCCAGAAATACGGCGACTGACGAAAGCAGAATTTGCAATCCGAGAAATGAGAAGATTACGCCGCACCAGGTCCAGCGGGCCAGTGTTTCGGCAGATTGCTCTGCGTCGGTTGTTATGGTCCCAGCAACTGACATGTGACTGTCCTCTCTTCGGAATCTTTCTGGGAACGGATGGTGAGTTCCACTTCACGTAAACCTGTGACAAACGAACTGCGGGGGGCGGAAACCAGTAGTGGAATCGTTTTTGTCTCGCGTGCCTTCAGGCTGGTGTTTCCCATGATCTCCATTTTGACGTCGGTTTTTTCGGGTAGCTCGAATTGATATTCTTCGGGAAGATCCGTTCTGTTAACCAGCTTGATCTGGAGATTATTTTCGACGAAATCATCGTCCGTTACAATAAACGGGTTTCCATAATTTCGCATGACGGTCACATCAAAAGATTTTTTATTCATCAGAGTGACGGTAAATGCAGAAACGGATAAGAGCAGCAGCAACGGGTAGATGACGACGCGCGGCCGCAGTTTTTTGGTTGGTTTACCTTCAATTTCATCCTGGCAGGAGTAACGCACCAGTCCGGTGGGACGTTCCACTTTCACCATGATTTCATCGCAGGCGTCCATGCACTGAGTGCAGTGAAGGCACTCCATCTGTAAGCCATCGCGAATATCAATGCCGGTCGGACAGGCACGCACACATTGCCCACAGTCGATGCAGTCGCCGTGGGTTTCTTCTGTCTTTTGTTTGCTGATTTTGCCTCGTGGTTCTCCGCGTTGTTTATCGTAGCTGACAATTAAGGATCGCCGATCGAGCAGCACAGATTGAAAACGGCCGTACGGGCAGGCAATCGTGCAGAGTTGTTCTCGGAAAAATGAGAAATTAAACATCATCAGAACCACAGTGGCTGTCATCACCAGGAAGCCGGTTGGATGAGTGAACGGCGATTGCTGAACCCAGCGCTGGAGTTCGCTCACACTCACGAAGTAGGCCAGGAAGGTATGTGCCAGCACCATCGAAATGATCAGATAGGCGCCGTACATCATCAGCCGGCGGATCACGGGAACGGACTTATGCGGTTTGCCACCATGGCCGGCAGTTCCGCAGAATAATCGTTCAATTGGGCGGTACACAAATTCCAGGTAAATCGTCTGCGGGCATGCCCAGCCACACCAGACGCGACCGAATAGTGCCGTTAACAGGAAGATCGACAGAAACAGCGAGATCATAAAGAACGCCAGCAGGAGCGTATCGGTCGGCAGGAATTTGAAACCGAAGATGGTAAATTCCCGTTTCGCGATATTCAAAAAGAAGGCAGGACTGGAATTGATTTTTATATGAGGTAACGCAATAAAAACAATGATCAGCAGGTAACCCACAGCGCGGCGTCTGGTCCAGTATTTACCCTGGAAGAGACGGGGGTAGATCCAGCGACGGGAGCCATCTTTCTCCAGTGTTGATAAAACATGTTCCTCGGGTTCGAGAAGTTGGTCGTTCATCAAAGTTTACCGTTCATCGAAAAGAAAGTTCTTGTTCATGAGGCGGGTTTCGTTTCTGGCGGTTTCTCTTTTTTGTTATCTTCTGACTTCGTGTCGTCTGGCTTGGCTTCATCTGCTTTGGAAGACTCTGATTCGGGTTTTTCGCTTGCTTCCGCTGGTGCTTTCCAGTCGGGGATTTTTTTTGCTTTCGGTTCTGGTGGTTTTCCCGTGCCCGGCGGCAATGATCCGCGGAGTCCTGCGACATAGGACGCAACCAGAACAATTTCATTGGGGTGCAAACGATTTCCCCAGGCAGGCATCGCCTGGCCGTTGGCTCCTTTTTCGACGACTTTGGCGATGTCGCCGATCTCTTTCACATGAATCCAGTAGTCGTCCGTCAAATTCGGGCCAACTTTTCCTTCCCCTTTGGAAGCATGGCAGGCGACACAGTGCATTTCATAAACACTGGCGCCGACCTTAAGCCATTTTGGGTCATCCTTATATTTATAGACGGTGGCAGAGTCCAGTTTGAGTTCACCGATCTCCTCAAACTGCAGTCGCAAGTTGTCGGCGACTGCTTCATTATAATTATCATAGATCGAACGCCCGGGAACACCCGACTCATAATACATCCAATAGGGAATCGCAAAAAAGATGCATCCCCAGAAAAGCATCACCCACCAGCCCGGCATCGGATTGTCGTATTCCTGAATCCCGTCATAAACGTGGGTTCTTAACTGATCTTTCTCTAACTCTGACATGTTTTTCTCCGAATCAGTATTAGTCGTCAGAAAGCGGAATTTCTGATTGGTGTTTGATTTCTTTTTTACTTGTGAATGCGGTTTTGATAATGACCAGCGTGAATGCAATCAAAAACAGGACGAGTGCAATCTCAGCACAGTAATCATAATTCAAGAGTTCCATTACTTGTTTAATCATGGTCTTGGTCCTCGTTCACAAATTATTTTTGTGCCGTTTTATTCGCGGCCGGCGGCGGTTCTGTAGACTCTGATTTCTTCGGTGCAGCCGGTGTTTTATAAATATCGGTTCCCAGGCGTTGCATATACGCGATCAGAGCAATCACCTGCTTGTCTTCCAGGCCTGTGGGACCTTTCTGTTTTTCGATGTCATCCGCGATGGCTTTCGCCTGCTCTTTCGCCATGGCAATCGAATCATCCAGGGCACGCGTGTAGGGCGCCCCCAGATAAGAGGCAGCCCAGACACGGTCGGGAATCGTTTTGAAATTCAATTTCCGCGTTTCCAGCCAGGGGTAAGGCGGCATGATAGACCCATCGGTCATCTTTGCCGGGTCCCGGAAGTGGACGAGGTGCCAGAGATTGGAACGTTGTCCCCCTTCGCGAGCCAGGTCAGGACCAATGCGGCGTGATCCCCACTGGAACGGATGGTCATAAATAAATTCACCCGGTTTGGAGTATTCCCCATACCGTTTTGTTTCGGAAAGAATAGGCCGAATCATTTGTGAGTGACAGTTATAACAGCCTTCCGCCACATAGATATCCCGGCCCGCCAGTTCCAGCGGTGTATAAGGAGTCACCGTCGCGATCGTAGGCACGTTCGATCTGATCAGGAAAGTAGGAATGATTTCAAAGAGCGAGGCGACGACGACAGAGATGATCACCCAGATCGTCATCAGCCGCGGTAAGCGTTCCCATCTTCGGTGCCAGTTCAGCTTTTCAAAGACATCGATTGATTTGGCAATTTCCAGTACGCCGGTCAAATCAGACTTGGTAGCCGGTTCATCCTCATAATGACGTTCCAATGGGGGCGCAGTATGAACTTCTTCCTCGTAAACAGCGGGACGTGTTTTCCAGGTTTGGAAGAAGTTATAACCCAGTAACAGAGAGCCGGAGAGATAAACCAGCCCGCCTGCAACGCGAATCCAGTACAAGGGAATCAACACGCGGACGGTTTCGACAAAGTTGGGATACGCCAACTGGCCGGTTTCCGTGATGGCTCGCCACATCAACCCTTGAGTCAGTCCGGCAACGTAAATCGGGAAAATGTATAACAGGATACCGACGGTACCCAACCAGAAGTGCAGATTCGCCAGTTTCTGGCTCCAAAGCTGTGTCTGGAATAAACGGGGAAGCAGCCAGTAGATCATGCCGAATGTCATGAAGCCGTTCCAGCCCAGAGCACCCGCATGGACGTGTGCGATGGTCCAGTCGGTGTAATGGGATAAGGCATTCACCGATTTGATAGAGAGCACAGGGCCTTCAAAAGTTGACATTCCGTAAAATGTAATTCCGACCACGAAAAACTTGAGAACCGGATCGGAGGTCACTTTCTGCCAGACCCCTCGTAGAGTTAGTAAACCGTTGATCATTCCACCCCAGGAAGGCATCCAGAGCATAATCGAGAACAGCATGCCTAAAGTGGAGGCCCACTGTGGTAATGCGGTGTAATGCAGATGGTGTGGGCCAGCCCAGATGTAAATAAAGACCAGCGACCAGAAATGGAGGATACTAAGCTTATAAGAGTAAATCGGGCGATTTGCTGCTTTGGGAAGAAAATAATACATGAGCCCCAGAAACGGGGTCGTGAGAAAAAACGCCACCGCGTTATGGCCATACCACCATTGCATGAAGGCATCCTGCACGCCGGCATAAACCGAATAGCTTTTAAACAGTCCGATGGGAATCACTAGATTGTTGAACACGTGCAGCAATGCCACGGTCACAATGGTGGCGATATAAAACCAGAGTGTGACATACATGTGCCGTTCTCGGCGTCTGGCAAGTGTCATAAAGAAGTTCACGCCGAAGAATCCGACCCAGACAACGGCAATCGCGATGTCGATGGGCCATTCCAGTTCAGCGTATTCTTTGCTTTGGGTAATCCCAAACGGTAGCGTCAGGGCGGCTGCCAAAATAATCAGTTGCCAGCCCCAGAAGTGAAGTCGCGATAGTTTATCGCTCCACATACGGGCACGGCAGAGACGCTGAGTCGAATAGTAGACAGCAGTGAAAATGGCATTCCCGGCAAAAGCGAAAATGGCAGCGTTGGTATGCAGAGGGCGTAAACGGCCAAAGGTGATTAAATCGAACCCCATATTGACTGAAGGGGCAGCGAGTTCACTCGCGATGATAATTCCAACCAGAAATGCGACGGTCCCCCACACGAGTGTCGCGAGAGCAAACATCCTTGCAATTTGGTCATCGTAAATGAATTTCTCCAGATTCCCGCTGTTTGTGACAGTTTCGATAGATGGTTCAGCCGACACGTGTGCTCCTCTGCTCCTGAACTCGAATGGACCGTATTAAAAAACGTTAGATCTCTTTTATTAAGCAGTAGTTACGAAAAGGGGATATTCTAGCCAATTAATAAATTCCGCCTATCCGATTCGGGGGATGAGAGGCGGGACTTACTAATTTCAGGGATATACCCCACCCACTGAACTAACAAACCGCAAACGACATCCATTGTGAAACCTTGCGGCTTACTGATTGTGCTTTTCGGTAAATATATCACTAGGGTTATATTCGTCCTCACGCGCGCATTCTATTAGGGGCGAAATAATATTTGAAGATAGAATTATCGGAATTTGTAGTGCTGTCTCAGTAAAAAGAATAAAACATACCGGCCGAGGAACATTTTCTCATTAACGGTAAATATAAGAATCTCAGGGAGAGAGAAATGAATTTCAAGTTAATAGTCAGTGCAGCGACGGTGCTGATGCTTAACTGTGTCTTAATGCCGGTGAACGCGGACGAGAATACGGATGCGAATCCACTCGGAATTGATCTGGTGAGTACAACGGCTGATGAAGTCAAAATTGAATCAGCCGACGTCAAAGATCAGTCTACAGTAAGCCCCGACGAAGTTTTTGTTTCGTATGAGAGTGTTGCTCCGGAAGCGGCTTGCCAGTCTTGTCAGACCTGCCAGTCAGCTTGTCGCTGTGGTCAGTGTTGCAGCTGTGACTCCTGTAGTGCATGCACGCTTTGCGACCGGATTCCCCTACTCAGTAAACTTCCCAGTGACCCTTGTTTCAAGCATTGGGTGATGCCGGTCAGTAATCCAGTCTGGTCTATTGATCCACGGTCGTTGACATATGTTCGTGGCGTTTTTGTAAATCAGATGATTGATTCTACGACCCCCGTATTAGGAGCTGGCGACCTGCAGGTGTATGCATTGCAGTTGGGGATTGCATTGAACGAGCGGCTTTCGATTATTGCCGTCAAAGATGGCTACAACACGCTGCAGACACGCGGAATTGGGAATTCGCGTGGCTGGGCCGATATTGCTCTGGGGGTCAAATATGTTCTGGTGCGGGACGTCGAAAATCAGTTCCTGCTTTCAACCGGACTGATTTATGAAGCCCATAATGGCAGTCTGCGAGTCTTTCAGGGTAACGGCCAGGGAGTTTGGAATCCGTTCCTGACCGCAGGGAAAGAGCTTTACGGCGGCGGACACTTTATCGCTAACGCTGGTTTTCACCTGCCTGCTGATCATGTGGATGAGTCAACATCCTTCTGGTACAGCCTGCATTATGATCACCCCCTTACCGAAAAACTTTCTGCGATCGCAGAGTTAAACGGGATTGTGTACACACGCAGCGGTGGGGCATTTCCTGCCAGCTTTGAAGGCGGCGACTGGATTAACCTCGGCTCAAATAATGTCGCCGGCAATAACGTTGTCACAACCGCCTTCGGTGCCGACTATAAATTAAACGATTGTCTGTCACTCGCTGGTGTCTGGGAATTTCCGATTTCCAACAGAAAGGATTTGCTGGATAGCCGAACCACAGTGACATTGACTCTGACTTTCTAAAGTCGTTTCACAATCAGAGTAGCCTCGCTCTTCTTGACCAGACTGATTTAGCAGGAGGTATCTTATCGAATTAGCCGAGTTAACAAAGTAAAAACCGGTTCGCAAATGGGGGGCATTTGCGAACCGGTTTTATTTAATCAGGCAATAAGATCAGTGACGATACGGCCTTCCACATCTGTCAGACGGAAATCCCGGCCGGCATGGCGATAGGTGAGGCGTTCGTGGTCAATGCCCAACAGGTGCAGGATAGTGGCGTGCATATCATGCATGTGCACTTTGTTTTCTACGGCCTCATGCCCGAATTCATCGGTAGCCCCATATGAGAAGCCCGATTTCACACCAGCACCACACAGAAAATGTGTGAATCCTTTGGGATTGTGGTCACGGCCATCGCCATTTTGTAAAAACGGATTTCGACCGAATTCTCCCCCCCACCAGATCAATGTGTCTTCCAGCAAGCCACGCTGTTTCATGTCCTGAATCAAGCCAGCAACAGGTTTGTCTGTCGCTTTGGCGTGAAATGCATGTTTTTGAATTTTACTGTGCTGGTCCCAGCGCGGGTTATTGCCGTTATCGGCATAGTTGACTTGAATGTAACGCGTGCCCGCCTCTGCCATACGCCGTGCCAAGAGGCATTGCCGACCGAAGTCATCGGTTTCGGGGGTTCCAATTCCATACAGATCAAATGTGGATTTGGATTCACTGGAAAGGTCTGTTAATCCCGGCGCATGTTGCTGCATGCGGAAGGCCAGTTCGAATGAATTCACCACTGCCGCCAGCTCATCGTCTTCTTTATGCGACTGCAACTGACTCTGGTTGAGTGACTGCAGAAGCTGAAGTTGCTGGCGCTGCTTATTCAACGACCATTGTCCATTTTTGATATTATTAAAGCGTGCTTTGTCAGCGGGTTGCCCTGCTCTGCCGAGCGCCGTTCCCTGGTAATGCGAAGGCAGGAATGCATTGGAGAAATTTCGAGGACCGCCATTCGAGGAAGAAGGCGAAATCGTAATGAAGCCGGGAATGTTTTCGTTTTCCGTGCCCAGACCATAGGTAATCCAGGAGCCCACCGAAGGCATAATCAAATTGGTCGTTCCCGTATGCAGAAACAACGTACTGGGGCCATGCGCAACCCCGTTGGTGTGCATGCTGTGAACGAAACACAGGTCATCGACTTGACGGCCAATTTCCGGGAACAGGTCGGAGACCCAGTGACCGCATTCACCGTACTGGCGGAATTTCCAGAGCGACTGCATGACCTTCTCTTTGCCATACTTTCCCGTTTTGGCAATCGAGCGTGAGTCCTTGAACTCCAGCTCTTCGCCGTTTTTCTTTTCCAGTAGAGGCTTGTAGTCGAACGTATCCACATGGCTCGGCCCCCCCTGCATGAAGATAAAGATCACGCGTTTCGCACGGGGAGGAAACATTGGCTCTTGTGGTGCCAACGGATTCTGATGAGTGATGCTGGGAGTATTTCCCTTCGCTTGAGACAGCATGCCTGATAACGCCAGAGAGCCAAATCCACAGGCGGACGAGCCTAATAAATGACGTCGTGAAACGAGACTGTTTGTATCCATCATGGAATTACTCCAGATTTATTTAATATAGCGAAAATCAATGCAGGCAATGACTGTCTGACAAAGCGCAGACCAGACTTCTGTTTCAGAAGGGCCTCCCGATGTCTGCGATTGGCGGAGAAAACGCGTTGCGTTGGCTTTTTCCGTTTGGCCAGGCAGTCGCCCTAATGTGGTTCGAAACAACGCATCAATACGGGCTGGTTCGTCAGCAGGATAGTCCTTGATTAGACGGCTTGCCAGTTCTTGTGACTGTTCCATCACAAAAGGGTTGTTCATCAGGTACAACGCTTGCGTTGAAAGTGTGCTGGTATTGCGGCGTCCCACGGAAAGGTTCGGGTCGGGGAAATCAAACACAGCCAGTAAATCATGTAAGCGGTTTCGGAATACCGGAATGTAGATGCTCCGATAGTGTTTTTGAAAGACGTAACCATATTCCGTTTTGGTATCAGGTCTGATGGTCTGCTCATGTTGTGAAAGATCGAGATTGCCACTGACAAACAAAATCGTGTCGCGAATAGATTCCGCATCGAGGCGACGATGATTCTGATGTGTTAACAGCCGATTATCAGGGTCGGCTGCGCGTTGTTTTTCTGTCGATTCACTGGCGAGCTGATAGGTTCTGGACAGGACGATCTCACGGATCAGAGACTTGGTGGACCAGCCCTGATCGATCAATTTCAAAGCCAGATGATCAAGTAATTCTGGATGCGAAGGAGTTTCGCCTCGAAAGCCAAAGTTATCGACCGTGCGAACCAGTCCTGAACCAAACAGATGGTGCCAGATTCGATTAGCATAAACCCGCGCGGTGAGTGGATTCTGGGGACTGGCAATCCAATCGGCCAGTTCATGTCGTCCACTGGCAGTCTCTGGAATGGAAACCGGTTTGTCTGCCGGCTTATCTGATTGGGCTACCGTAATAAAACCACGGGGCACTTTCTTTCCCAGATTATGCACGTCGCCGCGAATCAAGAGATGATAGTCGCCGGGTTCTTCCCCTTCATAAACAGACATGATCTCTGGAATTTGAGGGGGAGCTGATTTCTTTGTCTGTGCGATTTCCGATTTCAGTTGTTTGAGCTGTTTTTTGGTTTGTGTGATTTTGAGTGTGGTCTGTTTGTAATGTGCGACTGCCGCCTGCTGCTGTGTGTCTTTTTCTGCCTCAACGGGAGCGGAGATGAAACGGATCGCATCGACGATGACAAAACCATCGGTACCTTCATTGGAGACAATGATTTCTTCATCTTTTGTGCCGGTAAATTCAAACTGCCCCAGCGAAGAAAATGCGCCATCAGTCGGTTCCACTCGCTGGTTCACATATACGGTATGTTTGCCTTTGGCCGTTTTAATCGTCACGGGCACACGTGAGGCACGGGATTCTGCAGAATTATAGGCCAGTTGCACATCGTAGCGGCCTGACTTCAGCTTTTTCGGAACAAACTTGACCAGCTTCTTGCCTTTGGCCTGGTGCTGGTCGTGGATATAGCCTTTGCCGATGTAGTCTTTCATGAACGTTGACTCTTTCCAGTCACCCACCAGCGTGGCTGCGGAATCGTCAAGCACAATACTGTTTAACTGGAGTTCCAGTTTTTTTAGTTGCTTCTGTTTCTTTTTCTGTTGGGAAGTCAGACTGGCCAGTTTCTGGTCATAGGCATCGCGTGCTTTTTGTTGTTCAGCGGGAACAGGCAGCGAACGTTTGGTCCAGCCGGACACATTGCCGGGAGTCAAGACGTGCGTACTGCGAAAAATCCCTGCCAGTGCGTAATAGTCGCTGGCGGGGATCGGGTCAAATTTATGATCGTGGCAGCGGGCACAGCCCAGCGTCATCGCCATAAAGGCACGGCCGACAGTCTGAATCTGTTCGTCAATCACGTCCATTCGCAGCTGTTCTTTGTCCTGCTGCTCATAGTTAGTCGGGCCCAGCAGCAGAAAGGCAGTCGCGATCAATTGTTCCTGTTGTTGCCGATAATCATTTGACTTGAGTGTGTCGCCGGCAATTTGCTCTTTGATAAATTGATCAAAGGGTCTGTCTTTGTTGAAGGCGTCAATCACATAATTACGATAACGCCAGGCAGAGTTATAAAGCAGCGAACGTCCGCCTCCCGTTGATTGAGAGTATCGGGCGACATCCAACCAGTAGCGGCCCCAGCGTTCTCCAAAGTGAGGCGACGCCAGTAATTCATCAACCAGATTCGCGACTGCATCAGAACTGTTGTCGTTTAGAAATGCATCGATTTGAGCGGGCGTAGGTGGTAGACCAATCAAATCAAAATAGAGACGGCGGACCAGCGACGTGCGATCAGCGACAGACGCCGGGTTGAGGTTTTGTTGTTCCTGCCGGGCGCGGATGAACCGATCAATCTCGGTATGCGACCAGTCTGCGTCAGTAACTTGCGGGACCGGTTGCTTTGCAATTGGCTTGAAGGACCAAAACTCTCTCCCCTGTTCCAGGTCGATCGTCTGCTTGACGACTTTGCTTTCCCCTTCTCGCGGGTCAGGCGCGCCCATTTTGATCCAGGTTTCAAAGTCCGCGATGATTTCCGGAGCCAGTTTACCCGCCGGCGGCATTTCGAAACTTTCAAATCGAAGCGATTCCAGCAGCAGACTTTCTTCCGGCTTGCCGGGAACGATTGATGCGCCGGAATCCCCGCCCGTTAATGTTCCAGCCTGGGTATCCAGTAATAAGCCCCCGCGAATCGACTTGGCATCAGCGGCATGGCATTCGTAGCAGTGTTTGATCAGAACGGGTCTGATTTTGGCTTCGAAAAATTCAATTCCCCGGTCTTTCTCAGGTGCGTCTTTGGCGGTCGCAACCTGCGCTCCGCTTGACATCATGACGGCAATGATGACAAGGACCCGTTTCAAGCTGAAACCTGGTTCAGACCGTAGCATTACGCATGCTCCTTAGTGGAATGAAAGTCGGGAATTATTTGAAAGTTAAGGCGAATCAACTTATGTTTATATCATGGTTTAGGGGTGAAAACAACTCCTTTTCGGGTAGGATCAGAGGGAGGCAGAGCCTGTTTTTCACTTCAGAATGACCGGAAAATAAAATACCCCCGATTCCAGGGTTGGAATCGGGGGATTTCGCGAAGATCGCTTAGTGACCACAGAACTCATTCAGCACACAAAAATGCATTTGCTGGTTGAGTTAGCTGTTTTTCTTCTTCTTGTTCTTTTTTTTGCCACCTTTGGCGGGTTTTTTGATCTTCGCAAGCTGGTCTGCGGTTAAAACGGATTCCAGTTTACCGCGAACTTCTCCATTCAGCTTTCGTATTTCTCCCGTTACTTCTTTCATTTGCTTTGACTGTTCATCAGAAAGCTTCAAAGCCGAGTTGACTGCTTCACGGAGTTCTTTGCCTTTTTTACCAGCATCTTTCGCTTCTTTCATTGCTGTGCGACGTGCTTTGACCTGATCGGGAGTCAGAATCTCACGATTTTTCTTTTGCAAAGCGACGAATTTGGGTGAGTACTCTTTTTTCAGTGCAGCCACTTTTTCTTTCTGATCTGCAGAAAGTTCAATGGTGGCGGGTAATTTCAGCGCCTGAATCTGGACGGTGCGCTGTTTGTTTCCTTTTTTCTTTTTGGCCCCTTTTTCAGCGGCATCAATAGAAGTGACACAAGCCAGGATTAAGGCCATAGTCACAAGCGCTTTGGTTACTTTCAACATTCTCATTCCCCCTCAGGAAATTACATGGTATGCCAGATATACAACATCGATATTGGCTAAAAAAGAAGACTCTTCAGTTAGGAAAATAGTTGGTCAATCACAGCCCCATCACGGACGATGGTAATCGGACGACCTGTATTGGTGTGGTATTCTTTTGTGAAATCGATACCAAGATTGTGATAGAAAGAAGCGGCCACATCATCTGGGGAACGCCCTTCATCAGCAGGCTCGGTACCGTTTTCAGTACTCTTGCCGATGACCTGTCCCCCTTTGACTTGTCCGCCTGCCATCAGCATGAACATGCAACGTGGATAATGGTCACGACCGCCGCGGGTTGTGTTGATTTTGGGAGTACGCCCGAATTCGCCGGTGACATAAACGGCCGTCGATTCCAGCAGTCCTTTTTCTTCCAGTCCGGTAAACAGTGCCGCCAGACCTTCATCAAAGGGAGGCAGCAATCTGTTTTCCAGACTGTCCCAGTTGTTGCGGTGGGTATCCCAGCCGCCCATGGAAACGGTGACAAAACGAACTCCGGATTCTACCAGTCGCGAAGCCAGCAGGCAGCTTTGCCCAAAGCTGGATTCGCCGAACTGCTTGGCGAATGTCGGTGATTCCTTGGAAATGTCAAACGCATCACGAGCTCGCTTTGAGGTGATAATCGAATGTGCCTGTTGGCCGAAGCGGTCCAGGCCTTCAATAAGCTGCGAGTTCTTTTCCAGACTGTTGAAGGTCTGATCAATATCCCGTAATAAAGACTCACGTCGTTCGATGTTTTCCACAGTCAAACCGGACCGCAGAGAGATGCCACGGACATTGAAGGGCTGACCGGGGCGTGGTGTAGCACCTGTATTCAGCGGAGCATGTTTCACGCCGAGGAAGCCTGGTTTTTGTGTCGAATTGGGAATCGAGACATAAGGCGGCAGGTTGTCCGGTCCGGGATTCTCTTTGGTGAAGACCGCGCCATAGCCCGGGTATTCCAGTGAAGGCAGAGGACGATTTCCTGTATTCACGTAGGAACGACCCAGTGCATGTGCTGCGACCGAGTGAGAGACGCCTCTCAGCAAGGCGAATTTATCCATGCAGGCAGCAAGTTTCGGCAGGTGCTCGGAAATTTCAATGCCGTCCACGTTGGTTTTGATTGGTTTGAATTCACCGCGATACTCGTTGGATGATTCGGGTTTTAAATCGAATGTATCCATATGCGAAGGACCGCCGGAAAGTTCTATAAAGATAGCGGACTTTGCCTTCTGCGGTTTGGCCTGGCCTGCATCGACCATTCGCAAATACGAAGAGAGCGTCAATCCTGTAAAACCGAGTGTGCCGATTTTGAGAAAGTCGCGGCGTTTCACTCCATCGCATGTCATTGATAAAGCCATTTGAATTCCTTTCACATTGAAGTGCCTGATCTGTTTTATTCAGGCGTGAGATGTTTGTGTCTGCTGTAATATCGAAGCTGTTGCTTTGAGTTTTGTTTAATGAACGAGCATGAATTCCTTAGTGTTCAGTACCGCCCAGATCAGATCGTAAACTCCTGCCATTTTATCTTGAGACTCATTCAGATATTTTCTGGCAGCCGTTCTTTCTGATTCAGTAGGATACCGACTCAAGCTTCTCAAATACGTTCTTGTGATAATCTCCTCTGTTTTGTCAGCGGGGATTGGTTTTTCGAGAGTTTGCATCCGGGCTGGTCCTTTGCCCATGCGAGACGATAGCTGCTTCATCTTCTTCAACTGAGCAGTCAAAGTGCGTAACCGTTTTTGAGCCTGTTGCAGCTGCTTCTTCTTGTCTTCCTGATTTTTCAACTGATTGACTCTCTGTTTTGCCGCTTTGGCCTGTTCTTTAACCTGATCCATTCGATCATTCATGTGTTCTTTTTGCTCGTTGGGTTTTTGAACGGCACCCAGTTGCTGTCCGACCTGGAACAACCAACTGCTGTTAGAACGGTTGATCGCGGAATAGACATCGTTGTCATTTTTAATGTACATCGTCTGGAGCAGACTGGGATCGACGGAGCGATCACAGTCACAGTTACTTTCGCGTGTTGAGCGGCCAAAGATCGTCAAGGCGTATTGCTTGTCGCGTATTGCGCGATTACGAACACCGGAAGCGGCAATTCCGATCGCACGACTGTCGATGCTGTTTTTGAAGGAATCGATGGCATCGTCAGAAGCGGTTGCCTGATGAATGGCATCGTATAAAACTTCCGCCGGCATACGACGGGGGATAAAGTGGCTGAAGTTCACTTCGTCCAGCTCGTTCGTCTTGTTGGTTTTCCAGCTGCGTTGATAAGTATCACTGTTTGCGATTTCGCGATGCAGCCACTTCATGTCGAAGTCACGGCGGGCAAACTCGCGAGACAGGTAATCAAGCAGTGGACCATTGCTGGGAGGATTCGCCAGGTTCAAGTCATCTGCGGGTTCGATAATGCCCCGATTGAAGTAAGACGCCCAGACCCGATTCACGAACGCCTTGGCGAAATAGGGATTATCTTCACGGCGTAACCATTCCATCAAAGCCGTCCGTGGATCATCCATTTTATTGATTTCTACCACTTCGGCTCCCAGCAGCTTGGCAGTAGCCGGGCTCTGTCTGTTGTTACGTCGTTTCTTTTGTTTTTTGTTCTTATTATTGTTCGCTTTCTGGACGCGTGCCTTAGGCACATACACTTCCATGAAAGGAACCTCTTTGCCGTTTTTAATCTGTTTATTCAACTCGCGAACCAACTGGTTACCACGTACTTTGTCGGCACCGAGTTCTTCCACCATGGCCGTGTATTCCTGACGTGACTCGGGGTTCACGCCGAAATTGACCCGTGTAAAGAAGCCACGGAATTCTTTAAAGTCGGTTTGTGTCCATTGATCAAAAGGATGTTTGTGGCATTGGGCACATTGAATCCGGATGCCCAGGAATGTGTAGGCAAAACCGAGTACACGGTCGTCGGGGTTGCGGAAATTCCGTCTGGCCCAGTAGTACGGCATATGATCGCGGTCTGCGAATTCCTGTCCTGGTTTCTCCTGATAGATCTTATTCATCGATTTGGTGAACTGGTCGAAATCTTCGCCAGGCTCCCGGCTGGTCGCCAGCAGGATGCCTTCGACGATTTTATCATAGCCTTCGTTATCCTCGACGCGTTTTTTAATCCAGTCATACCAGTGCTGGCTGGGGAGTTCCCGGACAGGAGCGGCGTTAATCAAATCGTCATAGTTATTTTGTGTGAAATCACAAAGCTTGGTCGTCCACCAGGCAGCATAGCCGGGGCTTTCGATCAGCTCGTCGATTTTTTCCGATCGCTTGTTGGGCGATTTGTTATTGAGGAACGCTTCAATTTCATGAGGGGCTGGCAGCGTACCGGTCAGGTCGAGGCTGACACGACGCAGGAATTCAGCATCATCACAGGTCTCAGCGGGGACCATGCCTAGTTTTTGCAGTTTAGCAATAACCAGCTTGTCAATTTTAGTGTTGGCAGCGATTTGCGGGTAGTTCTTACCGTATTGATCCGAAACCGGCTGCAGAACAGGAACCGGGATCACACCTGAGTCATAAAAGGCGACAACATGTGTGTCTCCGGGCTTGGCGGCGATGACAACACCTGTTTCAGAAATCGTAGCGATCTGCTCATTGTTGGTCTGGTAGCGACACAGAGGTGTGACATCTTCTTTTGTGCCATCCGACCAGACAGCGACAGCCCGCAAAGCAACCGTCTCCCCTTCTTTCTTGAACTGAATGGCATTGGGAGTGACTTCCAGTCGCTCAAATTTCGGCGCGTCTTTCAGAACTCCTTGTGCGCCATTTTCAATCCAGCGCGACAAGAGCCGATGCTGCCAGCTGTTGGGTTTAAAACGCTGGCCCCCTTCATGGTCGACTTCTTCCAGTGCTTTTTGCAGGATTAAACTTTTAGCAGGATCTTTCAGATTGATTCGAGCGACATCTTCGGCCGTCATCTGTTTGTGGTCCATGGCAAAGTCATAGCCGAACAGGGAAAGTCGAAAGTCTCCTTTTCCCTGGAAGGAGCCATGGCAGGCACGGCCGTTACAGCCCAGCTTGCCTAGTAAAGGAACGACATGCTGCTGGAACTGAGGTGTTTCCTTAGTCTCTGGTGCAGCGAATCTCTGGGTGACTGGCTGTTTGATGTCTGCGGCAGTCGCGGCTGCAGTCAATGCCAGTAAACCGGCCATGAATGTAAAACAGTAACTTGTCATTCTGATTGATTTCATAACACACCTTGCATAAGGGACGACATAATGTCAGCCAAAGGGTAATCCGTTTACTTTTGTTTCTTGTCTTTTTGACCCGATTTTTTGATGCTGCGATTAATCTTATTAAATTCTGCATCAACAAATTTGTTTCGGTTTTGTTCGATCTCTTCAATGGATTTCTGCAGTTTTTGAACTCGCTTTTCCGCCAGCTTTTGATCGTGTTTTAATAATTCCAGTTGCAGATCAACGCGTTGTTTAATTAACGATTTTAATTCGGATTTATCTTCCGAACTTCCCATCACGGAAACACGGGCTGCCAGCAGGCGAATGCGGGAATCAATTTCCCAGCGTTCTAACGTCAGCCGATAGCGTTCACCGTCCCGATTTTTAAAACGTTCCAGTCGGGTGAGCGTATTATCCAGATCGCGAATGGCGCGTTTGTATTCGCGGGGCTTATGTTTTTTGAGACGCTGGATCAGTTTTGCTAGTTCCGGGTGATGCGACTTTGCGAATTCGAGTGCCAGTTTTTCCCGCTCCACGTTAAGAGGATGGGAATTCTTGCGATTTTTTTCGCTTGATTTGGATGGTTTGCCTTTGGATGAGTCGCCTTTCGAGATCGAAACAGTTTCCGACTGAGCTGGTTTTTCTGCATTCACAAAAGAGACCAGTGAACCGCAGAGGCAGAACACCAGACCGGCGATCAGACAGGAAAGATTTCGAATTTTCATATGAGTGAATAACATCAAATCAATTCACACTTTCTTCCGGGAGAGAGACGGCGGTGTAAAGCCATTCAGGAATATCCAGTGACTGGTTCTCGGCCAGGGCGTTGGGTTGATCGATGAAATCAATCGATTCGGCACTGGGAGTCAAAGCGACGGTAATGCTGCTGTCTTCAGCCGATTCAGACCAGAGATCCAGCACATGTTCCAAGTCTTCCTGTGAGGGTTCTGTTTGAGCGAGCGTTGTGCCTGGTGTGTCATCAGCGGCTGGCCTGGTCAGTAGAAACGTGACAGTCACTAAGAGGACCGCGGCGCAACTGATCAGAGCCCATTGTTGGGGCCGTGAGACAAGAGTGCTACGTGTATTCAGGGTTGCCTGTGTTGTTCTGGCGGCTGAGGAGTTGACGACTGGTACGGGCTCCAGCGTTTTCAGTCCTGCCAGCAGTTGCGTCGCCGTGGCTAATGCTTCGCGGGCCTCCTGCCGTTCTGAGAGTAGCAATTCAAAGGCTTCCGATTCCTGTTCAGAAAGTTCATTTGACAGGTATTGAAACGCGACCCAGTCCAGATCGACAGGATCATTGTCAGGTGTTGCGTTGCTGAAATGGTTTTTCATAATAACCAACTTAAGTAATAGACGAGATCAAGGATTCTCGGATGGATGATCAATTTGCTTCGACAGGGTTTTAATGGCGAGTCGCATGCGAGTCAGCACGGTTCCCAGTGGAAGACCGAATTCTTGAGCGATTTCGTTAAACGTTTTATTCTGATAAATTCTGGCGATGACAATAGCTTGTTGATTTTCAGGCAGGTTACTCAACGCCTGTCTGATCTGTTCTCGATTTTCATCCTCTAAAAGCCCCTGCTCTGGCGTCTCTGTCCAGAAGGCATTGGTTGTATGACTCAGATTGTTCAGCGATTTTTTATGAATCTTATTGCGACGGAGCAACGCCATGGATTCATGATAAGCCACTCGAAATAGCCAGCCTTTACGTGTCTCTTCCTTTGATTGCCCTCCCGATTGGAGTGCCTTGGAAAACGTCAGTTGGAATACTTCATCAACCAGATCATGGTTGCGTAGTAACCCCGTCAAAAAAGCGCGCAGCTCAACCGCATGTGTTTCGACTAATTGATGGACGATCTCGGGGGCGAGCTTGCCATCGTTACCGGTGGCCAATTTCTACTCCCGTCTCATAACAAAACCACGGCTTTTAGTAATCATGATGCGCGACCTGCCCGAATTATTTTCAGAAACTCATTAGATTTTCCAAAAAGTTCATTTGGGCATAAGAGAGTGTAAGTCTAATAAAGACATTACGATACAGCATGAATCAGTTTGTGGTCATCCTGTAAAACCTCAGAAAGAATAAGCATCTCAAGGCCGTTATGCAAAAAGAAATGAGGAAATCGGCGTTGGAACTGGAGAATCACTCAGTGGGAGGTGACGGGCGTGCACTTCCGGGAAGGTCCATTATGAGGCATTGTCGTTCAATGCGTGAATGGAAAAAGGCGGGCAGGAGAGCAGTCTCTCTCAGGTGTTATTGACGGAAGTAAATCGCAGGCACAATTGTCTCGGCGATTTCGGGGTGACTGTAATAATTGGGGAACATGTGGCCGGCACCAACACACTTGGAAACATCAATATCGTGGACGCGGTTGTATTCATCACCCAATGCGCGGCGATCGAGCCAGGTGAATCCAGTGCGAGCTAAAGCGCGTCGAGAGATGGGGGCCAGGATCGGATAGAACAGCAGGATGCGGTCTTTTTTATTGCGAAGATTCACCAGGCAGTCGGTACAGTTCAAGGCACAGCCGTATCGTTGTCCCGGGTTCAACCAGTTGTGATTGATCGCAGCGGCGGCAAAAACAGCGCGAAATTGCCGACAACGACAGCAGATGTGAATTCCACATTCCTGTAGAGAGACCCCTTGAATCGAGCCCCCTCCCATCAGGTGCATCGCTGAAGAGACGGTGCGAGCACCATGGCTGTGTCCCAGCAGGCTGATTTGATGATGTGGAGGTAATTCGGAAATCAAACGTGCCAGATAGTGGCCATTGTATTCTGCCCGTTTCCCAAGAATATTGACATCGATGGGTAAGATCTTTGTTTTCAGTTCATCACTGGGCCAGGTAAAAAAGATTACGTTCAACGGTGCCTGTGGTGCCGCGTTTCTCAACCAGAAGTAGGTGTTATAGGCATCGGTCAGGGCACTTTCCCATTCGACAAAACTGCCATGCACCATGATGCAAATCGGTGCATTGGGGTTGAGGGCCTGGGTCATCGTCTCAAACGTAGATTCCGTCACACAACCCTCTTCGCTGGAGCGATACACATCAAATTCACAACAGGGACAGCAACATTCACTTTTCTGAATACAACAGCGGCTACTGACAACCCAGTAATTGACCTCGGTTACACACGAAGTACAGTCGGGGGCCGAAACGCAGGGGCTTTCCTCGGTCGCACAAACCGGAGGAGCCGCTGGTACACCTTGCGCAAACAGTTGAGTGGAGCAGAGCAGCAGGCAAAAGCAGAGGAATGCTTTGATCTGCATGGATTGAGTATTCAATAAATTCATTGGCCTGATTTATTCAATTCAATGGATGAGTGGGACAAGCCCGAAGTCGGGTTTGGTGTTGGCTTTCAGAACCATTTGAGCTGCAACGTGAAACCGAGACCGTGATCGATTCCCCTGGCGTGCTCAAGATCATCTTTTCTCTCATGCAGCGCGCATTATCTGTCTGGTAATGCACGAAGTGCTTTTAAGGGGTATCGGTCTTCTCCCACTTATAATAGCGCAATTTGATACAATCTCCGGTTTTAGGGGTTGCAGCCCTGTTTCTTTGGGGGGAGAGCGAAAAAAGATGCAATCAGACTAAAGTGCCATGTGGTGAGGCAGACACAGTCAGTCTGAGATGAGGAAAGGCAGGTAGTTTTGGAAGAATCGTAGAGTTGTTTCTAATTTTTGACCACGCGAACCGCACAACACTTATACGAGGGTTGGCTGGAATACGGATCGAAGACGGCGTCGGTCAGTCGGTTCGTTTCTTCATAGTGCATCGGAATGAACAGCTGCTTGGGTTGGACCGACTGTGTTACAAACGCTCGTGCTTTGAGGCGGCCCCGTTGCGATTCCACAAAAATCACTTCGTTGGGTTTGATGGAATAATGTGTTGCGTCCTGTGGATTCATTTCGACGTAGATCTGGTTGGGATAGAGTTTGCGCAGGACGTCGGAATTCTTTGTTCTGGTTTGTGTATGCCATTGAGAGGCCGTTCCCCGCCCTGTGAGTAAGATAAACGGATATTGCTCGTTCGGCGGCTCCGGCATTTTAGTGGGTTCCGAAAACATGAATCTGGCCCGTCCATTGGAGTGAAAGAACTGGCCATCAGAAAATAATCGTCGCTGTTGTTCGGGCGGCTTCGCTTCCGTTTCGGCAAGCGGCCATTGAATGCCCCCCTGCTCCTCAATTTCTGCGTAATCTTCAATTCCGGAAAAATCACAGGGCTGATCAGCCGAGAGCTGTTTCATGAATTGAAATACATCTTCCGGCGATTTCCATTCTGAAAAGAGATCCGCACAACCCCAGTATTGTGCGATCAATTTAAAGATCGAAAAGTCAGACAATGCCTGGCCGGGCGCACGGGTCACCCGTTTGACCCGACCGATCCGACGTTCGGCATTAATGAAGGTCCCCTCTTTTTCTCCCCACCCCGCAGCGGGCAGGATTAGGTCGGCGTGCCGCGCCGTTTCTGTGTTATGGTACATATCCTGAACCACCAGAAAGTCCAGTCGGTCCAGAATATCGCGAATCTGTCCCTGGTTGATCCAAGAGTGCGCGGGATTCGTGCAGATAACCCAGAGCCCTTTAATTTTTCCCGCCAGAATGCCTTCGATAATTTTGTGATAAGGCAGACTGTTTTCCGCAGGAATCTGATCCACAGGGATCGATAGAATATCAGCGACCTTGTTGCGATGTTCTTCATTCAGGAAGTCGTGCCCACCTAACAGATTGGTGGTGTTGCTGAATAAACGGGACCCCATCGCGTTACACTGGCCGGTGATTGAATTGGGGCCTGTGCCTGGTTTCCCGATGTTTCCTGTCATCAGCGCCAGATTGATGAGCGACTGAGCCGTGCGAACACCCTGATAACTTTGATTGACGCCCATCGTCCACCAGAAGGAAACGCGTTTTCCGGAGTGGATCAATTCCGCAAATTGTTCGATGGTTTCCTGAGTGAGCCCCGTCTCGGTAACAACCCGTTCAATCGGATATGCTTTGACGTGGGCTGTGAACGCTTCAAAATCGTCCGTGTGTGCCTGAATATATTCCTCGTTGATCCAGCCGCGTTCGATAAGAATATTCGCAATCCCATAAAAGAGCGGCAGGTCGGATTTGGGAGCAATTTGTAAATGTAGCGTGGACTGCATCGCTGTTTCGGTACGGCGTGGATCAACAACGATGATTTTCGGAGAGTGGGGATTGCGCATCACACGTTCCCACATAATCGGGTGTGCGATACACGGATTGGCACCAACGAAAACAAGAACGTCTGACTCTTCCAGATCCTGATATGTGAAGGGAGGCGAATCGAAGCCAAACGATTGCTTATAGGCAGTCACTGCAGAGGCCATGCACTGCCGCGTGTTGCCATCGCCGTGAACCATGCCCATACCGAATTTGGCAAGTGCTCCCAGAAACGCCATTTCCTCGGTGACCATCTGGCCGGTACTCAGGAAAGCGACCGAATCGGCCCCGTGTTGTTCCTGGATTGCTTTGAACTTTCTCGAGAAGAGACTCAGAGCGGTATCCCAGTCGACCGGTTCCCAATGACTGGGCGACTTTTTGACTAAGGGGCTCACTGCCCGATCAGGAGATTTGAGAACCGATAAGGCTTCCCAGCCTTTGGGGCACGCCATTCCCAGATTCACAGGGTATTCTGTGGTCGGTGTAATGCAGACGCCTTCCCCATCTTTCAAATGGACATTCAGGTTACAGCCGGTTCCACAAAATCCGCAGACCATTTGTGTTGTTGCATCGGGGAGATTTTTTTCAGGGACCTTACCAAGACCAAACCCGCCGGGAGAGAGCAGTAGCTCGCGGGTCAGGTGTCCCTCTTTTTGATGGATCAGCGAAGTCAATTTTGATCGATCGATGATTGACATGAAATCGATTCCAGTATGGCAAAGGAGTTTTATCGTAATACACCGGGCATGCGGGGAGCGGCTACCGCGGAGAAATAAAGGTATCGTTCTAAGAATTCGCCAATTAAGCAGGCAATAAATAAAATGCAGACAATAATACACAGAGTGATATTGGGAAGCGGCTCTGTCTGATGATTCAACAGGAAGGCCGGCATCAGAATGCCGCCCAGAATACCGCAGGCAAAACGGGCGAGAGTGACGTTCGACAATTCACCACTCATGAGTAAAGCAGAACGTTTGAGTGGCGAATTCTGGAGACGCAGCAGATAACGGAATATGGACGCTTCAAAACCGAGCTTAATCAGCGTGGTAATGATTAAGGCCTTGGAGAGAAGCGGTCCTGCTTCTGCCATGAGTCGATTTGACTCGGGAGAGTTGTTCTTCATGTCTAAAATAAACAGGGTTAACCAGGTCGATGCAATTCCTAACAGGATGGCTGTCAGTGAAAACTTAATCGCCGTCGATTCAAAGCTCCAGAATTCGCGTTTGGTAAAGACATAGATCATGACCGAACAGAAAATGCCAACGACGCCGACTGCCTCCGCCGTATGTCCTGTCAGAGGCTGCCATGATTTCAATTCCGGAAACGATGATGCGGAGACCCAGGTCAAAGCGGCATCTACCATTGCCAGAGTTGCGAAGGCACCGAAGGCGAGGATTTCTCTGCTCAACCAGGAATGTTTCAATCCCAGGATGCCACGAAATGCATACTGGGGGCGGCCCAGATGTAGTGTGCTGGCCCCCAATGCGACTAAGCCAAAGAACAGGGCACTTGTCGCTTGAATTCGAGTCATCACGGCTGTGGTTTCACCGTTGAGATAATATTCCAGCGCCGAGCCGGTAAGAAACGCACCGACCGAAAGCTGGGTCAGCACCAGCATAATCACCAACGGCAGGTGGGCATGCTGCGGGCTGGCAGAATAGTAATCGGCGGGCAAGACATTACGGGGAAACGGATTTTTCGATTTATAAGTCGTCGTTGGAAATGTGTGTTGTGGATCAGGAGCCGCCGGCAGAAAGGAATTGATTTCTGAATCAGCAATGACCTGTTCTCGATTGACGATTTCAATGGAAATCGCCTGATGTGGACAGGCCTGCACACACGCGGGCGCTTCGCCGTCGGACAAGCGTTGGCTGCACATATCGCATTTACGAACAATGCCTTTATGACTTTGATATTTGGGAACATCATACGGGCAAGCCAAGGTGCAATACTGACAACCAAAACATTGATCGTCGAGATGCTTTACAATTCCCGTTTGCGGGTCTTTTTCATAAGCATTCACCGGACACGCATGCATACAGGCGGGTTCCAGACAATGATGACAGGCGGTGGTGACATGCTGATAAATGGGTTCCTGACTCGATCCCCCAATCAGTAAGCCGACATCGCGCCATGTCTCATGTTCGTCCAGTCCATTCAGTGAATGGCAGGCCGTGACACAGGCTTTACAGCCGGAACAGCGATCTAGATCGACTTCAAACGCATATTGCTCGCCTGTTTCTGGCTTCGCGGAGGGAATCAGATCGGCGTAATAGCGTGACTGGGCTGGACTGGTTTGAGATTCATAGTGTCTTGCAAATTGATCAACGGCTGTTAAAGACTGCTGTTCCTGCAGCAGCTGTGCAATCAGATTTAGTTCTGTCCCACAGGAAGCATTTCCTTGTGGATGTATCGCAGCTTCATCCAGATTAAATGAAAGGTTCTGATTGTTTCCCTCAGCGTTGAAATTCATGTCTGTTTATTTAGGCTTTCGGTTTTTGTGAAATTGCTCGCTGTGAATCATTTCATGTGGGACGCCGTTTTCTAACAGGCTGATTTCAAAGTCCTGATTGAATCGTCGGGGGCCACACAGGAAGAAGCGAGACATCTGCACCTGGGGGATTTTTGACAAAACGAAATCAGAATTGAGATAACCACAGTAACCGAGCCAGTGTGGCGCGGGTTGGGAAAGCGTCAGGAAATAATGAAAGTCGGGCATTTCCGTAATGAGCGACCTGGTTTCTTCATCAAAGATAATATCGTTGTGAGTTCTGGCCCCATAAAATAAGTAACAGGGATTATTGATTTCTGCTTCTTTCAAGTAACGCACCATGCTGATCATGGGAGTGATCCCAATTCCCGCACATAACAGCACGAGTGGTTCGGTATGTTCTTGCGGATCAAAATAGAATTTCCCAAGTGGACCTTTGAGAAGAATATTGCTGCCAGGCCCGATATGGTCAAAAAAATAATTGCCTACCTGTCCCAATGGATTCCGTTTGATGGTGAGATCAATTCGCTCCGGGTGTCGAGGCGACGAACTGATTGAAAAACTCCGCCAGACCTCAGCTCCATTAATGTTGAGACAGACTTTCACAAACATACCTGGCTTGTGAGGGGCAAGTTGCCCCTTCAAATTATCCAGCCGAAAGGTGCGCACCTCATCTGTTTCCTGAATGACTTCGATTACGGGAAGTGAAACCAGTTGTTCGTTTTGCTTTTTGAAATCTTGTTGTTGTGAATCGATCATTTTTTTACCTGTGCTTAGTGAGCGCCAGCACATTCTACCTGACTCAATAATTCATCGAGTACTTTTTCTTCGGGAAGTTCCAGATACACATTTTCCTGTTCGTCTACTTTAACTTGAAACACATTGACTGAATACTGTTCTTCGCCACCCAGGCAGGCACCGTTTTCCAGAGAAAACGTTTTTTTGTGCAGCGGGCAGGCGACTTTAGGGATTCCCTGCTGATCGCCGATGATTCCCCGTGACAGTACCATGGCTTTTTTATGGGGGCACATCTGCTGGCAGGCATACCATTCGCCGCGACTGGTAAAGTTGAAGACAGCGATTTGAGAATTTCCATATTTCACGGTCGAACCATTATCGGCAGGAAAGTCGCTGACGGTTCCGACACGAATCCATTCCCGGGGCTCCGTGTTTAATTCATCTTTGGATGATTCTAATGGCTTGAGGTCATCAACGGGGATAAAGTCAGGTGCCCAGTCGACAGGACGGTGTTGACCCCGTTGCGGGATCAGTTCAATTGAAGGCTGATGCTCGTCGGTATTGACGAATTGTTCAAACAGTCGCCGTTTCTCAGGATTGTCGACGACTTCTTTCCATTCACAATGATACGTGTCGACTAGCGATTGCATCATGGATTCCAGCTCGTCACAGATTCCCAGCTTATCTTCAATCACGACCTCTTTCAGATACTCAATGCCACCTTCCAGTTTATCCAGCCAGGTTGCAGTGCGGGTTAACTTATCAGCGGTCTGGATATAATACATCAGAAAGCGATCCAGGTATTCAATACAGGTTTCTTCATCCAGGTCAGAAGCAAACAGGTCGGCGTGCCGGGGCTTTGAGCCGCCATTTCCGCAAATATACAGGTTGTAGCCATTTTCGGTGGCGATGAGTCCGAAGTCTTTACTTTGTGCTTCCGCACATTCACGCACACATCCCGAGACGCCCCCTTTAATTTTATGGGGAGCACGAATACCACGATAACGTTCTTCCAGTCGAATTGCGAAACCAACCGAATCTCCGACCCCGTAGCGGCACCAGGTCGTACCTACACAACTTTTAACCGTGCGCAGTGCCTTACCGTAAGCGTGGCCGCTCTCAAAGCCGGCATTGATCAGTTTTTCCCAGATTCCGGGGAGATCGTGCACTTCCGCACCGAATAAGTCGACACGTTGGCCACCGGTGATTTTGGTGTAGAGTCCGTATTCCTTCGCGACTTCTCCCAGGACGATCAGTTTTTCGGGCGTGATTTCACCACCCGGGACTCGGGGGACAACCGAGTAGAGACCGCCGCGTTGTACGTTCGCCAGAAAACGATCGTTTGTGTCCTGCAGATTGGCATGCTCCACAATGTGATCGTTCCAGAGGCTGGCAAGGATCGAGGCGACAGTGGGTTTACAGACCTCGCAGCCGGAGCCCGAACCGCAGTCATCAATCACAGCGGCAAAAGTTTTCAGCTGTTTGATTTTGATGATATCGAATAATTCTGTTCTCGAATATTCGAAGTGTTCACAGAGGTGATTGTTAACGGTAATACCAGAGGCCGCCATTTCTGCTTTAAACACATCGGTGACCAGAGGCAGACAGCCCCCACAGCCTGCCCCGGCTTTGGTGCAGGCTTTCACCTGATCGACCGAGGTTAAGCTTCCGTCTTGAATCGCAGAACAGATTTGTCCTTTGGTGACATTATTACAGGAACAGATCTGTGCTTCGTCGGGCATATCAGCGGCACTACCACCCGGAATGCCGCCTCCTGCACCGACCACAAGTTCGTGAGGGCTACAAGGTAATACGTCTTCTGATTTTGCCAGCATAGAGAGGCTACCGTAATCAGAAGCGTCTCCAATTAGTATGCCACCCAGTAACTGGGTTCCCTCTGTATTAAACACGAGTTTTTTATAGACGCCTTTGAAGGGATCTTCGAAGGTCAGGCTTTTGGAATGGGCCGGATCAGCTTCGTAGTCACCAAAACTGGCCACGTCGACGCCCATTAATTTTAATTTTGTAGAGAGATCGCTGCCCGTGAATTGCGTTTCCCCACTCTGGCACAAATGCGTCGCTGCGACTTCGGCCATTTGATAGCCGGGTGCAACCAGTCCATAGACCATACCGGAGTGCAGAGCGACTTCGCCGACTGCGTAGATGTCGGGATCGGAAGTCTGCAGATGATCATTCACCAGAATGCCGCCCCGCTCACCGACTTCCAGATCGCATTCCCGCGCCAGTTCATCGCGGGGACGAATCCCGGCCGAGACGATGATCATGTCGAGATCCAGCTCTTCTCCATCCTGGAAACGAATGCCGGTCACTTTGTTTTCGCCGAGAACTTCGTCGGTGGCTTTATTCAGATGGACCTTGACGCCCAGTTCTTCAATTTTTTGAACCAGAATTTTGGAGCCCGCATCGTCAATTTGACGTGGCATGAGTCGCGGGGCGAATTCCAGAACGTGTGTTTCCAGTCCCAGGTCCAGAGCCGCCTTGGCGGCTTCGAGGCCGAGCAGTCCCCCACCAATGACCGCGGCTTTCCTGGAGTGAGACGCGTAATCAATGATTAATTCCAGGTCGTTGATCGTTCGATAAACGAAAACGCCCCGGTTTTTGATTCCGGGGACCGTTGGCACAAATGGATAAGAGCCGGTCGCGATCACGACTTTATCATAAGGGATCTCGACTCCCTTTTGAGAGCGAATTATTTTGTTTTCGCGATCAATGCTGACTGCACGGTCGGCCAGATGCAGGTCGATGTTGTTTTCCGCGTACCATTCCTTGCGTGCCAGCATCAGCTTTTCGGCATCGTTATGGGCAAAAAACTGTGTTAAGCCGACCCGGTCATACGCGGCCCGGGGTTCTTCGCAAAACGTGACAATTTTATATTCCTGTGACTGGTCTTTCTCGATGAGTTGCTCACAAAACCGCAAGCCGACCATGCCGTTACCAATTACAACTACACTTTGTTTTTGTTCAGAATTTCGCTGAATCACTGAGAGTCCACCTTTAAATCAGAGCACTTTTTTATTTTAAACGCGGTATCGGTGAGGAACTAATTCCCCATCGATGCTGCCAGTTCTTTCTCTCCCGTTTTGAGGGTGATTGCCGATTCTGTTGCCAGACGAGCCTCTTCTTCGGATTCTTCATTGAACCGAACGAGGAACGTCAGAAACGCACAACTGGTAACGATGGCACCCAGAATAAACAGAGCCGTAGGCCAGTTGATGGCCTGGGTTTTAAACAGGAATCCGGCCGCCACTGCCCCGGCGTTCCCACCCGCACCCACAATCCCGGAAACAGGACCGAGGGCTTTTTTATTGATGAACGGGACAACCGAGTAGGTCGCTCCCTCCGACATTTGTACGAACAGGCTAAAGACGATAAGTGTTGGTAATGCCATGGCCAGAACATCCATTCGTGAAAAGACCATCAGAGCAATCCCTTCACAGAAAATCGCGATGAATAACCATTTGACACGTCCGCTGAGTCCCCATTTTTTGCCGAAGCGGTCACCAAAGGCCCCACCCAGAGTTCGGGCGAAAATATTCATCAACCCGAACATACTGGCAAACAGACCGGCCATTTTGATGGCTTTCGTGGTATCCATATTCTTGAAGTAATCAAAGTAATCCAGAAAATAGAGTGCTGCGACATTGTTGAGCGTGAGTTCGATTCCGAAGCAGGCTCCGTAGATCACAAACAATGCCCAGACACGATGATCTTTGCAGGCACTTAAAAACATGCCTTTCTTTTCTTCTTTTTGTGGCAACTTGCCTGCTGCTCGCAGGTCTTTGAAATTTCCATCCGGGGTGTCCTGCGTCAGGAAGAAATAAGCGACGCCCGTCAAAGCACAGACTAGCCCGGCTAAAAACATGGAGGCTCGCCAGCCAAGAGATTCACTGAAACCGAAAATGCCGATAAACATGGTGAAAATCAGGGGCATGATAATTTGAGTGACACCGCCACCCAGGTTTCCCCAGCCGGCCGTGGTAGCGTTTGCTGTTCCCACACAATTCGGTGCGAACATGACTGAGGTGTGATATTGAGTGATGACAAACGAGGCACCGATGGCACCAATGGCAATTCGGAAGATCAGAAATGTGGTATAATCATGAGCGAATCCAATTCCCATCACGGGGATGGCTCCGAGAACCAAAAGCCAGGTGTAAGCCAGCCGCGGACCAATATGATCACAGAGCCAACCAATAAACAGTCGGGCAATAACTGTGATCGCAACCGAGCCGATAATACACCAGCCGATCTGCTCTTTGGTCAGCAGCATTTCTTCCCGTACGACTTTCATCAACGGGGCGATTCCAAACCAGGCAAAGAAACAGAGAAAGAAGGCGAACCAGGACATATGAAATGCCCGCATCTGAGGCGTCGTAAAATTAAACAGATTGATTCTGGTTGCTTTGTTTGGAATATCCATTTCGTAAAGGCTTTCTTGAGCTGGTTCTCTTTGAGGGGGGCTGTCTCAGTTCCTTCTCTTCTAAAAAGACTGAAATCCATTGCGCGCAATGCGATCACAGTGTTTTGAATCGAAAATAAGAAGAGCCGGTTGGATCAGCCTGGATCTCTTCTACAAGCTGAAGAGGGGAGCGCGGCTCTGATAGCTTGCACAAAAAATGGGTCGATTTTCAGTGGTTTTTAATTGTGAGTGATCTTTGTGTTCATTCTCTATCTTCATGTCTGAATCTCCTGAAAGCGCAGAAGAGATCAGAGTGGCCCACACCTCCAACGATGCATGATCATCAGGGGGTAAATTAGATGAAATACTTGAAAGGCAAAGCATGTGCCAGAAAATAAGACAACTATATTTAGAAAATGGGAATAGAGTCTTTCTGAAAGAAAAACTCTATTATTGGACAGGAAAAGAGGATTTTTACCACTCAAAAAATATTAGGAGAGGCGAATGTCCAGTCTGATTTCTGAGCAGAAACAAAGCTGAATGCTTAGAGAATGGGCAGGTTTTGTGTGCAATGGCGCGCTGAATGACTACTGTAGCAGGCTACGTTCGAGCACGTCTTTTGCTTTATCGAAATATGGCTGCCATTCAATTTCTGGCTTACCGTATTTCAGGCAGTCACGGACCTTCTGCAGTGTATTGAGGGCCATATGCGGACAGCGATTGCAGGCACAGGTTTCACCGGTGGAAGACATGATTCCCGGAACTGGAATAAACGTATGTTGAGGCGCTGACTTGTGCAGCGGGTGGATCATATTTGCTTCGGTGGCAACCAGAAAAGTTCCCGGCTCTTTGATGGACATGACGTATTGTCGCAGCTTTTCCGTACCGCCGATGAAATCAGAGACTTCCAGAATACGATGCGGACATTCGGGGTGTGCTAATACGATCGAACCAGGATTGTTCTTTTTGGCACGCAGAAGATCCTGCACGCTGAAGATCTCGTGGACCATGCAGGAGCCGGGCCAGAGGATCATATTACGCCCTGATACTTCCTGCAGGTAACGTCCCAGGTGCTGATCGGGAACAAACAGAATTTCTTTGTCTTTAGGAACGCGGTCGATAATTTCCCGTGCATTGCCACTGGTCACAATCCAGTCGCAGAGACTTTTGACTTTGGCTGTCGTGTTAATGTAGGCGACGGTTTCGAAATCGCGTCCTTCCGCCCGCAGTTTTTCCTGGAACTGGAGCAGGTCTCCGTATTGACAACTGTCAGCCAGAGAACAGCCGGCATTCAGGTCTGGCAGAAGCACCTTCTTTTCCGGGCTCAGAATCTTGGTTGATTCAGCCATAAAATGTACGCCAGAGAAGACAATTGTCGATGTCTCCACTTTCACGGCGTCCCGGGCCAGTTTCAGGCTGTCACCTGTGAAATCCGCAATTTCCTGGATATCGCCATCAATGTAGAAGTGAGCCAGTAGCGTCGCATCTTTTTCTTTTTTGAGGGCGTCAATTTCGTCCATCAGATCGAGTGGATCTTCATAGACTTCTTCATTGTTATCGATTGTTGGCAATGACATTGGCGCAGGCCCTCAAAAAACGCTGATTCATAACAGAACTTAAAGTACGGACAGGAGATCGCCGTCAAAAGTTCAAGACTTCATTTAACTTATACTGGAGAATTTGAAACTCTTCCGGTACAACTTTAGTACTATTGTTGACGAAAAAAGATCCTCGTCAAGTTGCTATTATTCTATATAATTGTGTGAAGGTTTAGAACTCTATGGCAGATCAATCATTGCGAATCCTGGTTTTTGGCGCTCACCCTGATGATTGTGACATCAAGGCGGGGGGGACAGCTGCCTTATATCAACAAGCCGGGCACACGGTGAAATTTGTCAGTGTCACGAATGGTGAATCGGGCCATCAGCGCCTTTCCGGGCCTGAACTGGCGGACATCCGTCGTGCAGAAGCGGCTGCCGCTGGGAAATCACTGGGAGTTGAATACGAAGTACTCCAAAACCGGGACGGGTATCTGCAGCCTACCATTGAAGCACGATTTGAAATCATTCGGCTGATCCGCACGTTTCAGCCTGATCTGATTTTGACACATCGTCCCAATGATTATCATCCCGATCACCGGTATACCTCACAGCTGGTATGTGATGCAGCTTATATGGTCACGGTGCCTCCCATCGTTCCTGAGGTTCCCGCACTGCGAACGAACCCCGTGATTGCCTATTTGTCCGATCATTTTACGCGCCCCTACCCCTTCTCTCCCACCGTGGTGGCCGATGTTGAACCGGTCTGGGATCGACTGGTGGATGCGCTCGACAGCCATCGTTCCCAGTTTTACGACTGGCTGCCTTATAATCATTTCTATGAAGAGGAAGTGCCAGCCGACGAGTCACAACGTAAAGCCTGGCTCAGCGAAAAAATGAAGGCCCGCATTGCTCCTCTGGCCGACCGCTATCGTGATTTGATTATTCAAACCTACGGTGAAAAACGAGGCAACGAAATTCAATTGATCGAAGCATTTGAGCCTTGTGAATACGGCTCACCATTAACAGAAGAAAACACCAAAACGTTATTTCCATTCCTACCCTGATCATATTTGAAGAGCCACGTGTCTATGCGAAATCGAGTTCAGTTGATCTGTGTTTTGACGATAGTGCTGTGTTGTATCCGCTCACTGGCGGCGGAAGAAACGGCAGCCGAACGCGGTTATCGTATTTTGACATCAAAAGCCTATCTGCCGCCTGATTTTGATCAGGCCGTGTTGGCAGATCTCTGGAAAGTCTGGCCTGCAGAACTGCGCGCCAAAGCAGAACAGGCGTCGCCTGAAGAACGGCGTGAAATGATCTTCTCGTATTATGGGATCATGCATCGGCCTGACTCGGAATCGTCTCCACTGGGATATGTAGTCACTCCAGAGCAGAAATGGGTCATGAACTGTTTCAACTGTCATGGTGGAAAAGTAGCAGGAACTGTGATTCCGGGCGCCCCCAACAGCCATGTTGCTTTGCATACATTGACGGAAGATGTGAGTAAGATTAAGTTACAGCAGTTGAAAAAATTGAGTCATCTGGATCTGGCAGCAGTGGGTATTCCTCTGGGGACGACGCATGGAACCACCAATTCGGTAATCTTTGGCGTAGTTCTTGATTCACTCCGTGATCCCGATATGAATTTTGATCGCACCCGCAAAGTCCCCCAGTTATTGCATCATGACATGGATCCACCGGCGTGGTGGAATGTGAAGCGGAAGCAGAAAATTTATGCCGACGCATTCATGACCAAGAACCACCGCGTCTTAATGCAGTTCATTCTCATTCCCCGCAACAACGCGCAGAAGATCAAGCAGTGGGAAGCCGACTTTGAAGACATTCTGGCGTACATCGAATCATTAGAAGCCCCCCGCTATCGCTGGCCCGTTGATGAATCGCTGGCGCACCGGGGCAAGCTGGTATTCAATGATCATTGTGCACGCTGTCATGGTACCTATGGAGAAAACTCTGACTATCCTGAGAAAACAATCGCAATTGCGGAACTGAAAACAGACCCAGTGCGGTTGAAATCGCTGCCGCCTGCTTATCGAGCCGCCTTGAATCAGAGTTGGCTCTCGCGGTATGGAAAAGATCCGGTCGTCGAAGATCCGGGCGGCTATGTGGCGCCCCCGTTGAACGGCGTCTGGGCGTCTGCTCCCTATTTTCATAATGGGTCGGTGCCGACGTTGTGGCATGTGCTGCATCCGGAAGCACGACCCAAAATCTGGAAGCGTACCGAAAACGGCTACGATAAACAGAAAGTCGGTCTGGAAATTTCAACGTTTCCCAAGTTGCCAGACAACTTATCCATCATGCAAAAGCGAAGCTATTTTGATACTTCGCAGTTTGGCAAAGCAGCGAGTGGCCATGACTACCCCAATGCGCTCGATCCGACTGAGAAACAGGCTGTGCTCGAATATTTGAAAACACTCTGATCCGACGAACTGTGATCGATAAACGCGACTGTTGGATGCTTATTGCAGTCCAAACATGCCCATCGTCGCCAGGAACATCAGATAGAGCAGAGCAATACCAGGAAAATATGCCAGCGATGCCGACTTTCGCTCGAGCGTAATGCCATGACCCTCTGGTGGTTGTTCGTTGGAGACGTAACCGGGAGTCCATTCGTTACCAGCCCGTGTGACGTATCTAGCTCGTGTCTTCCATAAGTACACGCAGACGACGGTAATAAACAGTGCTGCTGCCAGGGTAATCATCGGGTGGACGGCCTGTGTTTCATCGCCAAGTTTGGCCGCATTTTCCGGAAGCTCACTGATCATTTTGGCCATGGTGACGGCGAATGCATTGTTCAGGAAATGGACCAGAATCGGTGCCCAGAAACTCCGGGTGACGTAGTACACAAAGTGCATAAACATGCCTAAGGGAATAACGGCGACGACATGCGCCGGGTGTGCATGCACGAGACCAAACATAATCGACGTGATCAGAATCCCGGGGATCAGTCCCCAGCGCGCCAACAGTCCGCGACCGATCACGCCGCGAAAGATGATCTCTTCACCGATCGCAGGAAAGACGGCGATGACCAGAACCAGTGCCCAGAGAGGACTGTTTTCGGCCATCTGCTTGACCATTTCCATTGTTTGCATCTCGTTGAACTGTTTCAACAAGGGGATCTGCTCTGTGAACGAGCTCCATGCATCGAAGGCGATACGGTAAAATTCCCCCGAAAGCATAGAAAGTGGTAAGACACAAATGAAGAGAAGCAGACCCGTCGAGAGTGCAAAGGGTTGTAAATTGACTTTTGCTAAAACCCCTTTGTTCAGACGGAGTCCAATCGCAGCCATGGCGATGAAGACAAACACCCCCTGCTCGACTCCCGCCATCTCTAAAGGGTGACTTTCGAAAAACTGAGTCAGTTGTTTTTGAATAGTGGCGGCGTTCTGTCCCAGATCGGTCGTCAACATTAAGTAAATGAACGCACCGACAATAAACAGCATGATGCCCGCGAAATGGGCGCCAAAGACTCCAAACATCCAGATTATGGATTCAAACAGACCAGGACCTGGTGGACGACGATTTACAGGCTGCTGTATCGTGTCTTCTGAACGGGCAGCAACTTCGATAGCATCCTGAAATACCTGCTCGATATCAGTCGCAGTATTGTCTGAGTCTGAAGAGGTGTCTGCATTTTCAGAATTGTCGCTATCCAGGAATTCCAGATTCGATAATTCGGATTCCGAGTCTTCAATTCGGATTCCGAGTCTTCGGAAGGTCTGTTTTCAGGAGCTGCCATAGAGAAATTCTGCTTCAGGGTAATTGGTTGGTTGACTGCTTCAGCATGACTAAAACGGCGTAGTCGACGTAAACTGTATCAGCCAAATGGTATAGGGTCCCTGACATTATGAAATAGCACATCAGCCCCTTCCCGTTCAGTCTATGTCTTTATAGTCGCATTTCAGAAGTGCGAATTCGAGTTTTTTTCAGGAAAAATGAGATTCGACGCAAATAACAGGTGATCAGCAGCGAATAAGAGAGTGTAACAATCCCGTCTCCAGAAAACTCGTTGTCGCTTTTACCTCAAAACCGAGTATGATATTAACAGGGCCAAATCAATGAACGAGTCAATAACTACAGATCCCATCTGTTCTGTCGGGCAAGTTTCAGAAATGTTACCAGATCAAGATCTTGAAGCAGATACAGCCGACCCTAATTGCCAGTTGCAATACTGCGCCAACTGTAATTCCACCTTCTTTCAGGAAGCAGGTGTCGAAAACTGTCCCGTGTGTGGCGCCAAAGCCGACGGCGTGGCGATTTCCAATTTAGAGGAAACCATCGTCACTCATGATCTGGCAGACCGACTTCCGCAGCAACTGTCATCGGAGTGCGATCAGGACGATCCGATTTCTGGGACCGACCTGCATGTTTATCAATGCGAATCGATGATCGGCCGTGGCGGAATGGGAATGGTGTATCTGGCAACGCACCGTGATCTGGGAAGGCGTTGTGCTTTGAAAATCCTCATGCCGCGCCTGGCCGAACGAGATCCCGATTATGTCCGACGATTTTTACATGAAGGTCGCGCCGTTGCGACTTTGAGCCATCCCAATATTGTGACAGCACATGCGATCGGGGAAGAACGGGGCTATCGTTTTCTGGAAATGGAACTGATTGCGGGCCGGGCGTTAGGCCGTGTGGTGCGCGAAGATGGACCTTTGAGTGCCCTGCATGCCACGTCGTTGATTGCCCAGGTGGCTTCTGGCCTGGGGACGGCACATGCCAAAGGAATCATTCATCAGGATCTGAAGCTGGAAAATATCCTGTTAACCAGTTCCGGCGTCCCTAAGATCGCCGATTTCGGACTTGCGAAACGGATTTCCGCTGAAGAGAGTGCTTCAGCTCAGCAGTATCTGGCGGGAACTCCCAATTATATGGCTCCCGAGTTATTTCAAGGAAGCCCGGCCACCGCGACCTCCGATGTCTACTCGCTGGGAGTCTGCTTTTTTGTGTTATTAACCGGACAACTTCCCCATCGTGGTGAAAATTTTAATTCACTGATTCAGGCCGTGACATCTCAGCCTGCACCGAGCGTGCGTGATTTATGTCCCAAGATTCCACTGGAAATCTCAGAATGTGTTTCGCTCATGTTAGATAAGAGCCCCGCTAATCGATTTCAAAATGGCTTTATGGCGGCACTCTATCTGAACGCCATTCTGGGACAGGCTCAAAATATTGAGGTCATGCTGCATGAGGCATTTGGCGAGAATCAGAGCGTTTCCTGGATCCGAGATGGTTCGCGGTACATCTTAGAAGTCAGACAGGCTGCGAAACGAAAGCAGACAGTTTTCATCGAGCCCAGCAATCATCAAATGCATGAGCGGCTCCTGCTGATTTACAGCACCTGTTGTGATGCGCAACCCGAATACTATGAAGAAGCACTCAGGTTGAATGCGGAAATATCCCACGGCGGGATTTCCATTCGTGAAGTCAACGGCAAATCCAAGTTTGTGATGGTTGATACGTTCCCCCGCTCGACTGTGGATGCAGAAGACATTCGCAAGAGTGTCATGGCTGTCGCACACCACGCTGATGAAATCGAACATCAGCTCACCGGTCATGACTTACATTAAGCACAACGCATCGGGAAAGCTGAGCTGAGCATCGGCCGTTTATAACAGTTATGCCGCTTATTCTTCTTTACTCGTGCTGACTGGCTGAGTCATCAATCCGCTTTTTGCTTTTCCTCGAACTTCTGTCCGCTTCTGAGAGATACGAAAGGGGCTCATCATTGGCTTGAACCACAGTTTCGGGCTGATTTTGCCGATGAAATCAGTGAGATCATAAATCAAGATCTTGACCGTCCATTCAAACCACTGATATAGTCAATATTGGCCAATCAGCCTCGATTGCGCTGCAGTAAGAGCAGAGAAGTCTGTTCTTGTGTGTATGTTCAGGTTTCGATAACCCGTACATTGGCTGGAATCTGAATTGTCTCAACTCTCTAAGAATTTCTCTTTGATTCGGCAAGCTTTTACAGGAATCTCGATCAGAGAGTCGATATACTGATATTTTCAAAAACAGTACACACTATTGTATCGTCAGAAGCTCTGGGGTATTTCATGCGTTTTTCTTTGCGACAATCTGTTCTGGCAACCCTGTTTTGTGGTTGTCTAGTTCTCACTTCGGTTTGCAATCAGAGCTTTGCTCAACAGCAGACACTGAATCGTGGTTTCACGATTAAAGCCGACATTGCGGCAACTGGTGAAGAACGTGCTGCTCAGAAATCATTGTGGGTGCTGGATGCGACCTTCAAGCCAATGCGTATGGTTCGAATGGATCTGACTGACCCCAAGACGGGTAAAAAAGAGAAAACACTGGTCTGGTACATTGTTTACAAGTGTGTGCTGCGACCGATTGAACGTCCGAGCGATAAAGATGAATTTACTCCGGAAAATGCCGAAGTGCCTCCACCGGGACCTGCGTTATTTGTTCCTGAAATTACCCTGATCACAAACGATAACGGCCAGCAGAAGATCTATCCCAACCAGATTCTGCCTGAGGCCGAAGCGATTATCAACAAGCGGGAGCGACGAGAATTTAAGAACGCGGTCGACATTATCGGCGAATTACCCACCGTCACTCCCGCAGATTCAAAAGAGGAACATGCCATCTATGGTGTTTGTGTCTGGACGGGTGTGGATCCCAGTACCGATTATTTCACACTCTTGTTTTCAGGGCTTTCCAATGGGTACAAAATTGTGGACGGTTCCGATGGCAAGAAGCTCACTCTGCGAAAAGTACTTGTTCAGCAGTATTGGCGGCCCGGCGATGAATTCGGTCAGCAGGAACAGGAATTTCGTCCTAAAGGGAACCCTTATTGGGTTTACCTTCCCGATGACCCGCAAATGGCTGCCAAAATGAAAAAAGAGCTTAAAATCGACGATTCGGCCAAGCCGACGCCCTGATACTCGGTTTTCTTACTGGAAAATAGCGGTAAGTTCTCTGGAAAACCGTTTATCTCTTGCAACTTCAGGCCCAATTCGCCAAGATACGCCCTCAAATAACATCTTTTTATTGAATTCGCCCCTTTAGCGGGCATCTTTTGCTACCTGAGGATAAAAGCAATGGCTCATAAGAAAGGACAAGGGTCCAGCCGTAACGGACGCGATTCAGAAGCACAACGCCGCGGAATTAAAAAATTCGGTGGGGAAAGCGTCTTGGCAGGAAACATTATTGCCCGTCAATGTGGCACCAAATGGCATCCCGGAAAAAATGTTGGTATGGGACGAGACTATACCATCTTTTCTCTGGTTGAAGGCAAGGTTTATTTCGACAAAGAGGGTCGACGTATCAACGTTGAGCCTGCCTTGAACTAAACTGGTTCCACTAAGAGACACATCAAAGGCTTCCTGAAGTTATTTTCAGGAAGCCTTTTTTATTTTCGTTGTGGATGGCTGGCCGTCAATGTTACAGAGACTTTGGTTGGTGTTTGTTCTTTGCCTCGTAGTACGGTCACGATTACGGTGTCTCCTGGTTTTTTGCTTTCGATGTAGTCCAGAAAGTCGGCAGCCGTTTTGATCTGGTTTCCGTCTACGGCTACAATTAAGTCCGCGGCTGTTCGGTCCACGCGTTCGATCACAATCAATCCCCTTCTCTGCCGCTCAATTTTAGGACCTCGTAATCCTGCTTTTTCGGCGGGGCCTTCCGGAGTTAACTTGGCGACAAGTAAACCCTGTTCGGTTTCATACACGCGTTGAATACCAATTTCCGGATGGATCATATGGCCGTGTGTGAGAAGTTGGGGAACAACGCGGGCCACCAGGTTGGAAGGGATCGCAAACCCGACACCAGAGCTTTGGCCGGTGCTGCTGGCGATCGCCGTGTTGATACCGATTAACTGGCCATGCGAGTTCAATAAGGGGCCTCCCGAGTTACCGGGATTGACCGCGGCATCGATTTGAATGATTGATTTAATCGTGCGATTGCCACGCAGTTTCAGAGAACGGTTCAAACTGGAAATAATGCCACAGGTCATGGTGCGTTCCAGCCCGAACGGGTTTCCGATCGCAAAGACCCGCTGGCCCACTTTGAGCCGACTGGAGTCTCCCATTGTTACGGGCTGCAGTGTTTGAGGGGCCTCTTCGATTTTGATGACAGCAATATCATTAATTGGATCCGCGCCAACAAACGTTGCTGTGTAAGACTGACCGTTGAATAGCGTCACGTTCACTTGTTGTGCGTTTTCGATGACATGATAGTTGGTTAATATATGCCCTGCTTTATCTATGATAGCGCCAGAGCCCGCTCCTTCCGTGTCGTATTCGAGTAAGAAGAAGCCATCTGTTTTTGTGCCTTTGGTCGTGATATGAACGACGCTCTTGTTTAATTTTTCGTAGACGCTAACGTTGATTTCTTCTTCAGGTGACAGCCCACGTTCGTTGAATAATGGGGGCGAGAGAGTCTGTTCTGTTTTTTGGGCTGCCGGCTTCGACGGGGTGGAGTCCAGCGGTGTGGGAGGGATAATCCGTGGCCCGTTTGGTTTCACTCCGACTTGTGCTTCAGAGGAGGTAATCCAGATCGAAGATGGTGATTCAAAGGAAGTGACAAGCAAGCCGCCTAGCACTGCTGAGAAAAAACAACCGATAATGTATTTCATGTTATACCTCGTATGACACTGGACTCATGGAATCTGGGTAAAACAAGAGGTCAGGGTGCTTCATGCGTAGTGCTATTTGATAAATGATTTGCGAAGTTTTATCAAATAGCACATGAATTCTGGAAGGAACTACATCATAATTCAATGCCAGCTTACCAGAGAAAATTTTGTCCGTATTATAGTTCTCAGTCTACAGTTTCGATAACTAATATTATCCTGAATTTGTCTGAGGGGTAAATAGGGATTCACACACGATCAAGTTCAAGGCTACCCGGAAGAATGAAAAAACATTGAAAACAATGACGTTTTCAACGATCAACCCGAAGTTCAGCATGAAAGGATCAATATGCGTCGGATTGCCCTCTTAACAGCAGGTGGAGATACACCGGCTCTGAATGCGACCATTTTTGGAGCCGTCGAGCGAGCAAATGAACTTCGGGTACAGGTCGTCGGGATCATCAAAGGGTTTGGCGGTTTACTCGACCCGAATGTGCCCCATCTTCGACTCAACCCCTTGTATTCGACGATTCCCGAACTTGATCCACGTTGCGGCGGAACAATTCTTGGCTCTTCCCGAACCTATATTGATGATTCTCATGCAGGAGAATTGCAGCTCGTCAAGAAGCGTCTTGATCAATTAGGCATCGAAGGTTTGATCTGTATTGGCGGTGATGGCACTCTGAACGGGATGCAGCCCATTTCGCAGTTCATGCCGTGTGTGCTGGCGCCGAAAACAATCGACAACGATCTGGGTTTGAACTATCTGGACGAGCCGAACGAATGGGTACGTGAAGTCGATCCGGAAAGTAAAAAGGAAAAATTTCGGAAGCTTCCGAGCAAGCAGGATCTGGATCTGGAAGATATCGTGAACTTCGCGACTCCGGGATACGCCACAGCAGTCTATGTCTGCGTCCAGGGCGTTCAACGCATTCGAACCACGGCGGAAAGCCATCGCCGGATTGCCATTGTCGAAGTGATGGGAAGAGAGTCAGGCTATCTTGCATTGGGAGCCGCCTATGGTCAACCCGATATTATTCTGATCCCGGAAATTCCCTTAGATTATGAACGGTTTGAACGCCGCGTGCGCGACCTCTATGATGCACAGAAAAATGTCGTGATTGTGATCGGCGAAGGGCTACGTGATCAGGATGGAAAGCGGTTAGGTGATATTTCCCAGAGTGTTGACCCGGCAGGGAATATCATTTTCAGCGGGGCTGCGGAAGTGCTCCAGAATATGCTCGTGGATTCGATGGGCGACCATTATTTTGTTTCACGTAAGCGGCATGAACAGGCTGCGGCAGCTACCTTCACACGTAAAATCGGTCATACACAACGTGGCGGGCGGCCGATTCGCTTTGATCGATATTATGCAACACAACTGGGGGGAAAGGCCGTTGATCTGCTCGTCCAGCGTCAAAACAACTATGTGGCCATTCTACAGTGGAATGAACAACAGGGGTTTCATGTCAGTTCGATTAATGGAAACGCCCTTAGAGACTCCTGGCGCGGAATTCATCCACGCTTGTTACATCCTTCTTTTTATGACGAACACCGATATCAACCTTCGAAACTGGGGGTCAACTATCTTTCCAGGATCTTTGACAATGCCATTGGTTCAGACGATCTGGAAATCTTACGGGAAGATCTGTTTGATACCGGGCATTTGAAATCCCGGTATCAAAGTGTCAACGTCGGTATCCACAAGCATATTCGATATCTGAGTTCGGGGAACGAAGAAGGCCCGATTGATCCTTTTTAAGGCTCCTGTTGAGGTAGTTCAAAAGCCGCAGGCTCAATTACGGGGACTGCTGGTTTCTCTACTTCAGTCTTGTTGGAAATAGTATAGGTTGCTTGAACGGCTGGTTGTCGAAGCATTCCGGGAGTGGCGGCCATGGCTAATCGCAATTCTTTTTTCGCTGAGACATAATTGGATGCAACCTTGTCGGAATTCACCATGATATCATCAATCACGAACTGATCGTATTGTTTTTGTAGAATCACGGTCACTCCTCGCTGATTCGTACCCAGTTGAATCCGTGCGTATCCATCGTTGTCATTTCGCTCCAGGCTTGTCAGCTTTGACATCAATAGTTCGGGGATCTCAAACGAAGTCTGAGGAACCTGGGCTACCTGGCGCCAGACCAGCTCATTAAAATCGCGTGACGAATAGCGTTGCAGGTTGCGGATGTTATCCTCGTGCATGTAGTAGGCATAATTTTGTACCTGAACCATCAACTCCAGAGTCTCTTTGATGGAACTGGGTCTGCCTTTCAGGTCCACCAGAACATCATCGACTAACAGCTTACCCAAGTGTTCCCGCAGGATATAAGTGATCGGAAGGTTCCCCTGTCTTGCTGAGACTTTTGTGACAGCTCCATTAAAGTTGATATCTAAAATGCTAAAACCGGGCTCAGTGATATCCTGTACCGGCAACTGTGCGACTAGTTTGGGCACTACTTTTTTCCAAACCCGTGCGGAAAAGTCCGGTGTTGAACTGAAGTCAAGGATCGTGAGATCCCGATTTGAGAGTGCTTCACTAAATAATTGGGCAATAGCACGTGCAGAGAATAGTGAAGTCAAAGTAATTTGCTGATTCCCCTGATCCTGGAACAGCGTGACTTCTTCTACGAGATACTTATCAGGAATATCAATTTCATCAGACTCAATTTTAATGACAGACAGGTTAACCATTTTTCCCTGAATGTGTGTGACAAAGTTGGCAAGATTACCTTCGATCTTCAGCTCGTAGTCGGCTGCAGCCTCATCAGCATGTGGTAATGGTGCAATTGTCAGGTCTCCGAAATCCAGACTGCCGCGATAGAACTTACTGTCGGTATATTTTTTGAGCTTCTCTTTGTCGTTCTGATTGTACGCGTCAAGAAAATTGCTGATGGTTAATAGCATTTTGGCCTGTTTGTGGGCTGAATTCAGGTGTTTTCCATCAGACTTTGATTCGACAGCAACATCGGTCGCCTTCCATTTTCCTTCTTTCAGTTTCATGGAAATGACCATCTGGCCTGAGCGACGTGGCAGTGTGACAATGGCGATATCTTTGTCCAGTTGGGCATCAGGACGCTGTTTTTTAGACTTACGCGATTCGCCGGCAACCTTCCTGGCGAGCTTTGCCAGGAACCCCGGATGCAGCTGATCAAGGTCTTCTTTAAATTCACCATCAGTTGTCGCCAGGATGTCGTCTCGATTTCCGGTTTCCCAGGCTTCGACGAATTCACGCACGGTTAACAGCAGATCCATCTGCTCGGTAACCGATTTCATGACGTTCAGGTTTTTCTGTTTCTGGTTGATATAAAGATCATCAACGACCCACTCACCAGTCTTGGTTACTTTTTTGAGATCGTATAGCAGTTTCTTTTTGTTTTTACCAACTTCAACAACCACTTTTTTGTGATTCTCAGAGACGTCTTTGATTTCGACGACAGTGGTTTCTCCTGTCGGAATTTTCAGGATTTTCAAATCATCCATAGAAGACGGGTTTCTCAAAGCTACTTTCGAAAATTTCATCGTACTGTGATGTTTCAGCGTTTTGATATCCTCATTTTCGATCGCTTTGGCAAACTGTTCGATGGTTTGTGTTTCGACCAGGGAAGCACAACCGGTCATCAGTGTGAGGAGTAAAATGCCGCTTACCAGAGAGAAACCGTTTTTTAACATCATGATCAGTCCAGGTAGGTATTGGATTTGAGAGGAACGAGGATTTGTTGTTGCAATATTGATTTTCAGGAAAATCAGCTTGATTTACCTTGAGGTCAAATATTGAACTATCTGCAACTCACTTTATATTGAGAGTTAAAAGTAAGCTGCCTGAGAGAGGATGCGTTTTTTTGCATTTTTCGGGGTTTAGGTCAAGAGGATTCTCCGAAAATCAGGGCTGATTTTGAGTAAGTTCTCATAAAAATAATTGGCCTTGGCTGATTATCGAAAATAACTATACTCTCGGACTTCACTTCAAAGCTCATTTCGCAATGCCTGTTTTGGCGCCTTTCAATTTCTCTCCTTTGGCTTTCGTTCGATCTTAAATACCTGATTTTTCTGGTATGGAATAGCGGGTTTTCTGTGAATCGTATTCAGATACTGACCTCGATCATGTTTTTGTATTGTGTGCAGGCAGTCGCTTTTGCCTGGGCTGCACCCGACCCGCCGGTTTCAGTCAAATTGCGTATTGAATGGGGAGAACAAACTCCCCGGCTCTGGAATGCCCGGTTCGCATTAACTGGTGGCGAGTTTGTCTCTGTGAGTTCTCTAGGCGTTGATGCGGATGAAGCAGCCGTAGTGTCGCACGTTGATGGAAAAGTCGTTTATCAACCTCGTGCCAGCCGTGTGTTTAATAGTATGGAATTTCAGATTCGCGGCACTCTGTCGACCCGGTTACAAGTGCTGATGCAGGATCGGAATGATCCACGCATTCAGGTCAAGCATCAGTTTCAGCTGCAGGAAATTCTGGAGCAAAAAATAATTCTACCGGTTCCTCCAACAGGAACACAGCTGGTAGTACAGCAAGCCCCTGGTGATTCCTTTGCTTTGAAGATCGATCGTCCCCATCTGGTATTTGCACCGGGCGAACAGATTCAAATTCAGGCATTTCCGAAGTATTTGATGACTTCAGGAGAAGCGGTTGGAGCGGAGCTTCAGTGGTCTCTGCATCGGTCTCGTACGCGAGAGTTGATTGCCTCAGGTTCCAAACCCGTCTTACCTCAGGGCCAAAATGAGCTTTTGAAGCTGGGGGTTCCGTTGATTGTCGAAGCGCCTGCGGAAGGAGTTTATGATTTGGTCGTCAGGATGGGCGATGAGCATGAAGCGGTTGCTCAGTTTATTGTGCTCTCAAGTGAAACAAAACAGTTTGATCAAAGTGCCTCTCATCACGAGGGGCAAGTGCTCGTAGATGAAATAGAGCTGGAGGGGATCCAGAATCATCACGCGCTCGTCACCCGACGACCCCGCCAGCGAATCCGCAATTCGTTCAAGTCACTATTTAAAGCGGGAGCGAATACAGGCAATCCGGCAAGTCTTTCCCCTCCCTGGTCAGCATATCATTTAAAATTGAATCATCGAGGGCGGCCTCATAGGCTGGTGATCAGCTACCCCCGTCGGCCTCAGGCTCATGTTGGGTTTAGTATTCTGGAGCCGGATGCATCCGGCCAGTTGGTGCCAGTCGGAGTGGACTCCGGAGTGTATCTCTCAGGAACTGAGCTGGTATCGTCGTCTGAGACTCAGTCTGGGGAGTATCAAACGGAAGTGCTGTTTTGGCCGAAAGTCGATAATCCGATTCTTTTATTTCATAGTCTGGGAACTCAAGTCGCGCCAGAGGTGCTGCAGGTGCAGGTTTATGAATTGCCCATTTCGGAAGCAGGTCGAAAGGATTCAGCAGATTCCGGTCGAGAAAACAAACGACTGGTAGGCCCGTATTTGCAAAAACCATTGTTACCGGAAATCTTTGGTGCGTCTCAGGCCTTGGATCAGAGTAGTAATCGTAGTCTGGATGACTGGCAAACATTTTATGAGGCCGGCAATCGTTTGGCTTTTTATTTGAAGTACCATCATTTTAACAGTGTTTTGTTATCAGTTTCTGCTGACGGAAGCGCGATTTATCCTTCAAAATATCTGTCGCCGACTCCCCGTTATGATTCCGGTGTGTATCATTCCACTGGTCAGGACATTCAACAAAAAGATGTGCTGGAACTGCTGTATCAGATTTTTGACCGCGAGCGGTTGACCTTAATGCCCGAGTTGCAGTTCTCTTCGATTTTAGCAGGCTTGGAGCAGACGATTCAGGATGATTCAGAACAAGCGGTCGGAGTTGAACTGGTGAATCAACACGGACAGACCTGGAGGCACTCCAAGGGGGCACCCCGAGGACAAGCCCCTTATTACAATCCCCTGCATCCCCGAGTTCAGGATGAGATCGCCTGTATTTTCGAGGAATTGGTAACACGTTACAGCAAACATGCTTCCTTTCAAGGCGTGGCGATTCAATTGAGTCTGAATGGCTATCTCCAGCTGCCGGGATTGGACTGGGGCTATGATGATTTTACGGTTTCTCAGTTTGAAAAAGAGACAGGCGTTAAAGTTCCTGTCGCTTCCGGGGTACAGAAATATGAAAAACGGTATCAGTATTTAACCACATCGGCATTCCCACAGTGGACACAATGGCGGTGTCAGAAGATTAAGGGGTTGCACCAGCGACTGGCCGAAATACTGTTAAAGGCACGTCCTGATGCAAAGATTGTGTTTGCTGCCAGAGAGCTGCTGCCATCACGGAGTAAAGCCGGTGATGTGATTTCTTCATTGAAAGCGGGGGGACAGATTCAACCGGTTTTAATGGAAATGGGACTTGATTTTTCCAGCTATGATCAAATCAGTAATGGTGTCGTTTTGCGACCAAAGCAGTATTATTCCGCGCAGGAAAAAATGTCAGCTGCACATATTCTCAATACGCATCCAACCGTTGATGATGCTTTTAAAACACGCGTCAATGGCACTTTGTACTATCACCATCCGGTGGAAGTTCGTATTTCTGAGTTTGACTCACTTTCTCCGTGGCAACCTGCCTTTACCTGGCTCGTCTCACAAGCATCACCTGTCGGCATCTCAAATCGGATGCGTTATGTGCATTCGATTGCACAACAGGATCCTTATCTTGTCTTCGATGGTGGCTGGACGATTCCTTTTGGGCAGGAGCAGGTGACTCGTTCAATCCGTACCCAGTTGCAGCAATTGCCGGCAAGACCCTTTCAAACAATTCAGGTAGCAAAACAGCCTGTTGTTGCCCGATTGTCACGTGGGAAAAACAAAACATTTTACTATCTGGTCAATGATTTTCCATATGCCAGTCAAGTCACGGTTGAACTGAATGTGCCTTCAGGTAAGCCGGTAATTCATCTGGCAAGCGGAAGTCAAGTCGACACGATCAAGTCGGCACAGGGGCATGTGAGTCATTCGGTTGAATTAGCAGCCTTTGATTTTCAGGCGTTTGAAGTTCAGGATTCCCAGGTTCAAATCATTTCGGTTGGCTCAAAAGTAGCAAGCCAGAACCTGGTGCGTTTGCAGGCGATGATTGATCAAAAGAAACGCAGTTTGATCAAGTTGCATCAGTCGATGAATGACGCTACTGCTGTTGTGTTGCAAGCGGGCTTTGAAGGATCGCAATCCCGTGATTACATTCTGGCTGGCTGGGAATCGAAAGGGCAGAAGCCGCATTCCTGGAATCTGGATCAAACTCAGTCGCATTCCGGAAAGGCGTCTTTGCTCTTGGATCGAACAGCGGGAAATAATTCTCTCAAGACAAATGCGATTCCGCTGCAAGATTGCCGTTATTTGAATATGAGCGTCTGGATGAAAACCAATTCGAAAGATATGCAGGTTCGGATTGCATTAGAAGCAGAGCAGAATGGAAAACTCAAAGTTCAATCGGCGATTATTTCAGTGGATCAGCAGTGGCGAAAATATCTGTTTCGGGTGAAGGATATCCCATCTCAGCAGATTACGAATGCCCATATTCTGATTGAAAAACTGGGGGCTGAGAAATTGTGGATTGATGATGTCGATCTGCAGATTCATCAGATTTCTCCCGAAGACGACAGGCAGTTAACAAAGCTTGTCTCGACCCTTTCGTTTGCCTGGGATTCCGAGCGGTATCTGGACTGCTATCGCCTGTTGAACAGTTACTGGGGGCAATTTGGAAGTGAGCCGGTCTTGCCTCAATCCGTTCCAGATCAGGATGTTGAGCCGCTAAAGCATGCCGAGCGGCGTGGGATTCGAAAGCTGATCCGTCGCTAATTTCATGAATTCTGCTGCCGTAATGCGATTCTTGTGTTGTATCATCATGTAAAACAATGACTTACGAAATCTGCCCTTAATCAAACCGTTTATCGTGTTATAATGACTATATGAAGTCATATACAGTATTTACGGTGATTTTAGTTCTGCAAGGAAGGGGTTGATATGGCGGCTCGAAAAACAACATCCAAGTCCAAGTCAGGTGCTGCAAAGTCGCGTGCTGCAACGAAAAAAAGTCCCAAACGTACCTCTACGAAGGATAATGGTAAGGTTCCCACGATTGGCAGCTATCTCATTCAGCGTTTGCAGGACTATGGGATCAACGAGATGTTCGGCATACCGGGGGACTTTGTCCTGCAGTTTTACGGGATGCTTGAAGAGAGTCCGATTAAGGTTGTAGGAACAACACGAGAAGACAATGCCGGTTATGCTGCCGATGGTTATGCACGCGTCAATGGGTTGGGAGCCGTGTGTGTCACTTACTGTGTAGGCGGATTGAGTTTGTGTAATTCGATCGCCGGTGCCTATGCTGAAAAGTCACCTGTTGTAGTCATTAGCGGTGCGCCGGGAATGGAAGAACGGGAAACCGATCCCCTGCTCCACCATCGCGTAAAAGACTTTCACACGCAGCGGGATGTCTTCGAAAAGATCACGGTAGCCACCGCCTTGCTTGATGATCCCCTGACAGCCTTTCAGGAGATTGACCGTTGCCTGGAAGCTTGTGTCAGGTATAAACGTCCCGTCTACCTGGAGCTTCCTCGTGATTGTGTTCACAAGAAAGCCGTGATTCCACATCTTCCCGATGATCGGCAACCGATCAGTGATGAAAACGCGTTGCGTGAGTCATTGGCGGAAGCGAAGAAGTTAATTCAGGCGAGCAAAAAACCAGTGGTTATTGCAGGCGTCGAAGTGCATCGCTTCGGCTTGCGGGAAGAGGTATTGAAGTTTGTCGAGAAAAACAAGATTCCCATGTGTGCGACGATTCTGGGTAAGTCGGTCGTAAGTGAGTCTCACCCGCTGTATTTGGGCGTTTATGAAGGGGCAATGGGGCGCAATGAGGTCCAGCGATATGTCGAAGAGAGTGACTGCGTGATTCTGCTCGGCACGTTCATGACGGACATCAACCTGGGTATTTATACGGCTCACCTGGACCCCGGTAAGTGCATTTATGCGACCAGCGAAAAGCTGAGGATCAGTTATCATCACTTCCACGATGTGGTGTTCTCTGATTTTGTCAAGGAGTTGGGCAAGCAGAAAATGAAGGTGGTCGTGCGTAAAATTCCGGACAATGTGCGCCCTCAGCCTGTGGAGTTTCAGGTGAAACCTTCCCAGCCGATCACCACAAAACACTTGTTTGAAAGTATCAATCAAATTCTAGGCGACCACACGGTTGTAGTTACCGATGTGGGAGACTGTCTGTTCGGCGCCGTTGATTTGATGATCAGTACGCATACGAAGTTCCTGAGTCCTGCCTATTATACGTCGATGGGGTTTGCAATCCCGGCTTCGATTGGGGCGCAGGTGGCCAATCCGGATCTGCGACCGATTGTCCTTGTTGGCGATGGGGCGTTCCAGATGACTTGCCTTGAGCTCTCAACGGCGCTCAAGCTGGGTTACAATCCAATTGTCATTGTTTTGAATAACAAAGGCTATACAACCGAGCGGTTCCTGCAGGAAGGCCCGTTTAATGATATCCCAGACTGGAAATATCATAACATCACCGACCTGATTGGTGGGGGCTGGGGCTTTGAGGTCAGCACGGAAGGTGATCTGGAAAAAGCCATCAAAGCAGCGTTAGCGAATAGGGACAGTTTGAGCGTAATCAACGTGCATCTGAAGCCAACAGACGTCAGCCCGGCACTTACCCGCTTGGCAGATAAGATGTCAAAGCAGCTCTAGTGCTTTGTCAAGCTAGGAATTGAGGGTTGGGGGGCGTGCTCCGTTGTCGCACTCTCGTGATATCGATCAACCCAAAATTTAAAAATGACACTCCACTAGGTAGCCTGATTTAAACTGGTACGTAAAAAAGCCGGGCGAGAGTCCCGTTCTCCGTGCCCGGCTAATTTCCTTTCGCATGCAGTCCATGTAATTCCAGCGCATGAGACTGCAATAGAGAACGCGAAAGGAGTCCCCCCTGTCTTATTGAGGGCAAGAAAAAAGAAACAGGCACACGTTTCAAACAGCGTGCCTGTTCTAATTTGATAAGTTAAGGATTTTATTGATCCTCTTGAAGCTTTCGCTCCAGTTTGTATTGTTCCAGAACTTCACGCTGGTTGTAAAGCTGTTCTTCAGGGCCGGCTGGATAGAACTGAACATCATCATTGAGGTAATAGGCAGAAGGCAGCGTCTGGCCGCCGATGCTGGATTGGCAACCGGTGCTGGTTAGTCCGATTAATGCTAAACCCAGAACTCCTACACTTGACCAATTTTTAAACTGGCGAATGACCATGATTTTCCTCGGAATTGAAAGTTGTCGAAAGGCACCTGTTGGGGAGATTTGTGTAAACAGGATAAGACAGGAGCCGGGAATACCTTGGGATCAGTCTGTCCTTATACTGAATCCAGTGACTTGTTCGGGAAGTCACACACAAGGCCACACATGAGTGCAATGTGTGTATTAGGTTTATCGACACTTAAAACCGGAATCTTCGGTACATTCTGCCTAATCGGACAATATTTTGTATAAAGAAAGTCCGCAGGGCATAGATATGGCAGAGGTGGAGTGCATGAACACTATCTGAGTCGGTAGAGAAGCTCGAATGGTAACTTAGGGGGAATCACGGGAGACTAAGGTCTTGTAGACCGTTTCTTCTCCTGCTGGTATTTTAACATTTCCTCCAGCAGTTTTTGCTGCTCTTCGGGACTGATTGGATAGACTTCAGTCGGATTTCCGTTACTGATCAAAGTCACGGACGGAGAGAGTTCCAGGATCGGTTCCGATTCGGATGTGCAACCAAAAAGAAGCAGCAGTCCCAGACAAATACCAGTCCGTTTGGCGTGGGGTAAATAAGCCATTGATCGTCAGCTCCTGAAAAGACTGTCAGTTTCGTGACGGATCGTAACAGCAGTGTTGTCTGACGCCAATATTAATCGGACAATCTCATATCTGAAAACAGTTCGCCTATGATTTAAAGGCACGCTGTAATTCGTCGAGTGAGACTTTGCCTTCAGCGACCAGGCGTATTCCATCCTGCTGGAAGCCGGGCATTCCTGCTTTTTTGGCGTAGGTTTTGATTTTTGCCGGATCGGGATCACTGATGATGAGTTTTTTCATTTCGTCAGTCATCTCAATCAGTTCCAGCATCAAGGTACGTCCGTAGTACCCCAACCCATCGCATTTCTCGCAGGGTTCGATTTCGTTTCCTTCTTCGTCAACAGTTTGACGCGGAGGCCGATATAGCATTTTGGTGGTCTTAGGCAGGCCCATTTTCGCGATGAGTTTGGGATTCGGCCGGAATGCTTCTTTGCATTCATCACACAGCGTGCGAATCAGTTTATGACCAACCACACAGCGAAGTGCATTAACGCCTTTTTCCACACTACCAGCCAATTTACAGAATTTGAGCAAGCCGGTGACCGCGTCTTTGGCTGAAATTTCAGCGATCATGGTGATTTCATCTGCAACATTCAGAATACTGCCGACGTACGCTTCATCTGTTATAGGGTTCAGGTAAATGATGTCTGCTTCCATGCGGATGATGCGACGCAGTTCATCGTCAAACGTATCCCCTTCTTTTTCGTCCAGTGTTGCGATATGGCTCAGTTCACGGTGTTCCGGATCTGCCAGCGCAAAGATGGTGTATTGGTATGCATCGACAGAACGCACAACCCCCACCGTTGTCGTCGTGGTGCCGGAACTGGGAGCCCCGCTGACCAGGATCAAACCGTGACGGCCTTTGCTAAGCTCACGAATGCGCTCCCGCATCTCTTCGGTAATACCAATGTCATCAGCGCGATCTAATGGCTGGTTCATATTGATCGCTTTAAGGGCTAAGCGTTCTCCGCCCGGTGTAGCGGATGTAGAAACACGGAGCTGGTAGGGAACTTCTTCGAGTTCCGCCAGAACGCCTCCGGATTGAGGGCGTTTGCGTTCCTGAATATTCAGGCCCGACAGTAACTTGATTACCTGGACGACAGCCATACCCTGCTGCTTCGACAGTTTGGGCCCCGGGCTCGCAACTCCATCGATATAAAAAGCAACCTGATATCGTTCCCCTTTGGGCTCAAACCGAATCAGTTCAGCACGCAGAGCAAGACCGTCAGTGACAATATCCTTAGCAGCCATCAGGCCTGCTTTTACAAGTCGTGCATTGTCTTTCAGGTTTGCTGGTTGACCATTTAAAGCGCCTTGGAAGGAGACCGGCTCGATTTCCTCTTCGAATTCATCATCCTCTTCTTCCCGGGATTTTCCAAAACCAAATATCACTAGCGATACCTCTTTCAAATGGGGAACATATCTGACTTGAAATTCTTTTCTGATGACTCTCAGCCAGGAGTGACAGGCATTTTACCCAGCCGACGCCGGAAGACTCAGCAGCGAACCGATTACAGTAGACCGTAATCTTTTAGTGTTTTTTCCAGAACTTTGATCGAAGCACTGTCAAGTGGCGTCATCGGAAGTCTGACTTCGCCGTTATCGCGGCCCAAGAGCTGCATGGCAGCTTTGATTGGAATCGGGTTTGTGGCCAGCCCCAGCAGGTTGCGGCAGAGCGTGAACAGTTTAAAGTGCCATTCGCGCGCCAGGTTCAAATCGCCGGCATTGAAGGCATTCACCATGCTTTTGACGTCGCCGGGGACGATGTTTCCGACAACCGAAACAACGCCTTTCCCCCCGAGAGCCATCAGTGGCAGGGTCAGGCTGTCGTCGCCTGATAGCACGGCCAGATCGCAGGCAGAGAGAATGTGTGATGCCTGATCCATAGAACCGGTCGATTCTTTGACTGCGACGATGTTAGGGATGTCCGCTAACTGAATGATCGTTTCAGGCTCGATATTCTTGGCAGTTCGACCCGGAATATTGTAAATCACAATCGGGATCTCAACCGATTCTGCGATGGCTTTGTAATGCTGGAAGAAGCCTTCCTGGGTCGGCTTGTTATAGTACGGAGCAACATGCAGTGCTCCATCGGCACCTGCTCCCTGGGCGTATTTGGTCAGTTCGATGGCTTCACGGGTGCTGTTGGAGCCGGTCCCCGCCATGACCTTAATCCGGCCAGCAGCATGCTTACAAACAATCGAAATTACCTGCTTATGTTCATCGTGGGAGAGTGTCGGCGATTCACCGGTTGTTCCGACGGGGCACAAGGTATCAGTCCCTTCTTCAATATGGTAGTCGACCAAGGCACAGAGGCCTGCTTCGTCGATTTCACCATTCTTAAAAGGGGTGATCATTGCCACCGCAAGACCTGCAAAAAGGTCACTTTGATTAGACATGCTTATTCTACCTCAAAACAAATTCGACTGGTCAGTCCTGTTCGACCAGATCTATAATCTTTTTCTAGTTGATAATCCGCTTTCAATCAGGAACGATTTTCCCAGTCGACATTGGATAAAGACGCCAGTGCCAGCTGAAGGGCATGGGTTCCATCGCGACCATGTCCCTGAGCCTGAACCGCCAGATACAACTGGTGACCTAATGCCAGGCCAGGCAGACTCAGGTTCATCGCTTTCGCTTCTGCCAGTGCGATGCCCATATCTTTAATAAAGTGTTCCACAAAGAATCCCGGATCGAAATTATTATCCATAATACGCGGACCCAGATTTGAAAGTGACCAGCTGCCTGCGGCACCACTGCCAACAGATTCCAGAACGGTGGGCAGATCCAGTCCTGCTTTGTAGCCATATAACAGGGCTTCGCAGACACCGATCATATTGGTGGCAATCAGAATTTGATTCACCATTTTCGTGTGCTGACCAGATCCCGCTTCACCCTGATATACAATGGTTTTACCCATCGCATCCCAGCAGGGTTTCAGTGCCTCAACCACGGCCTGCTCTCCGCCAATCATGATGGACAAGGTGCCGTTTTTGGCGCCGACGTCTCCACCAGAAACAGGGGCATCAACGCTATAGACTCCCTTGGCAGATGCGGCTTCAGCAACTTCGACGGCTAATGAGGGATCGCTGGTCGTCATGTCGACCAGAATTTTATCCGCAGAGGCTCCGGCTAATGCCCCCTGCTCACCCAAAAGCACTTCTCTTACATCAGCAGGAAACCCGACAATGGAGAAGATGACATCGGATGCTTCAGCGACCGCTTTCGGAGAATCGGCCCAGTTAGCACCTTTTTTAATAAGCGGCTCTGCTTTTGATTTACTACGATTGTAAACTGTGGCGGAAAAACCGGCGTCCATCAGGTGTCCAACCATGCTGGCACCCATTACCCCTGTTCCAATCCAGCCGACTTTCGTTGTTCCTGGTTGAATTGCTGGTATCGCCATATTATTCAATTCCTCTAGCTCTCAGTTCGGATTCGTATTTTGATTCACAATCGACTACTGGAAATCGTAAAAAAATGATTGCCAGATCTCAAGTTAGCACAATATTTCTCCTTGGCAGTATATCGAGCTCTGACTCAGAAGTCATACCACTGGTTCATTTTTTTGAGAACAATTACCCCGAGTTGGTCTTTTGTGTGGGATTTAAAGAGAGGTGATAAAAGAAACTTGCGATTCACACGCCAAGTAGGGAAAATCGTAAGAATCGACATCAGCACCTGCCCCGCTCCTCATTTCGGTGTCAGTCGACTAATTTTCAGATGTTAAAGCGAGTTCTCACATGAAATTCAAACTACCGATACTCTTTCTGGCGCTTTGGCTGTTGCTGACTGCAGATAATCAAAGAGCCGTTTATGCCCAGGGATGGGGCTATCCCTGTGGGCCAGATGGTGCACCGCTCTTACAGTATTTAACGCCTCAGGGATTCATGGGCGCCGATTTTCGGGGAAGCTGCTATCAGCATGATCGATGTTATGAAATTCCGGGTATCAGTCGACGGTATTGTGATTTGCAGTTTCGACAGGAGTTGCACCGCCGCTGTGATTATTCCGCATTTCCACTCGGCTGTCGGATGGTGTCCAATTTCATGTACTTGCAGGTCCGACTTTATGGTAGACGGCCTTATTTGAATTCACAGTATCCACAGTACCAGACGCCTGTCCCCGTTTATTCGTATCCAGTGTATTCTGGTTACTAAATCGACTTGTCGATGCGATTCGATCTATTCGTTTTAACGAATTCTCCTCTTGTGATGAAATTTCCGAAATGACTGAACCACTGGCGTACCTCAATGGCGTCTTGATCCCTTTTTCAGAAGCCAAGCTGTCAGTTACTGACCTGGGAATTGTGTACGGCGCTGCGGTGACTGAGATGATACGCACCTTCGCGCATCGCCCCTTTATGCTGGAAGCACATCTGGACCGTCTCTACGCGGCGCTGGACTATGTTTGTATTGAGTCTCCTCTGTCAAAGTCGGAACTCAAGCAAATCAGTGAGCGTCTGGTCGAAAACAATGCAGCATTGCTACCGGCAGATCAGGATCTGGGTTTGACGATTTTCCTGACTGCCGGCCAGAATCTGCCTTACCTGGGGTTGGCAGAACAGGAGACCTGCCGTACACCGACGATTTGCGTGCATACTTTTCCTCTGGCGTTTGAGCTTTGGGATCAAAAATATACTACCGGTCAACATTTAGTGAAATCCGAAGTGCAACAGCTGAATGCAGCGGTATTTGATCCCCGGGTCAAGTCGCGCAGCCGCATTCATCTATATCGCGCTGACAAACTGGTTCGCCAGCAAGAGACCCAGGCCAGCGCACTATTATTTGATGCATCAGGATTTGTCGCGGAAACCACAATTGGGAACTTCTATCTCGTGAAAGAGAATGTCATCGTGTCCCCCCGCCCGGAGCATGTGCTGGGAGGAATCAGTCAGCAAATGGTGATCCGATTAGCGAAACAATTAAGACTTCGCTATGAAGAAACAGATATTTCGTCAAATGCCATTCTTGAAGCCGACGAAGCATTGACGTCTTCGACCGGGTATTGTCTGATGCCTGTGACTCGTTTCGGCGAAACACCAATTTCGGGTGGCGTTCCAGGGCCTGTTTTTAATCAGTTGTTGTCGGCGTGGAGCGCAGCCGTCGGAGTCGACATAAAAAGTCAGGCTATACAGATTGGCGACGCGCGACGGAACGCACTTTAGCCGATGCCGGTTTCAAATTATTCCCGTTGTTTTGATTACATACCAGGAACCATTACCGTGTCACACTATCTGGAATTTTTCAAACAGTTTCGTACGACATTTGAAACCACCGGTGCAATTGCCCCCAGCAGCCGTTTCCTGGCAAGCGATATGGCGGGACCGATGAGGCAGCATGATGGGTCAAAGAAAGTGTTGGAGATTGGTCCGGGGACAGGGGCTGTGACCAGGCAGATCGTCAAACAGATTCGGCCGGGAGACCAACTGGACCTGGTAGAATTGAATGATAAGTTTGTCGAGATTCTGCATAAACGCTTTGATCGCGAACAGGGCTTTCGGGAGATCAAGGATCAGACGTCGATCCATAATTGCCCGTTGCAGGAATATGGTGCGGGCGAAGAATACGATTATATTGTTTCCGGTTTGCCACTGAATAATTTTCCCACGGATCTGGTGGGGGAGATCTTCGAATCCTATTTCCGTCTGCTCAAGCCGGGCGGCGTCTTGTCGTATTTTGAATATATGTATGTGCGGCCTGTACGGAAAGTGATTTCGCGGGGTGAAGAGAATCAGCGGATTCGACAGATTGATGACATTATGCGTCATTACACCAGCTTGTACCGTATTCAAACCGACTGGGTCTGGTTCAATCTGCCGCCTGCCTGGGTACAGCATCTGCAAAAAGAAAAAGGCAGTCCAACGCTGGTAGAGCAGACTGCCTCTGAGGAACTCAAATCTTGACTGGAAATCAATCGGTAGCTATTTTACTCCGATGCTTTTTTCCCCTCAGTCTCAGTTTTTAGCTTCAATTTTTGCTGTCCATACTCAATACGAATGGGATTGATTCTACCTCGCCTTTGCCCCACGACCTCATCAATTTCGAGATATCCATTCCGATTTCGATCCAGTCTATCAAAGACGCGATCAATTTGATTTAACTCGTATTTGCTCAGTTTTCCATCGTTATCCAGGTCAACCGTTTGAAAGAAATTGGAACCGGGACGCCGCCTGGATGGCTCACTCGGCTGGTTTTTCGCTTGATCACGTATTTGGGGGGCGCGCATTGTCCGACCTTTCATTTCTTTCTCGTTTTCACGGCCAGGACGACGTTGGTCAGGGCGGAACGAAGTGAACTCGCCCTTGAATTCTTCCATCGTCAGTTCATCATCCGCGCCTTTTCCTGATTTGTCCAAAAGTTGGCGAACAAAAAGTTTTCCTCTTACAGGAGCCTCATCGAGTGTAAGTTTACCATCTTTATTCGTGTCCAACCTTTCGAAAAATCGCTGTGCACCTTCCGGCAATTCACTACGCTTTGGCGAACGGCTTGAAGAACGAGTGGGACGGTTTTCAGCATCCTTTCTCATCTCCGGACGTTTCATTTCTTTGTCGCCTTCGCGACCGGGACGTCGTTGATCGGGACGAAAGGCTGCCAGCCCTTTTTGAAATTCCTCTTTCGTCAGTTCTGCATTGTTCCCTTTTCCGGATTTCTCCAGGATGCTTTTCAAGATCCGTTTACCGCGATCGGGGGCTTCGTCCAAGGTGAGTTTCCCGTCCTTATTGGTATCCAGCATATTGAAAAACCGCTGTGCACCTTCCGACATCTCTCCCGGCTTGGGAGAAGGATTTCCAGGTGGTCTGCCTCCTCTGAACCGAATTCCGAATTTCTCAAATTCGTCCAGTGAAATTTCCTCTTTATTTAAGCGTTCAAACAACGGTTCCATTCGTGCCCGTAACGGTTCGGGAAGTTCCTCTTTAGAAATTTTCTTGTCACCATTACGGTCCAGACGACTCAGGAACATTTTATAGTCAAAGTTGCGGGGCCCCCGATTACGATTGAGGCCTTCGCCTGCTGGAAATTTCTGTTCTTCTTTTTTTAGCCCTGCTTCGAATTCGTCCTTTGACAGTTTTCCGTCTTTGTTCTGGTCTCCCTTGCGAATCAGATGATCAAAGAACCGTTCTTTATCCTCCGGTACTTCTTCCGCAGTGACTGTTCCATCTGAGTTTTTGTCAAGTTGCTGAAAGATGCTCTGCGAGGCCGACTCTGCATCCTCCGGCGCTGCGGAGAGCGGATTGACAGAAAGGCCAAGCAGGGCCAACAAGGCTAAAAACGGGTAAGAACGTTTCATTACAGCCCCTTTCGTGGGAATGCTGAGATCAAAACAGGACCAGAAACCTGATTAATAAGTCTACTGTTAGAGTATTAAACACAGAATTCTTTGGAAAGTATTGGCTAAATTGTCAAAAGGCGAGCTAAAACGAAAAAACCCGGTGAGCGGCCTCACCGGGTTTTGTATCTCAACTAAGCGATGAAAAGCTGATTACTTTTCTGATTTTTTAATGCCAAATGTAGAAGTGAAGAACCCTTGATCATCGGGCACTGTGTATCCACCTGAAATCGGTAAATATTTTTGAATCACTTCGAATGAAGGCAACTTCGATAAATCAAGCCCTTGCAGATCGACGTTGTTGTCATTTTTTCTCATCAATTCATAGAGAGCATGAACCTGTGCGTCGGAATTCTGGTAAGTGATGATCGAGGTCTTTTCAGGGAAGTTCTCTGAAATTCGCTTGTAGTTATCACTATTGACCAGTGAACCAACGCCACGGTCTTTGCGTAATACATTTTCGATCTGCTTGACATCATTGGCAATGAAGAGCTGGTTTTCTGCGATACAGAATGCTGCATCGGTAGGAGAGCTCAGGATTGCTCCAGGAACTTCGTAGAGTGTCGTTCCCTGAAATTCGCGTGTCTGGCCAGGGAAGTCATCTCTGGCAGTCAGAGAGGCAACGACTTTCTGGAATGCATCAGAGTTTTTCAGACCGAACGCCACGGTAAACTGGCCAGACATTTTCGTCAGGTCCAATTGTTCGCCTTCAATCATTTCAGTGGCGACCTGAATTCGGCCACTCATGTTATCAACAATATCTTTTTTGATGTGAATTTTGGGACCTTCGGGTTTGTCAGCCATCTGATCAATGATTGCTGCCAGTGCGCCCGGTCGTCCTTGAAAACCATCAAACAAGGTTTCAATCGAATCATAAGCACCGCTGATGCTCCAGTTGATCGAGTAGTAGGTTGAAACTTTGTCTGATACCCAGACGGGTGGTTGCTGAGCAACAGCCGGGCACTTAAACATATCGATAATACCGGAGGTCGGCATTTCGACATAGGTAAATGATTTAGAAATGGAATCATAATTTTTCGTGGCAAGATAAGTTGATCCCCCCACTGCTTTCAGATTGGTAATCCCCAATGCAGGAAGAAAACCCTGAACCATCCCCACTTGCGGATTGACGCGGCTGGCAACTCCCAGGATTGACTGCAGTGCCCCAATGGGATTCATATACCATTGCATCACAGCAGGAGCCGTTGGATCAGCACATTTTGTCTGGATGTACTGGTACTCTTTTTTACTGGCTAATGTGTTTTGTCCCTGACCATCCCACTTGGCTAAAACTGATTCCAGAATTTTGTCATCGTTTGAAGCAACAAATGTTTTGTCTTTGAGGAAGTAAGCAAATTTCTTTGCCAGAGGAACTTTGACAGGTGCTTGATCATCTTCGTCTGATTCAAAGGAAAACACAACGACTTTTGTTCCATCAACACTGCGAATGGAGCGTTGCGCACCTTCTTTATCAAAACCTTCTGCAGCTTTTTCCAGGATCTTCTCCAGGATTTCGCCACTTTCGCCGTATTCCATCAGGGCCAGGCCGCCAAATTTCCCTTCGTCACTTTTGACAAAGGCAAGGCTGACTTCGCCGCTGGGGATACTCAGAACATTGCTCAGGCTCAAATCGGTTTCTGCTTCAAATTTTTCGGAGAATTTTTCGGTGAGCTTGATCAGATCTTTCTTAAGATCCGCAAATGCGGGATCGTGAGTCATCTGGCCCATGGAGCACTGGCTCCATTTATCGCCCAGTGTTTCTACATCGGGGACTGAAAAGTAGAGCAGAGCATCAGCGGGGATACGTTGAGCTGCCTTGACTCTGTCTTGTGCAAAGCTGTCCTGAACCGTTGTCAGCAGGAACATCGCCTGCATCAGCATTAAAGTGAAAAACAAAAGTGGCTTTCTCATTGGAGCCTTCATTCTTTCTCTTTTCAAGAAGGGAATTTAAAAGACCGTCCGCTTGCTTCGACTAAAAGGCCCTGTCGAAACAAAAGAGCGCGACGATGATAAATACTGTTTATTTGTAGCATTTCTGTTTTTTCTGACAACCCCAACCTGCCCGGCATCCTGCTCAGGTGAAAAATATTGGCAAGAGAAGCTCATCAGGGAGTACCAGCCAAAACAGACTTTGGTTGCAAAAAATAACGCTTATTTTACAGAATCAACTGTTTTTCTACGGGGGGCATCAAAATAGCGATAACCTGTATTGGGACTCGTTTTATCGAATGCAAAGGCATCGCGGTTATCCAGAAAATGTTTCACATAGGTAATCGGAATCGCAAAGCCCAGGCCTTCTCCGAGAATCAACTTCATATTGGTCACGCCAATCACTTCCCCGCGCGAATTAAACAGCGGGCCGCCACTATTCCCCGGATTGATCTGGGTCGTCGTCTGGATATAGACAATCCCCTGCATGTTACGATTACGGGTACTGACGATCCCTCGTGAAACAGACCGTTCCAGCCCCAGTGGATTCCCGATTGCAAAGACTTCTTCACCTTCGCGCTGTTGGTCATTTTCCGCCAGATAGACGGTACGAAATGGGACATCCTTCTGGCGAGGAATGCGTAGTAATGCTAAATCAAAAAACGGGTTTAACGCCACAATCTCCACATCTTTAATTTGGCGGCGTTGAAACTCACCACTGGCAGTACGGTGAAATATGGTGACGGCGATACGAGTCTCTTTCTCGACAACATGGTAGTTCGTGACACAATATCCGCGATCATTGATAATAAAGCCGGAGCCCAGTCCACTCGGTGTCTGGACCAGTGTGACCGCTTCCCCATAGATTCGCGCCAGTTCCTTGATACTTTTAACCGGGAGTTCGGCAACAGAGTAAATTTTATCTTTACTCTTGGTAATCATTTTTTTGCCATCTGCAACGGGTTCGGATTTGGTCCGGGATCGAACCTGCTCAACGGGAATCCGCAAGACCTCGATTCCGATATCCACAAGTAAGTGCTTGTTGTTCTCTTTGAGAACATCACCCTGAATTTTGTGCCCGCTGACGAGCTCAATCCAATCTGCCTGAACCGAATTGCAGGTAGCCAGAATTATAATTAACAAGCAGGTTCTCAGCCCTGTATGGCACCAGTTTTGTATCATTCCTTCGATTTCCTCTCTGTGACTTGCTTGCTGGTATTGGTGTTTTGAGTCAGCAGTGACCTCACGTCGAATGGTTTTACTCTTTATATTCGCTATGGCATTCAGTGCAGGCTTTATAGACTCGTGTTAAGCCTTTATCGAATTCAGGGAAATTGTCACTTTTTGCCGCAGCGACCATTTGCAGGCTGGCGTCTGCCATCGGGTTGGCATGATTCAGAAAACCTTCATCGTCAACATAACCATATCCCTCAGTCGTAATGATTTTCGAAATCGCTGCCAACAGGTGTGCTTCCTCAATCACTTTTTCTTTTTCTGATTTCAAAGCGTCTGCATTTCCGACATTTGATTTCAGCCATTTGGAGGCAATGTCGGCGCGTTTCATCAAATCGCCCATCGAAGCGACTTCAGAGAGAGGTTTCTTTTCATCTGCATCCGCAATACCGGCTGGCACGCTCCCATTTAAGATCACAATCATTTGTTCGTAGGGAACTTGAATTTCACGGAAAGATTTCGCGCCGCGTTTTAGTGGCTCTGCTGAAATACCGGCAGCCAGATCACGCAGATATTTGGCATTTTTTTTCCAGCCAACATCTTCCGGGTGTTCCGTAACGATCCCTGCCAGTGCAGCAAGAGTTGTGGTGAAGGTAGGGATTTCCAGATAACTGTTGTTGTAAGTACCGACCGACTGCATATTTTTCGTCAGTCGATTGCGTATGTCTTTTACCTGGGATTCCAATACCGGCATCGGAATGATCGTTTTCCAGTCAACTCCCCCTGCAGCAGGTGCTTCTGGATTCGCTGCTGGTTTCATTTTGCCGGCAGCGGGGGTTGTGGAATTTGCAGCGACCGTATTACCGGGTAGTGCAACCGGGGTAACGGACTGATTATTACCGGCGACGGCTAATGGGTTATCAAACCAAACGTCATATGGGATGCCGTCAATCATTTTGCGGCCATCTTTTTTCTCTTCACTTTTTTGAGGTTGTGCTTGCGCCGTCTGAGTAACGGGAGTCGTTGGCGCTGCAGCGGGAGCTGTGTTTGTTTGAGGCTGTGGCGCAGGTGTTGCCGGTGGTGTACTGCCACCGCAGCCTGTAAAGAGCAACAAAACAGACAGACAGGCATAAGACGCTGAAATTGACCACACGATTGGTTTCTGTTTCAACCGGTTTGCCGGCTCGTTCATGGATATCTCCCTCAAGTCCTTGAAATTAAACCAATTAGATTATGTGTGATCTCAGCCGCTGATGCAACTCCAGCTTACCTCATTTGTTTAAATCCTATTTTCGTGTTTCCTGTGACGTGTGGGGTACCTAAATTACCATTTTTCAAATATACCATGTGTCGAACAGTCGGAATTTGCACTTCGAATGACACAATTACTTGCAGTAAAAGAGCTTGAAATAGGATAGTGTAAAAATATTCCGATCGGGCGGTTCGGGGCTGTTTGACAGTTTGCGTAAAAAAAGTACGAACCAGCCTTGTCATCTCAAAGTTGACTTATTATCTCTGACCATTATCAGACTCGTAACTGATACCGGTTTTTCATTATCTAGCTCGAAAATATCAGCCGCCTGTTTCAGGTAGGTTATAATTTGGTGGTGGACAACCGCGAAAAAATCCCGACTATTCAATTGCCTGAATTTTAACATTCTGGAGAATGGCCAGGCACGTTGTCCGGGAGAGACCTTATTGATTTTTATCAATCCGCTACCTTCATGGAGTTCACCATGGTAGCAAAAGGAGTACACAGAGATGAACAAGATTGTTTGTTACACATTGGGCATGATCGCCTTTACCGTTACGGCTGCTCAGGCACAAGGTCCTGCATTTGATTTGGGACAGGGTGTTTATTTGAGTCAAACAACTGCAGCGCCCCCTGCGACTGCAATTGCACCTGAGCCGATGCCAGAGTTGCCACCCCAACCGTATTCGCATCATGCTGCTTCCCCCGCGATTCCGCTATTCGATTGTGTGAAATATAAGCGGCCTCGCAACATTGCCCCCTGCTCAAATCCGAAACTGGTCACCATTGTTGATCCTTGTGCTCCCAAACACAGCTGTTGTGAGCCTGGGTGTGTTGCTGTAGAAATTTGTGCTCCAGCTTGTGCCTGCGAGTGTGTTCGCTGCAGTAAAGATGGCCATCGTAAAGTATTTGATTATGGTAAATACAGCGTTGTGGTTGAATCACGACGTGGAAAAGTAACTGTGACTTATCGCAGTTAATTAAGAATTAAGTAGCTTCATCACAATTTTGAACAGCCGGAAACATTTCGTTTCTGGCTGTTTTTTTATGCGCTCTCTGAAAAGTGATTGCCTGCAGGTTTGAGTAGTTTCCGCTTGGCACAGATGAAAACCCTGACCGAAAATGAACACCCCGTGATCCCCTTTGATAGACACAGAAGCTGTTGTGATCTACTTTGAAGTGCCTGTGAAAGCAATCGATAGACGCGTTTTTCAACGCTAACCAGAGCTTCCTGCGAACAGGAGAATTTATAAATTGGTCTTGAATTCAGGCGTTTTTCAATCGTCTGCTCATGTTCGAGGTGAAGAGAACAGATTCAAACTGTTCAGGAAAACGGGGCTGATTGTAAGCTCTCTCACGCGCGCGACGCATGTGCGACATTTATAGGGCTCTGCTTCGGAGCGTCAAGCAGGTTCCGCCGTCCTTGAAAACAGGCGTATTTCGACTTCTTTTCAGAAAAACAGAGCCTTGAGTTTGTCAACCAGAAACCGTTTCGTCCCATCTTAAGCGACTGCAGCGAGAAATTTCGTCAACCAGATAATGGCACCCACGGCACACCAGGCCAGGATAAAGCCGCCGAGATCCTGAAATGTTGGTTTGGGAATTTCGATATCTTTTGAATTGGGAAAGAGTTTCTTCCCGACCGGTTCCGGGTTCTCTGGAAGGGTACAGGGTGACTCGATGACTTCGTTCAGTTTGACGGGAGTATGCATCAAATTATAGAAGTGGTCCAGTTTTTCCTGTGACTGGCGCGGAGTGAGAAAGCTGGCAATGATCCCACTGAGAACCGCCAGACTCATGAAAGAAAACATCTGCCAGACGTCCCACATTTTGACGGAAGTACCATCGATCTTAAACATTAATTCCGGCAGCAGTCCTGATTGATGTAACCAGTCGGGATAGAAGGCAACCACAATCCACGCCAGTATTCCGGTTGCCGTGGATACCCAGACGGAGATCACATTCCAGCGTCTCCAGACGATTCCAAACCAGAGGCTGATCCCGATACAGGCGGGAGTTTTTACAATGACTTTCAAAGCCGCAATGATATCCGTAAACGTCGTCTGCAAAATGAGTGCAAGGATCACAATCACCAGCCCCGCGATACGCCCGACCCAGAGATAGTGTCGTTGCGAACGATTTTTTACCAAACTTTTTTTGTAGATGTTTTCGGTAAACAGGCCACTGGAGATAATCATCTGGGCGTCACTGGTACTCATCACAGCCGCCAGCAACGAAGCGAGCAACAAACCAATCAGTCCCGGTGCGATCCGAGGTAGAATATCATGGGCCGCCATTCCAAAGAGACGGTCGGCGAAATTACGATCAGTGGTCTCGATTTTCGCTTTCTCTTCCGCAGGTAAGTCGTGAAAATCGGGACTGGCCCGCATGATCAATGATTGATAAATCGCCTGATCTGCAGGATCGGGGGATGTCTTCAGGGGGCTGCTGTCCCCCATGTACCAGATAATGCATGCCAGGCCGGTAAAGGTCCAGGCGACGGTACAAAAGCGTTTCAGAAAGTTACCCACTGTGAATCCGAAGCGGCCTTCGAATTCGGTCTTCCCTGCTCCACAGACGCCCATAATATGCGGTTGAATCACAATTCCCGCCAGTGCGGTGACTGATAACATAAAGACATAAAACGGGGTGATCGGCTCGCTGCCTAGTGTGGCGGCGATTTCCGGGCTGGCAATCAGATCCAGCATACCTGGTTTGAGCTCTGACTGGGGGTGGAGTTTGCCGAAGCCGCCGATCTCAAAAAAGACGAAGGGGAGTAGTAAAAAAGAGAAAATGATTGTCAGAATACCCTGAATGAAGTCGGTGATAATCGCTGCGCCCAGCCCGCCCGCCATTCCATAGATGACGAACATGACGGTCACTGCCAGGATCGCATACTCATATCCTTGCAGTCGACGTTCTGTGATCTGAAATGTTTTCTCTTTCGCATCCCACTCAGCGGCAGGAACCATTATATTGGCTTGAATCGCCATGCGATCGAGTTCATTACCCGTCAGGGCATCCACCATTTTTCCCGTGCCGAATAAACCGCCGGCGATAAACGTGATCGAGATCGCAATCCCATAGAAAGAATACAGAACAGCCGTGGGGCCATTAAACCGAGTTTCAAAGAAATCAGCAGTGGTCAACGCGCGCATGCGTCTCATGATCGGTGCGACGATCCAATAAAAGGGAGTCGCCCAGAGCCAGAGAAACTGCCACCAGATTCCCGCCAGACCGGCGCGCCAGGTTCCTGCCACCACACTGATGGCCTGTTCGCTACTTGTACCCGATCCAAAGGCAAAGAACATCATGAAGACTTTGCCGAACCGGCGGCCGCCCATGAAGAAGTCGGTCATATCTTTTACTTTTTTGATTGACCACAGACCAATGGCAAGAATGACGACGAAGTACAAAGCCAGTACAATCCAGTCGGCAGGGTGAAGTCCCAGCCAGGCATTCTTTTCGGCAGCGAGTATCATTGACCGATCCTCTGAAAGAGGGATGATTAATAAATTTAATTCCGAAATCAGACTACCGAGGATCGGCCTAATATGCAAACCTACTGATGCAAGGCCCCTCTGAATACCGTTATCAATTCATTGACTCGAGAAAGAGTCGCAATTCGTTATGCCATTAAAACCATTTTTGATCCAAGATTTTGAATTGAAGGGACGTCTCATCACCCTGCTGGGATTAGGCCGGTTCGGTGGCGGGGTCGCTGCGGTCAGATATTTGGCGGCTCAAGGGGCACAGATTACGGTTATCGATGGCAAAGACGAAGCGTCACTTACCGATTCCCTGCAGCAGCTCGAAAGTCTATCTCAGGTCAAATATCAACTGGGAAGCGAGACACACGAACTGCCGAAAACCGATCTGCTGGTCGTCAACCCAGCGATTCCTCCCTGTCATCCCCTGCTGAAAAACGCAGAAGAGCTGCAAATTCCTGTGACGAGTGAAATGGAACTCTTCTGGCAGTTGAACCCCGCGCGAGTGATTGGCGTGACTGGGAGTAATGGAAAATCGACAACGACAGCCATGATTCATGCGATCATGCAAGCTTCAGGTGCCCGCTGCTGGTTGGGTGGAAACATCGGCATTAGCCTGCTGCCGGTGGTCGATCAGATTCAACCTGACGACTGGGTGATTCTGGAACTGAGCAGTTTCCAGTTGGAAGCGTTGAATCGGATTCAGGCCAGCCCCCAGATCGGTGTCGTCACTAATTTCAGTCCGAATCATCTGGACTGGCATCAGACGGTCGAGCACTATCGTGAGTCAAAGCAGACTATTTTTCGCTGGCAGACACAAAACGATTTCAGCATTCTCAATGCCGACGAAGGGGAACTGCAAAATTGGAGTGCAGCCGGAAAAGTAGTTCGGTATGGAGCTGCCCCGGATACGCAACTCGATCTCCTGATCAAGGGAGAAGCATTTGAATTGACGAAACAGAATTACACAATTCTGCCACACTTGAATGTTCCTGGAATGCATAATCGGATGAATGCGGCAGCAGCGATTGCTGCTTGTACTTGTGCCAGCGTGGAAGTTGCTGCGATTCAGGTGGGACTGAAAAATTTCGAGGGACTGCCCCACCGACTCCAGTTCGTCGGAGAATTTCTCGAACGTCGTTTTTATAACGATTCCCTGGCAACAACCCCGGAATCTGCCATTTGTGCTTTGGATGCGTTTAAGGATTGTCCCATCATCCTGCTGGCAGGAGGCTCAGACAAAAAAGTAGATTTGACGGATTTTGCCACTCAGATCCTGAAGCATTCTAAAGCGACTGCATTAATGGGAGAGACGGGGCCGGTGCTTTCTGAGCTGATGTATAATTTGAAGGAGCGGTCGGACGTAAATTCTTCGACAGTGATTTCCCCTCAGCAAACTTCGTTTGAAGCCGCCTTTGACTGGGCAATTCGGCAATCTGGACCAGGGGACGTGATTTTACTATCGCCGGGATGTGCCAGTTACGGTTGGTTTTCCAGTTTCGTCGAACGAGGAGAACGTTTTGTGAAACTGTTTTTTGAGCTGAATGCCAGAATGCGAGACTCAACCGAGTAACGAAACTTTATGAGCTTCCCCAGCGATTTCTCGTACATATTGTGGTACAGCATAACCTGGCAGCCGGGTGCGTAACTCGCGGATGATCGCTCTCCCCTGCTCTTCAGGCACTTCAAAGTGCGCAGCACCGGCAACGCGGTCCAGTTGATGCAGGTAGTACGGTGTCACTCCCAGATTGATTAATCGCTCCGAGAGACTGACGAGCTCGTCAACTGAATCATTGATGCCTTTTAGTAATACGGATTGATTCAGAACCGGAATCCCTGCGGAAACAAGTTGTTTGAGTGCAGTTTCAACATCTTGTGCAATTTCATTCGGGTGGTTGGCGTGAATCACCATCCAGACGAGCGTTCCGTTTTCTGAGAGTCGTTGAAATAGTTCCAGCAAACCAGGGTGAATTCGATCAGGCAGCACCACGGGCAGGCGACTATGAATCCGCAACCGTTTCACATGCGGAATCCCCGCGATTCGGTTGCAGAGATCCTGTAGTCGAAGATCAGTCAGTAAAAGTGGGTCTCCTCCACTCAGGATTACTTCCTGGATCGATGAATCTGCGCTGAGTGCATCCCAGACTGGTTCCCACTCAGCCAGCGTGCGCGGCTCATTGCTGTAGGGATAATGCCTGCGAAAACAGTATCGGCAGTTGATGGCACAGGCCCCGCTCACCATTAACAGGGCGCGGCCCTGGTATTTATGTAAAATCCCCGGCGTGGGGCGAACTTGCAGATCACCGACCGCGTCATCAGAAAACCCCGGAACGGTCTGATTTTCACGATCAACAGGCAGAACCTGCTTGAGAAGCGGGTCTTCTGGATTGCCTGGCTCAATGCGATTCAGATAGCTCAAAGGGACCATGAGTGGAAACGACTGAACAGTATCGAGGGCCGGGAGTAACAGCGATTCGGGGAGTTTGAGCTGGGAAATCAGTTCCCGGGGGTCACGAATGGCCTGTGCGAGTGACTTTTGCCAGGTGGATTCTGAAAGCGTCGAGGTCATTTAAGGCAATTTTCCAAATAATTCAGCAGATAGAAGCCATACGTGGTTTATAAAAAGCGAGGTATCAGCGAGATCGTTCTTTTGCGAAACGGCATCAGCAGAAATGAGGAGGCGCCAGAAATTGGTCGACATTTCCCCTGCTCTCCGTTTGCAACCGGATTAAGATATGTTATTCTCTCGGGCTTGGAAACAAAACACAAATGTCTTTTTCACAACACTTTTATTGTCAGAGAAATGAAGCGATGCCACAAATCAGTACAGGCGATTTTCGTAAGGGCGTTAAGGTGATCGTCGAAGGTGATCCTTATGAAATGATCGAAGTCAATTTCGTCAAACCAGGCAAAGGCCAAGCCTTGTACAAAACGAAACTGCGAAATTTGCTCAAAGGAACCATTCTCGATCGTACTTACAAAAGTGGTGGTGAGAGCCTGGAACAAGCTGATATCCGCAAAGGCGATGGACAGTTTCTCTACAAAGATGCGAACGGGCTGCATTTCATGGACAATGAAACGTATGAACAATATACCATTGAGGAATCGGTCTGTGGAAATGCCGCAGAATATCTTCTGGATGGGGCGATCTGCAGCCTGTTATTTTGGAATGATCAGCTGATTGGAATGGACCCGCCTCAGCAGGTGATTGTGGAAGTGACTTACACGGAACCAGCCGCCAAAGGGAACACGGCAACGAACGTGACGAAGCCAGCCACGATTGAAACAGGGGCTACGGTTAATGTGCCGGCCTTTATCAATGTGGGTGAAAAAATCAAAGTTGATACCGCGACTGGTTCGTATGTAGAACGAATTCGCGATTAGTCAAATAGGAGTCTGGGAAGGTTGATTGAGCTTAAATCGCTTCTCAAACTCCCCAATCAGACTCGAAATGCCTGTTTTCTGTGATTCTTTTGTGTGGGTTTCATGAAACTGGCTTAAATGATATTGAAATATTAACAGGTGTTGCCAAAATACCTGTTCAAGCCTTGTATCAGCTTGTGAGCGACGGGTTTAAGGGAGTTGTTAACTAAAGGTCGCAACCAAAATCACTATTTAGTGCCACCATGGATCTCAAGGAGGATTGACATGGATGTCTGGAATCTGATCTTGTACGTTGTCGCGTCACTTATGGCTTTGAAGTCTCTGGCTTCGTTGATGACGCATCACAAGAAAGTTGTTGTCCAGCAACTGGCCGTTGAGTACACGCAGGAACTCTCTTCAAACGGGAAGAATGCGTCCGATAGTGAGTCGTTAAACGCGGAAGCAAACCCTGCTTCAGTAGATCAAAATGCATCAGCAGCTTAGACTCTGCTTTTACAGGCCCTTGAATATTCGCAGATCTGGTGGAAACGTTCTTCCGCTTGAGATGCGTTTTTCTTTTTTCCAGTAGTTGAATCAGTTCATGTCTCAGATCGATCAAACAAGTAACTTCGATGCAGAGCAGATTCCTGTCAATGCGACAGAAGTCGAGCCAGATGTTGTGACAGACCATAACCATAAGCTCTATATTGAAACCGTGGGCTGCCAGATGAATATGCTGGACAGCGAACTGGTGGTCGCAGACCTTCGCAAACGGGGATATGAACTCACGCAGGATGTAAAAGAAGCAGAGACGATTCTATTCAATACTTGCAGTGTTCGCGAACATGCAGAGCATAAAATCTACAGCTCTTTAGGCCGACTGCGATATGGTGCCCGAAAAAACCCGAAGAAAGTCATCGGAGTCATGGGCTGTATGGCACAGAAAGATCAAAAACTGATCTTTCAAAAAGCCCCCCAGGTCGATTTTGTCGTGGGGACAGGCCAGCTGGCGCAAGTTTCCGGACTGATCGATAAAGCACGCGTTCATCACAGTAAAAGTGAGCGCAGCCGTGAACTTGCCGTAGGCTTAGGCCGCAAAGATGGCAAGCTGGCTGAGATCACCAACAGTTTCCAAAGCTATGATCCCCTGCGTGATCCGGAAATGCGCCCCTCACCCTATCAGGCGTTTGTGCGGATTATGATTGGCTGTGATAAATTTTGCTCCTATTGTGTTGTGCCTTCAACACGAGGACCGGAACAGAGCCGTTCCCCTCGCGAAATTCTCTCGGAAGTCAAAGTCCTCGCTGATCAGGGGGTGAAAGAAGTCACGCTGCTGGGACAGACAGTTAACAGCTATAAACATACACAAGATGGCAAACTGTTTCGGCTTTCTGATCTGCTGTATCTGATTCACGATGTCGAGGGGATTTCACGCATCAAATTCGTCACCAGTTATCCCAAAGATATGACGAACGATCTTCTGGAAGCGATCCGTGATCTCCCCAAAGCGACGCGTTATCTGCATGTTCCCCTGCAGCATGGCTGCAACGATGTATTAAAAATCATGAAGCGAGGCTACACCGTTGAGGATTACCGCGACATGATGCAGCGGGTCAACGAAATTCTGCCTGGCTGTTCTGTCTCCAGCGACTTTATTGTCGGGCATCCGGGAGAAACGGAAGAATCACATCAGAAAAGCCTGGAGTCAATTCGGGAGTTTCGCTTCAAGAACAGCTTTATTTTCAAATACAGCGAGCGACCGGGGACCAAAGCAGCAGAGCGTTTACAGGATGACATTCCGGACGAAGTCAAGAAACGCCGCAACAACGAAATGTTGAAGCTGCAAAATGAAGTCAGCGAAGAAGATAACGCCGAGTTTATTGGCAAAGAAGTCGAGGTTCTTGTCGAAGGGCCCAGTAAATCAGCACTGAAAGCCAGTGAAGACGCCGGTGACACTCTGGCCGAACAGTTGATGGGACGTTCCAACTGTGATCGCATCGTTGTCTTTGACGGCAATCCGCGATTAGCGGGTACTCTGGCTCGTGTGGAAATCTTTGACGTGACGCCAACCACGTTAATTGGATCGATCGTCACGAAAGAGTTTCAACATAACCCAGGCTCCTCGCTTCCGATTCTGCAGTAATTCATAGCCGTCTCAAACTGAGTTCTGCTTAGCTTGACAATATGGCGCGCAGCGCATCTTCCAGTTTTGCATATTGGAATTCGAAACCGGCAGACTGAAGTTTCTCAGGAGTAACACGGGCACTACTGAGCATCAGTTCCCGCCCCATTTCACCGAACAGGGTTTTGATTCCAAAAGTGGGAACCGGAAAAAATGTGGGACGCGACAAAACTTTGCCTAACGTTTTTGTGAACTCCAGATTGGTTACTTCATCTGGGGCAACAAAGTTAACCGGTCCTTGCATCGTTTCATTTTGCAGGCAGAATTGAATCGCCTTGATGACATCGGGTAAGGCGATCCAGCTCCAATATTGTGAACCCGCGCCAATTTTCCCACCGACTCCCAGTTTGAACGGCGTCAGCATTTTGGAGAGGGCTCCCGCTGATTGATCCAGAATCATTCCAAACCGCATATTCACGACACGAATCCCAGCTTTTACTGCGGGTTGAGTCGCATGCTCCCAGGCTTCACACACATCCGCCAGGAACCCCTGCCCTTTGGGGCTGCTTTCATTGAGTCGGTCTGCTCCACGATCGCCGTAAAAGCCAATCGCCGAAGCGCACAAAAATGTAGATGGCGGCGTTTCCAGTGAAGCCAGCGTATTGGCCAGCAGACTGGTCGATTGCACACGACTGTTGTAAATCGATTGTTTGACTTCAGGAGACCAGCGTTGATTTGCAATATTTGCCCCTCCCAGATGAATTACGGCATCGATTCCAGAAAACAAATCCGGAGAGAGACGATCCTGGGAAGGTTTCCAGATCACGGATGTGCCAATCCCCTTCGAAGAAGGAGAACGAACCAGCCGCACGATTTCAAAAGCAGAATCGGAATCCAGGCTCTGACATAACAGTGAACCGACCAGTCCAGAGCTACCTGAGATTAATAGTTTCATACGAGAGTCTTTTCCAGTAAGAGTATTCACGCTACCATAAAAGGAGCGGCATGACATTCTAGATATCAATCGTAATCATTCCAATTAATCTCGCAGGATCAAGACTAAATTATGGATCGTTCAAAAATTCGGGATATGTTGCTGCAAACCTTTGCAGATTTTCAGATGACACGCAGTGAACGCTCCGCATTAAGCCAAATCTTTTCACATATTACCCTCACAGACCATAATCTGGCTCTGATCCGTAAAGAAGCGTTTGAGATTTTTCGGGAGCACAAGCCTGCCACGGTGCCTGATGAGAAGAGCCTGGCCTGGCTGGAAGATGTGATGAAAATTCTGGCAAAGACCAAAAGTCGGGAGCCAGATTTAAAATCAGAAGCGCTCTTCAGTCCTCGTGATGATTGTTCGCATCGTATTGGTCGAATGATTGATTCGGCAAGAAAGCAAATTGATATCTGTGTCTTCACCATCACCGACGACCGAGTCACTCGTGCAATCCAAGAAGCCCATCAGCGTAAAGTCAACATTCGCATTATCTCCGATAATGATAAATCTTATGATCTGGGGTCAGATATCGAACAGCTTTCCCGGGCCGGAATTCCCGTTCGGATTGATAAAACGGAATTTCACATGCACCATAAATTTGCCTTGTTTGACTCTGAATTCGTGTTAACAGGCAGCTATAACTGGACCCGCAGTGCATCAAAAAATAATTCCGAAAACCTGGTTATCACAAATGACCCTGCCCTGTTGTTACGTTTTGAATCTGAGTTTGAAAAACTCTGGGACGAATTTGAACTTTAATCCTGGATTGAACTCGAAGAGACTAAACTTCAACGAATCATCTAAATGAAAGAGATTGAATCAATGCGTCTAACAAATATGCTCAAAGGGATATTTTTCCTGTTTTCAGTTTTTCTCTGGACGGGGTCTGTGATTCAAGCAGCAGAAAAGTCAGCCAGACCGAATGTGCTGGTGATTTTGGTGGATGATTTAGGCTATGGTGATTTGAGTAGCTATGGTGCCTCAGATCTGAAATCGCCGCAGATCGATCAGCTGATTAGCCGCGGGATGAAATTCACCAATTTTTATGCAAACTGTCCTGTATGCTCTCCGACGCGAGCAGCTTTATTGACCGGGCGCTATCAAGACCTGGTCGGCGTTCCGGGAGTCATCAGAACACATCCCGAGAACAGTTGGGGATACTTATTGCCAACGGCAATCACATTAGCAGATGTGTTTCATCAGGCAGGCTATTATACAGGCATCATCGGGAAGTGGCATCTGGGGCTGGAATCTCCCAACACACCGAATGAACGTGGTTTTGATCACTTCCATGGATTTCTCGGTGACATGATGGATGATTATTACCAGCACCGCAGACATAATGTGAATTACATGCGACTCAATCAGAAGACGATTGATCCAAAGGGACATGCCACTGACCTGTTTACAGACTGGGCCTGTGAATTTCTACAGCAACAGGCATCAAGCCAAAAGCCGTTTTTTTTGTATCTGGCTTACAATGCACCCCATACTCCTATTCAGCCTCCGGAAGAGTGGGTTGAAAAAGTTGTTCGACGTGAACCCGGTATTGATCCTAAACGCGCGAAGCTGGTTGCACTAATTGAACACCTGGATGCTGGAATCGGAAAAGTCATTCAGACACTGGATCAAGCGGGTTTAAGCGAAAGTACGATCATCGTATTCAGCTCTGATAACGGCGGACAATTAAGCGTGGGCGCGAATAATGGAAATCTTCGTGATGGTAAACAGAGCGTTTACGAAGGGGGACTGAAAGTTCCTACTGGTGTTGTCTGGAAAAATCGAATCGCCCCCCAGTCTCAAAGCGACTTCATGGCAATGAGCATGGACTTGTTTCCGACGGTGTGTGAAGCAGCTGGAATTACGGTTCCTGCCGGATTGGATGCGGTCAGTTTTTTGCCAATCCTTGAAGGCAAGAGCCAAACCCCGTTACGCCGGGACTGGTTCTTTCGCCGACGAGAAGGAGGAACGCGGTACGGAGGAAAGACGATTGAGGCAGTGAGAAGCGGTGATTGGAAGCTGCTGCAGAACAGTCCCTTCGCACCGCTGGAGCTTTACAACTTAAAATTAGATCCGCTGGAGCAAAATAATCTAGCCGGGAAAAACCGAAATAAGTTCAACCAGATGTCGGCACTTTTGCGGGCTGAGATCCAGCGTTATGGCAGCGTGCCCTGGCAGAAACCAATCTCGAAGACATCGCCATCTGAATGAGATTGAGAATGTCTATTTGTAAATCACACAGCCGCGTAAATTCGATTTGAGGTCTTCGATCGTCTGAGGTTTTAAGGCGGTTCCGTAGAGAAAGATCTTTCTTAATTTGGGAAACCGAGTGAGCTTGCTGACTTCTTCATCACCGACGCGAGTGTAGGCTATTTCTAATGATTTTAGTTCTGGTAATCCCGAGAGCTCTGCCAGACCTTTATCAGTCAGATTGGTCCCATGAAGATTAAGCGACTCTAGATATGGTAAATCGACAATCTTTTTCATGTCTAGATCTTTGATTTTGGTATCTGTTAAATCGATCTCGCGAACAGCAAAATCTCCTTCCGGTATTTTTCCCGGAGTGTCGATGGGAAGATCACTATTGACTGGAATGACTTTTCCTCCGGCCTTTAGAACAAATTCTGTCACTGCCTTGCTGTTTGGGTCATGAGTCTTTCCACAACCACCGGCCAGAAGGCAGATCATGATTAAACAGACTTCAGAAGAGAGTCTGATAGCTAACGGCTTGGTGATCAGGTTCAGCATGTCACTCCCAGGTTCTGATAGAGCCAGTTATTCTGGCCGGATACTTCTAGCGAAAGACAATCCAGATGATTTATAATAGCAAATCGTCCTTGTATCATAATCGGAAAATTCAGCTCTGTGAAGCACGCTGAAAATAGATCCAGATTTCTTTTGCAAAGTAGATCAATTTGAGATGACCTCTGCTGATAACATCAACCTGCTTTCAGGAAAGATCCATCCTGCATGCCTGGACGAAGATGCGTTGCTTAAAGACTGTAAGATCCAGCATGTCAAAAGATCCGGCCCAGGAGGACAGCATCGCAATAAAGTCGAAACCGGCGTTGTGATTAAGCATCTTCCGACAAATGTGATGGGGGAAGCGTCTGAAACACGACAGCAGGCTCGGAATCGTCAGGCGGCATTATTCCGATTGCGGGTCAATCTGGCCGTGGAATGCCGTTTGGAGAACATTCCCGAACACCCTTCGACGCTCTGGAAACGACGCCTCAGTAGTGGAACAGTCAAAGTCAATCTGGAGCATCATGATTTTCCGGCGTTATTAGCGGAAGCGCTCGACACGATTACCCATTTTCAGTTTGATGTGAAATCCGCCAGTCAGTTTCTGGGATGTTCTTCATCCCAATTGATCAAGTTCTGCAAGAAAGAGCCACGCGCGTTGAGCTGGGTGAATCAAATGCGACAGCAGGCGGGACTTCACTCGTTAAAGTAAATTCTGAAACTGAGATTTCATTCAGTTGAGGATACGCATTAATCCCTGTTTTTCGGCCTGATTCGCCGTAGATCTTTCTTTACTTGCTGATAAAATGAATGTAACACAATGAGATCGTTTCATGTCTTTCTGGTATTAGTGACGCTGTATTTAGATCATACTATATGAATCATCGATTACTCGAATTCTGGCAAAAACGTGCGGAATGGCGTCCGGGGCTGGTTGTCATGCTCGTTACTGCGTTTGTTTTCACCTACACATTCCAGGCTCCAGTCACTTTGGGGCGATTTCATCACAATTTGCCTTTGATCCTGAGGATCCTGTCGGGCAGCATCTTTCTCTGGGGGTTTCAGCAGGTTCTGATTTCTTTCTTTCCGAAATTAAAACGCTATCAGTTAAAACGGATCGGTCGAAATCGTGTTTCTCTCCCGCGAGATGGTGTCGTCTATTTATTGATCATGATGGTACTTTTCGTGGGGTCTGTGCTTTCGCGCGAAAATATGTTAATGCTGGTGTTTGCGATGATGACGGGGCCTTTTGTTTTAAATGGCTGGATCACCTACAGCATGCTGAAGAAGATTAAATTAAAGCGAATCATTCCTCAGAGAGTGATGGTTGGCGAGACCTTTACCGCTGAGATCATTTTAGAGAATAATAAACGACTCATCGCAGCTTATTTAATGGAAGTAAATGATTCGTTCACAAATCGCAATGACAAACTGGAAGCCTCGGTTGTTTTCAGACGCGTTGGTCCCCGCCAGAAATTATCTGCGCACTACTATGCGAAATTGAGCCAAAGAGGGATTTATCAGTTTGGCCCGTTACAGGTCTCAACACGTTATCCATTGGGGCTGGTCAAACGAGGTGCTGTATTCTCCGAATTCAGTGAAATTATTGTTCATCCACAAATCGGTAGATTAAGCACGAATTGGGCCGATGACTTTTTTTCAATCGCAGAACTGGCTCAGCAGAATCAGAGTCGACGTGGTGTGTTTGATGATGAGTTCAACCATATTCGCGAATACCGATCTGGTGACAGCCAACGATCGATTCACTGGAGAAGTTCTGCCCGTCAAGGAGAATTGATGGTCCAGGAATACCACCAAAATCGTAATTATGACCTGATCATCGGTCTGGATTTATGGTTACCATCCTACTTCAATGCAGAACAGGCTGAGCGTGTGGAATGGGCCATCAGTTTTGTGGGAACACTTTGCAGAGAACATTTGCGATACAGCCGCGACACGAAACTGACTTTGGTTTCCCAGGGGAAAACGCTGGAACTGTTAGAAGTCGGCATTGGTTCAATGGGACTGGAATATTTATTGGATTTTCTGGCAACCCTGGAACCAGGCAAGTCGCAGACAGAGGGCGAATTTGCAAAATTAATTTCACAAATGAGTTCCCCACGCTCGCGAACGGTTTTACTCACAACGCGTGATGAAAGTGGGATCAAAAAACACAATCGCTTGCAAACCATTTTTGAGGAACAGGGAGTCGAAGTCCATGGGCAATGGAGAATGATTGAAGCGGCCCCTGAAATACTATCCCGCTGGCTTGTTCTGGAAACAGATTGAATTGCCCTCTGAATCATCTAGTAGCTGAGAAACACTTGTGAATTTAACGCTCACATTTCAAATTAGTATCTATTTGCTTGTCGCTTTATCCAGCATCATGTTCATGATGGCCGAAGGGGGACTGTTTCCACAGTTGTTAACAATCCCTTTAGGGATGTTGACGCTGTTCTTTACAGATCGGTGGGAGAAGTTCAGCTTGACTCCTCTCTGGGCCAATATTTTGGGGTTACTGGCATTTTTGATCGTTTGTGCCGAGTTTTTCTCAAATATCGAGGGACGGTTGCTTTCCGGCGCCCATTTTTTAGTGTATCTCACCTGGATTATTCTTCTCCAGAAGAAAAGTGACCCTCAATACTGGTGGCTTTGTGCGTTAGGCTTCCTGCAGATCGCGGTTGGAGCGGTACTTACCGAATCCGGCTACTATGGTAGCTTGCTCGTCGTCTATATGTTTTTATCAATCTGGACACTGTCTGTATTCTCGCTCTATAGAACACGAAACACATTTTTTAAACAGGATGCACCTGTGGGGCTTCCCCGGCTGAAGGTCGAACAGGCTGCTGTTTCACCATTTCAACAGTTCAGTCAGGTTCAAGGGGGAGTCCAATCAGACCAAAGTCGCCGATGGCTCACCGCCGAATTCTTCTGGGCAACATTTGGCTGCTCGATTGCTGCTTTATCGATTTCAATGTGTTTCTTTCTTCTGATACCACGGTTATGGGTAAATCGGTCTATCTTCAATAATGAAACCGTCCAAGGCGGGAATAAACCGCTTGTCGGTTTCACTGAGAAGGTACAGCTTGGTGAAATGGGAGAAATTCTTGAAAGCACTGAGCGTGTGCTGGAACTGGCAATTTATGATAATGAAACTGACGAGCCGGTAACCGTCACCGAATTTGTTGAGAAATATGGTTTAGACGAACCTCTCTTTCGAGGCACTGTGCTTTCCAATTACCAGAATGGAAGTTGGAGTAAGGCCCAAAGACGGAGACTAAGACGCGGTTATTCTGAATGGCGACCGACGAGATCGAAAGAGCTCGATATTCAAGACCTTTATCGGCAGGAATATATCCTCGAACCGATTGGGACACGAGTCTTGTTTATCATGCAGCCACTTGTTGCCATGGATATGCTCAGTGATAGTGAAAACACGTTAGACGTCGAGTCTTATGAGATTCGACAAAAGATGCTTCCGCGAAAAGATGAGAGTACCAAGTACAATCTGTTTACCGCGAAAAGACCACAAGAAAATAGCGAAATGTCCCAGTTGTATCGCCAGAGGCAATATCTGGAGTTGCCGCGGAATGATTTGAAGAGGCTGATAAAATATACGAGATCTTTAATTGCAGCGCACCCTGAATTAAAAACCAAAACTGACAAAGCGCGATTTCTAGAATCACATTTACGTGATTCCGGCGATTATAGTTACACCCTGAATATGTCCATCGAGGATCCCACAATTGATCCTGTGGAAGACTTTCTCTTTAATCGTAAGTCGGGGCATTGTGAGTATTATGCGTCGGCTCTGGCATTGATGTTACGCGCCATTGGCATTCCGACGCGTGTAATCACCGGATTTAAAGGTGGCGAACCAAAATATTTGTCGAATCAATTCGAAGTTCAACAACGCCACGCTCATTCCTGGGTTGAGGTCTATCTGGATGACCATTGGGAAACGATGGATGCGACTCCCGCTTTACAACGGGCGGAAATGGTCGCAAAGAATGCCGCTTCGTTAAGTAGCTGGAAAGGGGCGAATAAAATGTTGTCCCAATTCTGGAATGATTACGTGATTGGCGTTTCTTTTCAGCGTCAAAAGCGTGCTTTTTATGATCCTATTGTCAGAGCGGGAAAAAAACTCGGAAAACAGTTACTGGATATTCGAGCAACTCTGACTGCCGCTGTAACAACTGTCAAAAGTTTTCTGTCTTCACCTCGTCGCTGGTTTAGCTGGGAGGGTGGTGCTGCCGTATTTATTATCGCTGGTCTCTTCTTCGGACTGAAATGGTTATTCAAGATCACAATCAGGGTGTTTCGATTTTTGTTCAATAAAGAAACAAAGCAATCCGGGGTTCTGAATTCGGCCAATGTTGCCTTCTATGAGAAGTTTCAAAACTTACTCGCCAAGAAAGGACTGGTACGAGAGCGTTCAGAAACGCAAAAAGAGTTTTCAATTCAAGTGAAAACAGACCTGCTATCAGAACTCTCAGAAGCTCATATCACTGATTATCCCGATCAGGTAACCGAACTCTATTATCAGGTCCGTTATGGCGATCATTCTCTAGAGCCACAGGAATCTGAAGAAATTCAGCGTAAGTTGACGACACTCGAATCCGTATTGCTCAAAGAAGAACCGTCACAAAGTTAAATGGGACTATTCAAGCATCCCGCAGTCGAGGGTCAGAAGCTTCCTGGAGCCCTTCTCCAATCAGGTTATAAGCCAGAACAGCGAGGAAGATGGCCATTCCGGGGAAGACGATCAACCACCACATCTGCAGGTTTTGTCGTCCCAGGTTCAGCAAGGTACCCCAACTGGGATTTGGGGGAGGCGCACCAAATCCGAGAAAGCTAAGACCGCTTTCGATTAGAATGGCAGCAGCGATTCCGAAGGTAATCGGAACGAGGACTGGCGCCAGTGAGTTTGGCAAAATATAGCGGAAAATAATTCGGAACTGTCCAACACCTGTTGTTCTTGCTGCCAGGACAAAATCACTTTCTCGCAGTTTCATAAATTCTGCGCGGGCAAGACGGGCAATCCCGGTCCAGCCAGTACAACCGATAATCGCCATCATGTGCCAGATGGTTGGTGAATCAATAATAGCGATGATCGCAAGAATTAAAATCAATGTGGGAATACACATTACGACTTCAATCAGACGACTGAGAGCCATATCAATCCATTTACCATAAAAGCCGGCTAATGCTCCTACGATGATTCCGATGACCCCCGCGATTCCCATTGAGACAAAACCGACGAGTAATGCAATCGTGGTTCCATGGACCATTTGCGCAAATACATCGACTCCACGCTGGTCAGTTCCGAACCAGTTTCGCAGACTGGGAGCACCGTTGTCCTGAGTCGGATTTCCTGGCAGTCCCTTCCATTCATTGTCATAAACACGGCGGTATGGGTCCTGATAAACTAAAGGCCAGATGGCCCAGCTGTTGGGATCTTTCTTTTTCAGATTTTCGGGAAAGCGGTTTCGAAATCGATCTTTATAGAAGATCGGATTTTCCCATTCACGTCGAAAATACCCCATTGCAGGAAAATAGATATGGCCTTTGTATTTGCAGATGATGGGTTTTGTACCAGCAATCGCAGGAGCGAAGATCGCGACAAATCCAAGAAACCCGATATAGATCAAGGCCAGCATTGCCATTTTTCTTCCCTTGAAACGTTGCCAGGTTTCAGCCCAGAAACTAGGGGACTTCGACACTGTCTTCCGCTCAGATGAAGAGGTCGTGTTTTCTTCAGTTTGCTCTTGCATAGTGATTTATGATTCAAAAGGAATGCGACAAATAGGAGAAAGAATCACTTAGGAGTCTCTTGTTAGTGGTCTGCGATTTTGACACGGGGGTCTGCCATTGCATAAAAGATATCTGCTAAAAGCTGACCGGCTAACGTTAAAATGGAAAACATCAGCGTCAAGCCCATGATGGTGGGATAATCCCGTTCCAGAATTGACTCAAAATAAAGCTGTCCCATTCCAGGCCAGCTGAAAATACGTTCGATAATCACAGAACCGCCCAACAACGAAGGCAGCGTCAAACCAATTAAGGTGACGAGTGGAATGAAGGTATTGCGAAACGCATGTTTGACTAAGACGTTTATCGGCCCCAAACCCTTTGCGCGTGCCGTGCGGATATAGTCTTGTCTCAGAACTTCATGCATATTTGCGCGAATGAAACGACTGTAATATGCCAGACTGCCATAGGTGTAGCAGATCACCGGCATCAATGCATGTTTGAAAATATCCCAGGTTTGCTGAGCACCGGTCATGGATGAATAACCATCGCTTTTCATTCCATATAAAGGCAGCCACCCTAATTTATTCGCTAAATAGATCTGTAAGAACAGAGCCGCGACGAAACTCGGAAATGAATACAGCATGTAGAGAATGGTTCCGACCGTTCGTTCATCCAGTTTCCCCTGCCTTGCAGAGGAATATAAGCCAATCGGAATTGCCAGGAGATAGGTCAGAAACAGAGAGCTTAACGATAAAATCAGAGTTGGTCCCATACGTTCATGAATGAGACGTGCGACGGGCTGCTTTCGTGAGATGGACCGACCGAAATCGAGTCGAAAAACATTTCCAACCCAAAGGGCATATGCCTGCGGCCATGGCTTATCAAGTCCGTAGGCTTTTCGCATGCGCTCTATATCAGCCGGATTCAATTCTTTTCCTGGATCAACCATTGCCATCTGGGTCGAAATTGGTGACCCAGGCATGTTACGGATCAGTCCAAAAATAATGAACGTAATCAGGACAAGAGTAATCAGGCCGATGAAGAGCCTACGTACAAGATAGCTGAACATGCTTTTCAATCAATCCATTAACAGAATCAACAAAAATCGTAGCGACTGGCAACGCAATTCGAAAAGAGCATTCTCAGGCTATTTACTGACAGGCTTCCAGAGACTTCCAAATCCTGGCCCATAGCCATAAGGGCCACGAGGACTGAAGACATAACCTCTCAAATCCTTGTTAAATCCATAGAATGAATTACGGAAATAAAGCCAGGTATAGGGCTGATCTTCATACAGAATCTCATGGATTTTGCCATAGATTTTTGCCCGTTTGTCTTTATCGAATTCACGTCGCCCTTCTTCAAACAGTTTGTCAACTTCCGGGTTGGAATATTGACCATAATTTCGAGGAGCGTCTGTTTTCCATAAATTGATTGAAGTGTCAGGGTCTGTTCCTGTCCCCCATCCACCAAACATTGCCTGAAACTGATGATTACGTGCCTTATCCTGCATCACCGTAAACTCAGTTGGTTTGACTTCACAGATAATGCCAATCTGGTCCAGGTTTTCTTTGAGTAACGTACAGATCGAAAGGGATAAAGGCCTGTTCGCCGTCATGATCGTAAACCGGAATGGAATAATTTTCCCATCGAATTCCTTGTCTCGAATTCCGTCTCCATCGTGATCGATCCAACCCGCTTCATCCAGCAGATCTTCTGCCTTGTTTAAATTCTGTTGAAACGGTTTTGTCATTGGCTTGGGAGCCATCCAGGCCGTTTCGTGGTAAATACCAGTACATGGCTGGTATAAACCGTAGCAGAGTTCGTCCAGCATTTCTTTATGATTAAAAGCATAACTCATTGCCTGACGCACTTTTTTATCTTTAAAGAATAAGGTTTCACAGTTCCAGCCAAAGTAGAAGTAAACCCATTCCAGGCCATTTGCCTTGGTGCAGGTTTTGTAAAAGTCTTCGTCTTCGGTTTGTGTTTTCCAGAGTTCAGGGTTGAGCGCCATTTCATCGATCTCCCCTTTTTTCAACGCAAGCAATGCAGTATTGGGGTCCTGTATAATTCTGAGTCGGACACGCTCAAAATAGGGCCGAGTACGAACTTCTTTTCCATCCTGCATGTACCAGCTTTCGCGACGTTTTAAAATAATTTCCTGTCCACGAACTCGTTTTTCAAGTTCATAAGGTCCGCCGGTAACTGGTTCATTTTCATACTTTACATGGTACTGGCTATCTTGCAGTGTGGGATCTGTCTCCAGCTCTTTTTCATAAATGTGCTTGGGGATGATGGGGAAATTCAGGTTCCAGACGTTTGTGGGGAGTGCTTCCTTATGGAAAAAGACCAGAGTCTGGTCATCATAAGCCTGAATCCATTTGAGCTGATCGGTACCAGAGCGAACTGCAGGAACAGGTACCCGGGGGTTCATGATCGTCTTGAAGGTAAACACAATGTCGTGTGCAGTGATAGGAGTGCCGTCTGACCATGTCAAATCATCTCGGAGGACGACTTTGTCGTACAGCATGTCTTTACTGGTCTGCCAGGAGACCACGGTATCAGAAACGGCAAAAGGCCTGAAGTTCCAATCGAAACTGAAGAGTCCAAATCCGGTGAGAGAGGACACCTCAAATTCGACAGCAGAACTACCCATGATCGGATTAGTGCTCTTCAAGTCAGCCCCGACATGTCGATTAATGGTCGCGTTCCAATCGACTTCTTCGTCATTTTCGGGTAGTCGGCCGAGCGCACTCAGGATTTTTTCGTTGCTTTCCTGGTTGGTATTTTTCAGCTTTAATGCTTCCTTCACGCTGACCAGTTGCTTCTCTTTACTCTGACGTTCCCGTAGTAGCTCCAAACTATCCAGTACTGGCTGTTCTTCCCACTCAACCTCAGCATCCAAGTCGGCTAAGCTGGGGGCATCAAATGGTTTCAACAGTGGTTCCAGAGGTACATCTTCTTTTGCTTCCGTGCTTGAATTTTCCGATGACTCTTCCGTCATATCGGTTGAAGGCGATGGCCCAGGGCATCCTGTGAGAGAGAACGTAAGCAGAATGGTCAAAAGCAATAGATTCAGGCGGGGAACTAAATTCATGGATATTCCTTCAATTAACTCCATTGAAAAGTCGGAAAATTCACCGGAGGACGAAGCTGATTTATTTGAATAAAGTAAATTCAAAATATTCGAACGGCTCAGGCTAGATTGTGGCAGACTGAGCCAAATAGAACAAGGCTGATTTTGGTTTTAAACGCAAGATGCGTTTAGACTTAACATCAACCAAAATCAGCCTTATAATAATCACTTGGCAGTTCTGCGCTCAAGCGTCGTCAATTCTCAGGTCATCTTATTGAAAGACACCGACCCAGTAATATTGACCATTCAGGACCATATAGCCAAATCCGGCCTGTGTTCCGGTAAGCATAATTGAATGGTGGGCGGGAGAAGCAATCCAGCCATTGACGGCAGCTGCTGCTGATGTAGGACCTTGGAAAATGATCTCGGGCCAAGGCAGATTACTATGCTGGTAGTAGCCGGTTTGTGCCATCCATTTTGCGTGTTCTTGCGCTTTCAAACACATTTTGGTGTTCAATGTCAGTGCAGGTAATCCGTTTCGGGCTCGTTCCTGATTGTGCAGCTTCAACAATTTCAAAATAGTAGGATGCTTGATCAGCCAATCATGCTCACCTTCCTTTGGTTTTGCTGCTTCTTTAGGGGCTTCTTCTGAAGAAGCAGGTTGAATGAGCATCAGACAAAACAGACTTGCTAAAACGACTCTCCATGCTGGTTTTATTGTCATCATTTCTTTCCTAATCTTTCCGTAGAGGAGTTAAAATATAGTACCGGCATAAAGTTTGCCGGTCCCGTAGACTGCTGAGGAAAGGTTAGCAACGGCAAATCCTCTGGTCTACTGTACGGAAAGCAGAAAATCAGCTTCTCAGATCATATTGACAAATCTACATATCATTCCCTGTCTACGCTTCAAATGCCTGTTTTTCCCTATCATTAACCCTCTTCTTGATTTGCAGCAGATCGTCGGTGGGAATGGATTCAATCAACTTTCTTGTATACCCCTCTTGCGGGTTTTGATAGATCATTTCTGACGGTCCCAGTTCGACCAGTTTTCCCTGATTCATCACCGCCATCATGTCAGACATGAATTTTACAACGCTCAAATCATGACTGATAAAAATATAGGTCAGGTTATATTGTTCCTGTAAATCTTTGAGTAAATTTAAGACCTGAGCCTGCACGGAGACGTCTAATGCCGAGACCGATTCATCACAGATGATGAATTCCGGTTCGACTGCCAGCGCGCGGGCAATCGAAATACGCTGGCGCTGCCCGCCAGAAAATTCATGGGGATAGCGGTCCAGATATTCGACCGGTAATCCTACTTCTTCCAGGAGGGAGGCAGCCCGGTCTCGTCGATCCTGTTTTGATGTACCTAAATTATGCGCGATCATCGATTCCGTAATAATGGTGGAGACCATCATGCGCGGGTTCAGTGAACTGTAAGGGTCCTGGAAAATAATCTGAACCTTACGTCGAAATGGTTTTCGGCCAGCCCGGCTCATATGTGCCAGATCGTTTCCCTCAAAGAGAATTTTCCCGTCAGTCACAGGAGCGAGACCAACGATGGCTTTACCAGTTGTTGTTTTTCCGCAACCGGATTCTCCTACGAGCCCCAGTGTCTGGCCACGATAAATATTTAACGAAATTCCATCAACGGCTTTTACATGATCGACAGTTCTGCGAAGAATTCCACTTTTGATCGGATAATAAACCTGTAGCTGGTCAAGGCTCAGAATGGGGGCCTCCCCTTCTTTGACCAGTTGAGACTCGGGTAGTGCTTTGACATCATCCGCCTGGTAACCAATTGTTTCCAGCTCTGAAAGAGGATGCAGCAATCTCTTGCGCCCATGTGACGTTAAGTCATTGAACTGACTTTTATCAAATTCCTTTTCTTCAATGATATATTCACCGAGCTCTGTTTCTTCAAAGTCCATGAAATCAGAGACCGTTGGTAGACGCTTAAAAGTCGTATCTAATGCGGGGCGGCAGGCGAGCAACCCTTTTGTGTAAGGATGCTCAGGATTTTCGAAGATTTCAACTACGGGCTTGTATTCGACTAATTTGCCTCGGAACATGACCGCGACATCATCTGCGATTTCCGCAATCACACTTAAATCATGGGTAATGAATAAAATAGACATCCCACGCTCATCGCGCAGTTTCCGCAGCAGATTTAGAATTTGTGCCTGAATTGTAACGTCGAGTGCTGTTGTGGGTTCATCTGCGATCAGCAACTCGGGATTGCAGCTTAACGCCATGGCGATCATGACCCGTTGTTTCTGGCCTCCAGACATCTCATGAGGATAACTTGAAAAGCGGCGTTCCGGATCGAGAATTCCTACTTCGTGAAACAGTTCAATCGTGCGTTGTTTCGCCTCAGCCGCAGTGACCTGCTGGTGTAGCATAATGGTTTCCATCACCTGCTTCCCAACGCGAAACACTGGATTTAACGACGTTCCAGGTTCCTGAAAGATCATACTGATATCACGACCACGGATATTTCGCATTTCCGGATCTGATAATTTCACCAGATCTTTTCCCAGAAAGGAAATCGAGCCTGCATCAATTTTGGCAGCTGTGTCCGGCAGCAGCTTCATGATTGATAAGGATGTAACGGACTTGCCTGACCCGGATTCGCCTACCAGCCCCAGCGTTTTCCCTTTCTCGATTGTGATATTCAAATCTTCAACCGCTTTCACAAGGCCGCGTCCTGTGTGAAAGTAGGTTTTTAATCCATTGATATCGAGTAGTGCCGTGTTCTCTGTCATGGGAGTTCCTTTTGAAATCAATTTCAAATCACCTGGATCTTTCCGGCTCATTCAAAATTCATTTGGCGCACTTTGTATTTTTGAAAGTGATTCGCGTATAATAGCGAAACTTCTGTAAGATGGGAGAGGAAACGGTATAAACCTGATGATTGGGAAAAAATGAACGACATTACTTCGAGATCTACTATTAAATTAATTCGTATTACTCTGTTTCTGATCTTAGTTATTTTAAGTACCAGGCACACAGTTTTTTCAGAAGAAATTGTGTTTCCTAAAGTCTTGACGCATTTTAATCCCTATTCTAATAACCCCATTTTTCAGGCAGAAGGCCCGGGGCACTGGGATGTAAAAATACGTGAACGCGGATGGATTCTCAAGGAAGGCGATTTCTTCCACCTTTGGTTCACCGGCTATGATGGGAGCAGGTCTGGCTTGAAAATGCTCGGATATGCCTGGTCTTGTGATGGGATCCATTGGACCCGATCCCCTTGCAATCCGATCTATAAGAAACATTGGGTGGAAGACATGATGGTCCTCAAACATGAGGATATCTATCACATGTTTGCCGAAGGGAGAAATGACATCGCCCAGCATCTGATTTCCAGTGATGCGGTGAGCTGGAAGCGTGTTGGTTCTCTGGACGTACGTCTGGCAAATGGGACTCCCATCCCTGAAGGCCCCTATGGTACCCCTGTTGTCTGGTTTGAAAATGATCAATGGTATCTCTTCTATGAACGGCGCGATGCCGGTATCTGGCTGGCGAGTTCACCGGATATGAAAGTCTGGACAAATATAAACAACGACCAGCCAGTCATGAAGCCTGGCCCCCAGCCTTATGACCAGAAGATGATTGCCATGAACCAGATCATAAAGTATCAGGGAACGTATTACATGATTTTTCATGGCACGAATGCAGCCCAAAAGCCCTCTTTATGGACAACAAATCTTGCAGCATCCAAAGATCTGCTGCATTGGACAAAATATCCCGGGAATCCTCTGACAAAACCTGAAGCGAATCAATCCAGCGGGATGTTAATCCCGGACGGGAAACGCTTTCGCCTTTATACAATGCACAATCAAGTCGATCTAAATTTACCTCAGGATCCCTGATACCAGGATCAAATAGAGTGGCCTGATCTATGAGCGAATCCCTGTCTACTATCAATCCACAAGAAATCGATCAGAATCCGACTCAGGGATCTAGAGAGCGCTCTCCCGCATTCAGTGTACTGCTCTGCTTCGCTCTGGGAATCCTGATTGATTCCTGGATTGAGTTGGATCTGGTTTACTGGCTGCTCTTAAGCATTATGTTGTCTACTATCTGGGGTTTGTGCTATCGATCCCATAAGTATTCCCAGGCAGCGATAGCACTTTTGCTTTTAACGGCCTGTCTGGGAGGCGTGCGACACCATGAGTTCTGGTTCTGTCACGCACCTCAGCATATCAGCCGACTTTTAAAAAGTCCGGAATATTCAGAAGGTCAGGCTCAGCTCATTCGTGTGACGGGGGTGATTTGTAAAAGTCCACAAATTGAAACGCCTGCCGATGAGGAACAGTTCAATCCAAATCAACCAAAACAACGGACGAATCTGATTCTCAACTGTAGCGAACTCAATACGGGAACGAACAACATTCCTGTCACGGGAAAAATCTTTGTTTCCATTCATGACCAAGTAGACTCACCGCAGGCAAAACGAGCAGCTTCATTCTCTGTTGGTGATACAATTGATGTCTGTGGAAAACTCAAGGAATTCTCGCCCAAGGAGAATCCATACGATTATGATTTTCAGAATCATTTTCGAAAAGAACAAGTCGAGGCCATCCTGGCACTGAAGTCTTCACACGCAGTCCATCTTGTGGCGAAAACGCCAGCTTCTTCCTGGAGCAGTCTGCGGAAACAGATTCATGACTCATTTTCGCACCTGATTCGCGAGAACACGAGTGAAAGCACTCAGGCAATAGGGCTGGCACTTTTACTGGGGGACCGTTCCGAACTCAGCCCCCAGGTGAGGAATCAATTCAGCCAATCCGGCTTGATCCATTTTCTGGCGATTTCAGGATTACACATTGGTTTTTTTAGCGCTTTTATCTGGAGTATCTGTCATCTGTTAAATCTCCCCAGAACGATCGCGGTTGCGTTGTTACTGTTTGCAATCCTGTTTTATCTCTCCATTATTGAGATTCGTCCGCCTATTCTCCGAGCTGCTTCTTTTTGCGCGATGGTCACACTCGGTCTAGTCAGTTGGCGTACCATTACTACAATCAATCTGGTTTGTATTTCGGCCATTCTCATTTTGATCATTAACCCGACCGATTTGTTTGATATCGGGACTCAGCTTTCGTTTCTTGCCGTGGCAGCGATTCTCTGGACCGTGCAGCAGGACTTTTTTCAAAATCCGTTTCAACAAACCTGGATTCCATTACGCTGGAGAATCCTTGCCAGTGATTCGGTGCTGCAAACTTCTTTACAATGGTTTTTGATCCGATATTTCCGTTTGCTCTATAGCGTGTTCCTGATCACGTTTTTCATCTGGCTCGTTACAGCACCACTTGTACTCTATCACTTTCAATTGCTCGCTCCAATTGGCATCCTGGTCAACACGTTCATCTTTCCTTTTTTATTCCTGATCTTATTGCTGGGCTATTTACTGATCTTCCTGGGATCACTCTTACCATTTTTATCCGGAGTGCTCGGAGGGGGTTTTGATTATTGTCTGAGAGCCCTGCTTTGGATTGTTGAATTTACTTCTGCAATCCCCTTTTCGCATTTTGATTTATCGGGGCCGCCTGTCTGGTGGATCCTGTTGTATTACTTATTTCTTATTTTAGCCATTTCGCCAGGTTATCGAAAAATCAAAGACAAGGGGAAATGGTTCCTTCGGAAAATACGTCTTTTAATAGTTCCTGCCTGGATCTTTGCTGGTCTGCTGATTGCCTTGCTTTCTTCAGGTTCAAAGTCGTTGCAATGCACATTTATCGCCGTCAATCATGGAGTTTCGATTTTGATCGAGTCTCCTGGTGGCAAAACAATTCTTTACGATGCGGGTTCCATGTCGCCTGTCGAACAGACCTGTTCGAAGATCAAAAATACGCTACTGGCGCATGGGATTCGGCGGGTTGATTTACTTCTTATCTCCCATGCCGATCGCGATCATTATAATGCAGCGGCCGAATTGATTTCGAAACATTACATTCGTGAAATTGCATTTCCGCAGGCGTTTCTCAAACAAAAACAACCGGGAGTGATTTCGCTATGCAATATTGCTGCGCAGAATCGTATTCCCATTAAGATCATCGGAAAAGGAGATCACTTTAATTTAGGAGATGAAACGAAACTCGAAGTCCTGCATCCTGGATTTGAAGATCAGTATCGGGAAGATAATCCAGCCAGTTTAACGGTACTGCTTTCGCATCACGGCCGGAAAATACTGCTGACAGGAGATCTGGAAGGACGAGGGTTGGAAAAACTACTCACAGAAAATGCAGCGATGTCTGTGGATATTCTACTGTCACCACATCATGGCAGCACCACTGCCAACACATTTGATTTGGATCGCTGGGCAAGACCTGACTACCTGATTGTCAGTGGTGGACAAAGACAGACGATTCCTAAATTACAAAGTGTTTTTTCGGCAAGCACTCAGATCTATTCGACCCACAAGCACGGTTCCATCACTTGTCTGATCGACGAGGCTGGAAACTTGGATGTCATCCCGTTTCGTTCTGCAATGAACTGAAAGAAAGATTCAAATCCTCTAATTATCAATCTAGGCCAATAGAATTGATCAACTCTTCGTGCGCTCGCAGCTCAAGGACTCTGTGCCTGAGAAGTTTTCGCATATCATTCAAAGTTTTCACAGTCTTCAGAAAACTCTCATTGGCTTCTGCCAGTTCCGAATAGTGTTTTTCCCCTTGCGAGATACAACGATTCAGATTCAGTAGATTTGGGGTAAATCCTTTTTTCAAATCCTCGACCATCGAAAGTGCTACTTCTTTGATCTCTTCACACAGCTGATGAATTTCCACGCGGTCCTTTTGACGTTCTTCAGTGGATAATTGTTTTGTTGAAATTGAGGTGTCTTTTTTTCTCAACGATGTTTCATCAACCAGCCGGCCAAAGGGATTGAAATTCTCTTTTTCTTTTGTTGATTCAATGTCCAGTTTTTTGAGTGCGTTCAGTGCTTTTTTAAATTGAGGAGAGATCTCAAGCGATCTTGTAAAACTGGAATGCGCCTGGGTATGATTTTTCATTTCCAGATAGACATTGCCCAGGTTGAAGTGGGCATCGACCATATCCGGGTCAAAAACAATCGCCTGTTTATAGGCAGTGACCGCCATGCTTAACTGATTTAATCCTTTATGAGCAATTCCCATATTGTAGAACGCGTCAGCCGATTTTTTATCTTTCTGAACAGCCTTGCGCAACTCATTGAGTGCCTGTTTATATTCTCCCATTTTGTTGTAGATCGCCCCCATGTTGATATATGGAGAGGCATCTGCGGGAGATAATCGCGCCAGATCCTGGAAATGACTGATTGCATCCTGGTATTGCTTTAATTGAAAATACGCAGCTGCGATTCCCGCGTGTGCTTTCTTTTCGGCAGGTTTGATGCTAAGGATTCTCTGGTAGGTTTCAACTGCTTCAGCAATATTGCGTTCTTTAATTTGCTTACGAGCCTGCTGGAACAGTTCCGTGATTTTTGAGTCACTCATGATCGAGTTCCTCTCCTACAGGGCGATCCAGATAAAATCAGATTTCGTTTCCCTTTTTGCAGAAATGTGCCCTGCTCTCTGCTCTCAGGGAAATGAACTGGTCCAATAAGACCATTATTCATTGACAAGTGATATCAGTTTACTTCGAGACCCTTGGTGAAACTCAATTTTCCCTTCTCTGCCAAGCCAGCCAACCGCTTGCATTACTAGATCGCGAGGCGCTTCGATTTCACGAGATAATTTACTTAATGTCACAGGCTCATGTTCGCTCAAATATTGCCAGACAATTCCTGCGACAATTCCAATGCTCTCGACTTGATGCGACTCAATTTCCGCTGACATCAACTTGCTCCTGAACTGTAAAACCTGATGAATTCGGTAATCGAACGTCTATTTCTAATTTGTTATGACGCGTTTGATATCCATATACACATTACAAAATAGGTTAACGGGCAGATGGGCTCTATTATAGAACCGAAGAACTTTGGGAAGCAATCATTGATTTCCCAAGTTTTGTTTGCCAATGAAGAAATTCATCATACGATGTTCAAATATCCCTCAAAATCGTTGTCAAAACATGCCAGACTCGTAGAAATTGATTCCAGGTCCTTGAGTGTTGTTTTCAGGTCCTGGTCTGTCCCCTGATATAATACGAACGCCGTAAACAATTCCGTTTTAAAGACACGCAGGTAAGCACTATTGATTAATTCAGAACAGACAAATTCAATATCACAGCCTTGGCACTCTTTGCCTGCAAGAGTTGTCTTGACTTCGTAAATGTCGAGTTCGCTGTATTCGTCACGAAATACTTTGACCGACTGCTCTAGTAATTCTTCCGCTGGTATCTCTACAAAAAATAAAGAGATGAGCCAGAATGAGGAATCTTCACCGCTGACACCGACTTGAATTTCGCCGTTCGTTTCGTCAACTTCTTTTGATAATTCCCAGTCAGCAGGATACTCAAACGAGATTCCAAATTCATTAAATAAGTTCATGGTTCCGAATGGATTCTAATAGTAAAGGTTTCATAATTCGATCTCAATTACTTCAACTTATGACGTTGAATGTTACTGTGATTATAGCGAAATCAGAAAACTCTTGAAGGACTCTGGCTTGATTCTTTTCAGGATCAGCTTACCTGTGGCTCGAATATGAAATGAAATCGCTCAGCATTTGGCCCGTTTGCCCTTTTTTACGTGAAACAATCTGTTGCGGAGTCCCTTCATCAAGAAGATAGCCTCCTGATTGCCCTCCCTCTGGCCCTAAATCAATGATCCAGTCAGCGTTAAGGATTACCTGAGGGTGATGCTCAATGAGCAGTACGGAATTGCCTTCCTGGATTAGTGGTTCTAAAACCAATAGAAAGCGATCAATATCGGCTTGGTGTAGGCCTCTCGTGGGTTCATCCAGAACGAACAGAGTCATCCCGGTAGGGTTTGAGATCAGTTCTGCAGCAAGTTTAATTCTTTGTGCCTCACCTCCGGAGAGCATGTTGGAAGGTTGACCTAACGCGAGGTAACCAAGTCCCAGATCTTTAAGTACCTGTAATATATTTATGAGTTTAGGGATCTGATCAAAAAACTCAACGGCATCATCGACAGACATTTGTAAAATGTCGCTGACCGAATTGCCGCGGTATTTGACGGCGAGTGTCTGTTGATTAAATCGCATCGTTTTGCATGTTTCACAGGGCAGATAGAGTGGTGGTAGGAATTGCATGTCCACACGACGGTACCCCTGCCCCTGGCAATTCTGGCAGCGGCCCTCTTTCGCGTTAAAACTAAAACGCCTGGCGGTGTAACCACGCATTCGCGATAATTTTGTTTTCGCAAACAGTTTGCGGATTTCATCCCAAACTCCACAATAGGTTGCCGGATTTGAACGCCCACTTTGTCCTAATGGTGCTTGATCAATAATTTTGACTTGTTGCAGAAATTCACTTCCGTCAAGAGAGTCATACCGCGATACTTCTCTGGATTCTCCTCTCTTCAGTGCAGATTTCAATGCAGGGACCAGCGTTTCAAGAATCAGAGAGCTTTTTCCACATCCGCTCACCCCAGTCACACAAACCAGCTTCTGCAATGGAACGTGTAGTGTCAGATTCTTTAAATTGTTGAGACGGGCCCCTTTGAGAACAAGCTCTGGGCATCCTTCAGATTGATCGCTACCTGTGTCTGATTTGAATTTATATTCCGTATTCAAGGCACGTGAGGTAAATGAGCGCTGATCTTGAATGACTTCATGATAAGAGCCGGAAACAATCACTTCCCCTCCCTGCTCTCCCGCCTGCGGCCCCAAATCAAGTATATAGTCACTTGCTTTTATGACATCATGATCGTGTTCAACAACAAGAATGGTATTACCATCCTGATTGAGTCGACGCAATATTTGGAGTAGTTTTTCTGTTTCATTCGCATGCAGGCCCGCCGTCGGTTCATCCAGAATATAGCAAGCTCCCGTTGTCTCTGCCCCCAGAAATGAAGCGAGTCTGGCTCGTTGGTGTTCCCCTCCCGACAGCGTCTGCGCAGGACGGTTTAATTTGATATAGTTCAGTCCGATTTCCGTAAGATATTCTAATCGACTTCGAACAGGTGTCAGAAGTTGATTTGCAATTTCCTGGTCTTTAGAGTTCCGGGAATTCAATTCTGATTTTTCCCATTCATTCAACCACGCTAATGCTTCAGGGGCGCTTAGATTGACCACTTGATCAATGGATTGTTCTATTAATTTAACAGAACGCCCATATTCATTGATTCGGGCCCCTTTGCATGCAGGGCAAAGCTGTGCTTGCACTGATTCCCTGGGCATTTCTAACACACCGAGCCCCTGACAGTGTGAACACGCACCATACGGACTGTTAAAACTAAATGCACGCGGCTCGGGATCAGGAAAACTGAGCTGGCATTTCCCACAGGCAAGTCTGGTACTCAAGAACCGGTCAGACCAGCCCGTTTCCGATTCCTGGCTGACAATACAGGCTCCGTCACCATGCTTTAATGCTAAATCAACCGATTCTTTTAAGCGGGCCTCAATACCTTCTTTCACGATGATGCGATCAATCACGATGTCAATGCTGTGCGCGTCAGTTTGCTTGAGATTTGGAGCCTCGGTGACATCAATGATCTCGCCGTCTATTCGGGCGCGAACAAAGCCTTCTTTGGTAATTTGATTTAATACTGCGGTATGATCCCCTTTTTGGGCCGTGATTACGGGAGAAAGAACGATTACTTTTTTCCGATCTTCTAAGGCAAGTATCAGATCGACAATTTGTTCGGCTGATTGTTGATGGAGTGGCTGATCACATTGAGAACAATGGACCGTTCCCAGTTGTGCGTACAGCAGGCGGAAATAATCGTAGATTTCTGTCATTGTTGCCAGTGTGCTGCGGCGGGACTGACCCCTTTGTGTTTGCTCAACACTGATTGTGGGAGGCAGCCCACTGATCTGGTCGACATCAGCGGGCTGCATTTGGCTGAACAACTGGCGTGTTGCGGGAGAAAGATTTTCAAGAAATCGCCTCTGACCTTCATTGTGAATTGTGTCAAAAACGAGGCTGCTTTTACCACTTCCACTGACGCCCGTAATTACTGTCAACTGGTGATGGGGAATATCGACATCGATGTTTTTCAGATTATGCGTTCGAGCGCCACGAATGCGGATATAATTGTCTGGCTGATCTGACATAAAATACTTTAGAAGCTTGGATGCGGTTTGCTCTGGGACCGTGTTGAAGCGTAGTGGTAGTAAAGATTGTTATCGTCGGTAGATGGCATGAATGATTCTCAGCTGCTATGATTTTAGCACGCACGCACTTTTTTTATAGACCTTTTGAACGCATTTCTAACTATGTCGATTGTCCCGCATTCATTTTACTTCCGACACTCGATTTCTGTACCAGAAATCAGCACAATTCCCTGCAAACGTGGGCAATTGTTGAAACTTCCCGAGTCGGCTCTCATCCCTGATTTAACATTCAAGTCAAAATCAGATCACTGGGGAAAATTCCGAATCGGCTGGAATAATAATGGTCTGGGAATCAGTCTGGAAGTCAAGCAAAAGAAGCACCCAACGACAGATGCCGAAAATGTTCAAATCTGGATTGATACGCGGGATACGAAAACGATCCATCGTGCGAATCGCTACTGCCACTTATTCCGGTTCCAGCCTGTCATAAGCTCAAAGGGTGAGCCAAAGCCCGACTGTACGCAACTCACAATTAATCGGGCACAAGCAGATGCGCCCCAGTCTGATCTTTCCAAGATAAAACTCTGGTCTAAGATAAAATCAACTGGATATGCACTGGAAGCCTGGATTCCCGCAAGCGAACTGACAGGCTTTGATCCAAGTTCCTATCCACAGATGGGATTTTACTACACCATTTTCGATTCAGAATTAGGAGAACAATTCATGATGGTAGATCATGAATTTCCCATCGGACAAGATCCCAGCTTATGGGCTACAATGCGATTTGAATCCTGAAATAAAAAACAGCGATCACATTTATTATGTCATCGCTGTTGAGTGTAGTCATTGAAAGAGAGTGCGTTTAGCGTCGTTTCGGTAATGCGGCAGCGTACAGCATTGTTACAGCGCCAATTGACATCATGCTGAAGGCCGCCCAGTCAGGGGGATTCAGGACTTCCTGCTGATCTTCATTCAGCGTCGTCATTCCCAGAAAACCGCGGAACTCTGGTTCACGTACGGGTTCTGGTTCTTCCATGACAACTTTATGTGTCAGAACCATTTTGTCGACAAAGAGAAATGATGTTCCCGTGAGTAATACAAATAATCCAGCAGCAAAAAACGATGAGCGAAACATGCGATGTCCCTGTCTTGTAGCATACATCGATTTCTATTTCGCTAGCTCCTCCTGAGCATCAGCCCTGTTTCCAAAGTACCTTCCTGATCTTCGGGGCTTTTTAGTGCGAATCGACGACGAAATAATAAATTAGCCCGCTACTGCAATACAATCTGAGGAGAGCGGGATCTAATCTTTTTATCGGAATCTGAGCCAAATCTCTTGATTTTGTACAACCAAGAATAATCTTCCCTCTTTCTTACTGTCCGGTTGTGACGATAATACGGCCCCTGTTCCCGGTACTGAACATGATTTTGAAGCAAGTTGATCTGGTTTGAGGTCATCCTGGACTTTCAATCCATTTATAAAAGCGACCCAATGCCGACTGGAGTTTTGGCTATACAGACGCTAAATTGGCCTTTTCGTAGTGCAAAACTAATTGTTTGTCTCAGACAATCGAGAAACAAAGCGAGGAAATGAAAAGTGGAAGCTCGGATTACATTATTACCCGGCGATGGGATCGGTCCCGAAATCGTAGCAGAAGCAAAACGGGTTTTGGATACAGTTGCAGACAAATTCGGTCACCAGTTCGAAACCCCATCCTGTCCGATGGGAGGAAATGCCATTGATGAATTTGGCGATCCTCTTCCACCTCAAACATTAGAAACCTGTAAAGAATCCCAGGCGATTCTCTTAGGAGCCGTCGGGGGGCCGAAATGGGATGATCCCTCAGCTAAGACGCGTCCCGAAGCAGGTTTACTCAAAATTCGAAAAGAATTGGGGCTGTTTGCAAACTTACGGCCTATCAAACCATATTCGGAATTACTGGATGCCTCGCCTTTAAAACGCGAGATCATTGAAGGCACCGATATTCTCTTCTTCAGGGAACTCACAGGCGGCATCTATTTTGGCGATTCCGGACGAATGGAACACCCGGATGGCGAAAAAGCATTCAGCGTGATGACTTATACGACTTCCGAAATCGCACGCATTGTACGTCTGGCGGCTGAGTCTGCTCGCAACCGAGGTGGTAAATTGACTTCGGTCGACAAGGCAAATGTACTGGAAGTATCACGGCTCTGGCGCCAAGTAGCCGAGGATGTCGTCAAAAATGAATTCCCGGACATTGAATATGAGGTTGTGCTGGTTGATGCTATGGCCATGCATTTGATCTCCCGCCCTTCTGAATTTGATGTTGTTGTTACTGGAAACATGTTTGGAGACATTCTGACCGATGAAGGGTCAATGCTGCCTGGATCATTGGGATTGCTTCCTTCTGCCTCATTAGGCGAATCCGGGCCTGGTCTTTACGAACCCATTCATGGATCGGCTCCCGATATTGCTGGAAAAGGAATTGCGAATCCACTGGCTACGATTTTAGCAACGGCCATGTTGCTGCGACATTCTTTGTCGCTGGAATCAGAAGCAGCGGCTGTCGAAGCAGCGGTGGCAAGTGTTCTGGCTGCAGGACATAGAACGGCAGATATCGCCGCTGGTGGTGACAGCATTTCCACGAGTGAAATGGGAAATCTGGTGATTCAGGAACTTTTAGCCTGAGCGCCAACCAACAATCGGACACGATAAAAAGCGGGGACGAATGACATCGTCCCCGCTTTTTATTTTATCCAATTGACCTTGTTGAAATTAGACATCACAGAGTTCAACGGCTTGCTTCAGTCCCTGGTAGGGATCCCGTGTTGGGATAAATTCCTGGCCAACAAATCCCTGGTAACCTATTTCCTGTAAGGCCAGCATGATTGCAGGATAATTGATTTCCTGTTTATCGTCTAATTCTCCTCGTCCCGGATTACCGGCGGTGTGAACATGGCCGATATAGTCCTTGTGCTGTTTGAGACGTCGAATCACATCGCCATCCATAATTTGAACATGATAAATGTCAAACAGGAGTTTCATTCGATTCGAACCAACCTGCTTGATAATATCAATACAATATTCGGTATGGTCTCCCTGATAACCAGGATGTCCTTTCATCGGGTGGCTGTCGTCGCGGGAATTCAACATTTCCAGACAGAGATTGACTTTATTCTTCTCCGCGTAACCAATAATCTTTTTGAGGCCGGCAACACAGTTTTTGGCTCCCTCTTCATCACTGATGCCATCACGCATTCCCGTAAATGTGATTACATTATTGACGCCTCCTGCCGCACATTCATCAATTCGTTTTCTCAGGATTTCAATGCACTGATCCCAGTTCTCAGGATTGTTGAATCCAACCTTAAAGCCGTGGCTGGAAGCAATCGCGCACGTTAATCCATGTTTTTTGAGGGTCTTCCAGTTTTCGGCAGGAGTCAGTTCGACGCTCTTCATTCCCAGTTGACTGGCAACTTGCGCTGTTTTTTCAATGTCCCAATACTTCTTAAAGCACCAGTGAACGACTGATTGGTTGATATTGCCTTTGAGAGGTTGAAGGGAATCTGCTTTACTCTCGCCCGCAAGAGATGGTTTGATTCCCAGCCCCAATGCGGTGGCAGCGGCCACTCCCGAGTTTTGCAAGAGGGCTCTTCGGCTGATTTCTGATTTCATAATAACCTCTTTGAGACAAATACTGATTCGCGCCCCGTCTCTGGAATGGCGCAGTCCAACGAATATGTTTCACTTATAATTCTGAGCCAATTGGTCTTGAAGACGCAATAGTCCTGGGCAAACAGCTTAACGTGATGCCAGATAAACTAAACGTTCCTTAATCAGGAAGTGTGAAATAATAATACCGACTGCCATAGCCAGTGTAAATAAGATACTAAAACCTTCCATAATGCCGGCTGTCCTGCCTCCGACACCGAGAGAAAGCACGCTGATTGAAAAAAAGAACATCATATTACCGACCCACATTAAAACAAAAGCCAGGGGCAAAGCGCCCCACTTAATATAAGTTGAGAGCAATGCCGTTAAGTGCCAGAAAAACAAGACCTCGACACACATCATCCAGAACGAAGGTTCAGACAGGATCAAGTTAATATCGTACACCATTTCTCGAAGGCCCAGGGCACTCCCGATAAACAGATAAATCAAAGCGGGAACCAGACTCAACAGGCATCCATACACTTTTGAATACGCGATGCTCGCCATCGACTGTGGTAGCATTGCTGTTGAAACCAGTGTATTCCACTGGACTTCCACATGAAAAACGCGTGCTGATATCAGACTGGTTTCAATTAAAAGCACAATCAACATGGTCCAAAATACAGTCAGACCAATCTCCTGGTAAGAATAACTGCGTGACGTATATTGAATAAAAGAACATAGTCCAACTAAGGCAATGCCATAACAAATGAATTTAATCACAGACATTCCATAGCCGCCATTGACGAAAAAGAAATCTTTCCACATTAATGCATTGATCCAGGCACGACCTGGTGAAAATAATGTGCTTTTCTTTTTTGTAATCATTCCTCGTCCGGGGCTGGTAGAGATCTCAGTCAAAGCGAAGCGAGTAAACAGCAGGCATGCCAAAAGAAACAGAAGCAGTCCGACGATCAGATTGCTCCAGAACTGCATTCCCCAGGGAGACTCGCTGAAACCAGAACTGAGGATCATAGTCACCTGTTTTAAAACAGACGATTGAGCAAGCCAGTCCAGCACGCGATTCGTTGTTTTGACAGCCAGGGTTCCATCCGCAATCCAATTCGCTTGAACCATTCCAGTGAGCCCCCATTTGGAAAGAGGAACACCCCAGAAATACGCTACCAGAGAAATCACTACAAGAGTTGAAGCAGAACGAGATCGAGCACAAACGACAGAACTGAGTAGTCCCAGGTTTGAAAGACAGAACAAGAATACGGCTAGCGCTAAATAAGCGGCGACGACTTGTGTAAAAGTTACTCCACCAAGAGTAATGGCGAGCAGAGTAAATGGGAACTGAACCGACAACAATAACAGCGCAGAGACTAACCGGGGTAATGATTTTCCCAATAACAGAGAAATCGGATTCACACCAGCCATTAAGAGCAAGCCGATCGTCTGTTCTTCCTTTTCTTCTGTAATCGCTGTGGCAAAAAAGCTAACTCCGGCCATTAATATAAAGACAAAATTGAGATAGATGATTTGTGTAAATAACACCAGGCCCGCAGCACCAATGACGCGACTGGACAGATGGGATGAGATCAAGCAAAACAGAATCATGACCGCGAATAAAAAGCGAAACAAGTGCGATCTCGTCAGCCGAAAGTCGACACTCAAAGCGCGATTAAATAGAGCAAACGTGCCTTGAAACATTAACGAACTCCCTGCTCTGTTAAATCTAAAAATGCCTGATTCAAGTGCTTTTTATCTCTTTGGAAAGATTCGATCGAGCCATCAAGTTCAATAATCTTCGACAAGAGATTTCCGGTGGACGTTAATGTTGCATCAAATGAAATCAATAACTCTCGCGGTTTGTCAGTCATTCTGACGGACAAAATTCCCGGCTCATTGACAAGTGATTCCACAAGCAATTCGTTCACTTCAGATTCTAAGGTTACCTTATAGCTGGGATGCTCCTGTTCGTGAGTCAAGAGGCCATCCATGGAACCACTATATTTGATTAGCCCGCGATCAATAATCGTGACGCTGTCACATAGTTCTGCTAACTCACTCAAAATATGGGAACTGATAAAAATGGTTTTCCCCATGCGTTTCAGCTCTTGGAGAATTTCCATCAATTCGATTCGTGCACGCGGGTCAAGCCCGGACGCTGGTTCATCCAGCAGTAACAAATCTGGATCGTTTACTAAAACGCGCGCTAAACTGACTCGTTGCTGCATTCCTCTGGAAAGACCACTGATGAGCGAATCTTTACGTCCATCCATATCGGTTAATGTCAACACATCATTGATGACCTGATCGCGCTGTTCGACTCCCAGACCATAGGCGGCTCCAAAGAAATCAAGATACTCAAATACCGTCATTTGTCTGTAGGTACTAAAATGGTCTGGCATAAAACCAATGCGTTTACGAATATCTTTGACCGCAGATCGGACATCATTTCCAAATACTTCCACTTTGCCGCCCTGAGGTCGTAATAACGTACAGATGATTTTTAGTGTCGTTGTTTTCCCGGCACCATTGGGCCCCACAAACCCATGTAAGGATTGAGGCTGGACCTGGAAGCTGATCCCCTGAAGCGCCCGATGTCCTTTAAAGGAATGAGAAACATTTTGAATATCAATAACAGGTTGTTCAAAAATTGGTTCAGTCATTTTTATTGTTCTTTTTTTCAGGGAGAGGCAAATCATATGCAAAAAGTATGCGGCCTTGCTGAACGCCTTGGACGTTTGTTTTGATTTTCAATTCTTCCGGTATCTCAGCATAAAGAAATAATTTGATGCGTGCTCTCTCGCCTTGATATTGGTTGATCTCGCTGGGACGATGCAGATTTAAATGATTCATGACCATGTTTTCATACAGGTTGTTATAGAGTCTGGTTGTATCCATTTCTTCATTCCGATATCCGTAACGGCGTGCATAGACTGAATCTGGAGTCAATTTTGTGTTCCAGTCAGTCAGAGCAATGCGACTGTTACTCAGTACCCAGTAAGTACGGCCATCTTCTTCTGATTGCCTTAAGTCATAGATCTTTCGATCATAAATTACCTGTGTTTTAGAGATGTTATCAGGGAGAGCGGATCGAGCCTCAATCAATAATGAGGTTAACTGAGAATTTTCGTCGATCTCATAATCAATCACGTTTATGTTCTGGTCCTTGTACGGTGCCTTAATACGATACATAAAACGTCGTGAGGAAAATGGAGGTATGTCAGAGAAAAATATTCCGTCGAGCCCATTATAGATCGCGCCACGGACTTTTTCTGCTTCTTGTGCTGTAGTGAAAATGATGCCATTACCTGTTGACGAAAATTCATATTCAGAACCACTGGTCACAAAAGCATTGACCCAGCACTTTAAATCGTATTGATCTCCTTCCAGTGGGGTTGCGATCACCAAACTGTTGATCGTTGTGGTTTCTCCATATCCTCGTTTCCCGACACTCCAAAACAGAATACTGAATAGCCCCACCGTAATCAGAAGGAACAGCAAAGAATTTCGATAGTGATAGTTTTTTTGTTTCTTATTAAATAAATAGCATCCTGGAAAAATCAGGAAAATGTAAAGCACTGTCATCACATAAATAATAAACCAGTTATGATCAGGGTGTGTCATTTCTGAAATGGCAAGCAGAATCTTGGAATTCGCGTCTCCGTAATAGTACGAATCAGCTTGCTGCGTAGTCGACTGGCCCGACTTTGGGGACGATGTTTTTGAGGCTCCGGTCGTAGAGAGTTCGTCAGACCGGGCATCCTGCACACTTGAGACAGCGAGACTTTCCGTCAATTGATTCAGTTTTCTCTGATGGCGAACGACCAGGCCTGAACCAACGCGAAAATGATCTTGCGGTGTGTTAAGTCCCACCATACTTGTGGTGAAATTTAAGTTTGTTCCGGAAGTGTCAGCCAACAGATGAAGGATCCCTCCCCGATATAACCAGTCCATAAATGACTGCTTACGGGCAGCATCCCAGCGCGGAACATGATCCAGAACCACTTCATCCAGGGAATCCGTTGCGGTGACCATCGGCGGAAAGAGCTCTTCTGGATAACGCTTGAAGTGACTACCGCTTTGTGACAGCGAGGTCGAATTGGTTAGGATGATACAGGAAATCTGATTATCCGCGCTCGGAGAATTTGAGGTTCCTGCGCCATTTCTGGAGATTTTCCGACTGTATATAAAACGCGGCCCCCAATTGAGAGACCATTCTCCCTGTCGTTCATCAATGATATAAGGATAAAACTGCACCCATTGCGAGCTGTAGGGAGCAAGAAATATCTTTCGACAAAGTGGCGCACCGACCTTGTTGCCACCATATTGAAGACGGTTCAACTGAACGAGCTCATCAAACACATCCGGAGTGTTATTGCTCAATTTGAGAGAAAGAGGAATGCATTTTCCCTTTGCCTGCTGATTATTAAAGCCCCAGATGACTTCTTCAATATCAACAGCCAAAACAGAACTGGGCAGCAGTAACAAGATTCCTAACCAGAGCGCAAGGCTGCGGCAGAGATTGCCTTTCATAGTCGATCGTATATTCACAAAATGCCCATTCATGATTCTGAACTCAACAGAGATTGATTTCCTATTGAGACGCCGGGGGAGCGAGAAAGATCCACATCATCACTTCCCAGTCTACCAAGTTTCTCATCAATATGGTTGCGACATTGTGAACGAAAAAAAAGATAGCAGCCGCCATAGATAAAAGCGTTGACAAAGAGAGGAATCCATGCCGAACCAAATTCGTGAAACTCCGCAATTTCATTGACCACAATATATGATGCCGGGCTCAGAAATACGCCATACATAATTGAATCTTCATTAAATGATGGATCTAAGATAAAGATGGGAAATGCGAGAATGAATGGCAGGATACACCAGATAATAATGATTCCTAATGCCGACAGGATGGCTTTTGTTTGTGATTTGATTTTCATACCAACCCAACAAAACAGATAGATTAACATTGGCAGATAAATGCCAATTGTCAGCAAGGATCCGATCAGGTACGGCAACCATTGAATCTGGTAGGGATTCCTGTTGTGAGGATTAATGCCCGCATAGACCCATTTCCACCAAGACTCAAACAAAACGATTGTTAACAGTGGGATCAATAGGACAAGGCACAGTCGCTTTACGCCGGAAATTTTTTGTTCAAGCAATTTAGTACCGGAAATCGGAGTCGTTAACAAAACATCCAGTGTTTCATGGGAACGCTCACCGGAAATCAGACTGGTGGCAGAAACAGCAAGGAATAAGACAGCAAGTCCCCAGACCAGCCACAGCATCATCACGGCACCAGGAACAACAGGTTCGGGATTCATCGTGGCAATTAACACGCATAGCAGGAGAACGGGGACTTCCAGAAAGACGAGAATACGAAACAGATAACGGAACGTCCCCAATGATTTTTTAGATGTCTCACGCCAGGCGATCGGGGCATAGTCAGGCAAACGAACCTGATCTTTGACGAGCACAACACCTCTTGTAACACGGTTATTATTAATCTTAGAAAACAGACGGTCCAGATTTTTAAATACATTTAGCAGGAAATTTCGTGCAGGTAAAAATGCACGTCGCACAAGGAAGAAGTGTGCTAAAGCCAGAAACAGAAACGTACTGAGAAGAATCGGGATACTGAAGATCAAAGCGCCAACGACAGTACCCATTCCACCACCAGCAAAGGATCCAAAACGGTCAAACCAGTAAGGACCAAAAAATAGAAAATTGAGCTCCCAGGTGCCTCGCGTTAAATAAGTATTCCAAAATGGAATCTCCTTTAATGTCTGACTGACCATCCGGATGAAGTCAGCGTAAAAGAACAGATTCAATTCATAGGCAATCGAAGGGCCAAATAACATCAAAAAGCCGAAAATATACGTCGCGATGAATGCAGCCACAGTTGTACGGAAGAAACTGGAACAAAAAACACCCAGTGCCGCGACTTGGAACATCGTGATTGTCAACATCCATAATCCATTAATGAACATTGCCGGTGAAAAACCACCTAGTGTATAAGCGAACGCCATAATGGGAAGTCCCAGCATCAGAAACGTCACCATGGTCACCAGTCGCCCCAGGTACTTTTCCAAGATAATCGTCGAAGGGCTTAATCGCGTTATCAGCAAAAGCCCCAGACTGTTCCGCTCTTTCTCCTGGGTGATTACGCCACAAGTAATCGCTGGCAGGAATAAATAGATCGCCGTGAATTGCAGATAAATCATGGCTTCGAATATCTGGCGACCGCGTCCGAGAATCGCCATCGGATTATTTCGAAGTCCTGACATCAAGTCAATGTAAATGAAACCGACGCAGCCTAGAAACAACAGTGCGTAGATCGTTCGTATGATATAAGTCCGTCGACGGTTTGCCATCTCTGTTAATTCTTTGGAGAGCAGAGGCAGGCTGAGTTGAAACTTTCTCCGTTTCATGCCGTCTTCCCTTCCGTTAACTTCATAAACACAGTTTCCATATCCATCGCTTCTGCTTGAAACATGCGGATTTTTGCACCAGTCGCAGCGATTTGAGTGTGCAAGTCTTCCACCGCAAGCTGGTCTTCCAGCAACTGGATAGCCAGACGATCTGCCTGAACGTTTACCGATTTGACACCGTTCATGCTCTCAATTTTCTGACAAACGCCATTCAGTTCGCCAACAATTTGTACATGAATAATCCGACTGAGTTCCAGTCGCTTGTAAATATGATCTAAGGAACCCTGGGTAACAAATTGTCCGGCTTCAATGATTCCGATACTTGTACAGAGTTGAGACAGTTCATGCAGAATATGGCTTGAGATGATAATCGTCTTTCCCATCTCTTTGAGAGCCACTAATAACTCACGGACTTCAATCCGGGCACGGGGGTCCAGTCCACTAGCAGGCTCATCCAGTAATAACAGGTCCGGGTCATGTAATAATACACGTGCCAACGCCAACCGCTGTTTCATACCACGCGATAAAGAGTCAACCGGCGCATCGATTTTCTCGGTTAAGTCAGTCAATTGCAGTACATCGTCAACGATGACTTTGCGTCGACTTTTATTGATACGATACGCGGCTGCAAAAAAATGCAAGTATTCTCGTGCGGTCAGGTCTTCATAAACACCAAAGAAGTCTGGCATGTATCCAATCATTTCTCTGATCAGATGCGGCGCCTTATTTACGGAAATTCCATTAATCTTGACCGAATCACATTCAAAGTCGCGTTGCAATGTTGCCAGAACTTTGATCGTTGAGGATTTTCCCGCGCCGTTCGGGCCGATGAAGCCGAAAACTTCCCCTTTAGGAATCGAAAAAGAGATGCCCTTAACGGCTTCATATTTTCCGTATCGTACCCACAAGTTTTTCACTTCCACCATGGGGGGCTGTGTATTCATAAAAGTCGATATTCTTTTGTTAAACAGTGGAGTAAGTCAGAGTTTATGTTTTTGCAACGATGAACTTCCGGTAAATCATGTCCTGGTCCTCACCAGGAACAAAGATCACAACGAGCCATTGTTTCGGGTCAGAAGGATCCAGAATGCTCAGATCTTCGTAATTTTTTCCCCCGGATGGCGAAGTTTGTGAAACAACTTGAAAGAGTCCGCCTTGATTTCTTACACATAGATCATCCATAAAGCTGCGTTGAATCACTTTGCTTCCAGGGGAGTAGTATTGCAGGTTGACCGGGTTTACGAGTGCATAAGTTTTTGAATAACGAGTATTGAGACGGGCATTGAGGTTTGAGTCTGGGGTAACGTACCGAAATTGTTTCACTTCTCCATTCGCGGCCCCTTGGTAAATCACGATCTGTACCTGATTACCGAATGATTGATAAACCTGATCTCGAAACTCTTGTCGTCCTTGTTCCGTATTTAATTGTGCAATCTGAATCGTTTCCCAGTCAAAGTCTGTCTGTAAGTCAGCCGGATAATTGGAAATAATTCGGTTGAGCTGTGGAGTCCACTGAGGCATCTTCTGAAAGACGGAATACTGGGTTGGAATCGACCCTGCATAGAAAGGAGGCCCAACCATAGCTGGAACGGTGTTTCGGTTATAGACATTGTAGTTTTGTGGAGTCCCCAATTCAGAATGATTCAGTGCAGAAAACAACCCCGATTTCACTTTTGTTTCAATTGTTTGGTTGGAACCGGTAAATAATAACTCAATGCTATTTTCTTTTACCGGCTTTCCCTGCATATCTATGTCGATAATTGTCAGGATCTTTCGATCGTGAGATGTCTGCATGAAATAATCAGAAATCGTAAATACGATCAATGCCATGCAAACAGAGATTAGCGGAAAAGTAATCCAGGTAAATCGTCTCAACTTCAATTTGCCTAGAATAAAGTACTCACCAGGTCCTACGAGTAGCACATAGCCAAACAAAATACTTGCAATAATCCAGGCTGGAACAATTCGCATTTCTGCGGGCATTAGAGTCGTTGTAACAGCTCCGCCTGTATGGATGGGGCGGTAATTTAAATTCAGGATCTGACTGGCCGTATAAGGATCAATATGTCGGTTGTTTGATGTTTGTTGTGTTTTAATGAAGTCTTTGACCAGCGCGTGATAGTCCCACTTTTTTTCTTTCACAAAATAGTCTTTTTGTGATTCTCGTAATTTCCATAGAAAAAAGGGAATCTGAATCTGTTCCTGTTTGGAGAGTAGTTCATTCTCAATTGAATCCGACAGCACGACCACACTTCTCCCCCAACCTGTTCGTTGGAGCCAGACCTGCTTGGCAGGATCCACTTCAAGCTTACCCTCGGAGTTCAGTAGAAAAGGAGAGGTCTTTTCATCTCCCGCTAACTGATTTAAGAATTGTAGCTGCGGCGTTTCGAGCGTTTTGCCCGTGATCAGGCATAAGCTACCACCTGACTTGACCCACTGATGAATTGCTCTTAAGTGACGTGACTCGCATGCTTCAAACCCGCGTGCAGTAATGATCAGGATATCGTATTGATGACAGTCGATCGGTAATTGTGGAAATTCTTCGGGAGGAATTTGAACGGAAATCGTTTTCGCATTCAGCGACATCGGTTGATTACTGATTAAATTTCGAATCTTCGAATCTGCCTGGAATGTCTTGGAGTCAAGATTAATTCGCACGGGGCTTTCCGGGCTGATGGACTCAAATTTCAATGAGTCCATGAAGTCTTTTGTCTCGGGAAATAATCTACTATCGAATGGGTCACAGATCCCGAGTGCAAAGGTTCGCTGAAAGGTTCGCCCTGTTTTTAATGGAAGTTCATTTTTGAAGTCATATCGTCGTTCAGTCGTTACAAAACTAAGTTTCATTTTGGCTTCTGAAAAAGGATTATCCACCTTGATGGGAGGTACCATCATTGGTACTTCGTGATATCCTGAATGGAGCGCGACATCGTGTGATCGATATTGGCCAAACTGTTCCGTGCCATCGTGTACGGTAACAAGAAAATAGCCTTCGAGTAATCCGGTCGAGGACACAGAACATTGCAACACAAAAGCAACCGGGCCATCCCCTTTGGGGAATTGTGTCAGTTGATAAACGTCAACAGTCATCGGGAGTTGCTGTGCAGAGGCCATCGCCATCTCTGGAATCAGGATCAGGATAAGCCAGACTGAATAGAACACGTTCCGGAGCATAATCAGTAATTCCAGCCTTTCTGTTGATGTCTCAAGAAGGGATACCGGCGGGGCGGCGTTGGAAATACCACCACTCTATCAGAAGCAATAGAAATGCAATGAGCGCAAATTCGCTCCACAAGGGTTTGTCGCTATCGATTTGTGCTTGAGCCGCCGTGACCGGTACTTCACTAAACTGTATTTCTTCCACTGAAACGAGAGAAGTTTCTAAAGGGCTTAATAAACTTACACTAATTTCATCGGAATCGGCTCCTTCACCACTAATTACATAGTTGCCCACATGCAAAGCGGCGATTCCCGAAACCAGACCATTTTTATTACTTTCCGTACTCAACCGTTTTCCATCAGGAGTTTTGATTTCGTATTTCTGTTCGGGAAGATATTCGACAGGGGGTAAAACGGGGGTCGCAGCTGCCTGTACTTCAGCGATTCCTGCTTCCTGCATTGTCAATTGAACCAAATTTGAAACCATAATCGGAAAACCAACACGGTATGGCATCGTTGATCGATCCGTATTGAACAGGAAATAAAATTCCAGATCCCCCGCATTCCGTTTTTGTAATAATAATGGTCCCCGACGACCGTGCACTAAGACTTCATATCCCGATTCTTCCAGATTTTCAACACCCGCATTCTCTACCCAGACCGGTTCTTCCGTGATCTGTACATCATTTAATTCAACATGTCTTAGGAATGAAGAACTACGATTCCAATCGACAACATCAGTCAGCTTAGTCTCGAGCGTAATGTATTTCTTTAAATCATCCGGAATAAAACCGACCCCCAGCTTCACAAGTGCCTGTTTCTCTAGATCCTTTTCAGAGGCAGAAATAATCAAGTCATACTCGGGAGGGCCAACGGTTTCCCCTGCTTCTGGATATAGTTGCAGTTCTTCATTGTCGGCGAGTGCGTATCGATAGCTCGACAGATCTGGATCAATAAACACAAGCAGAGAACGTGCCTGGGGAATTTTGAGAAAGGCGCGATTATCGGATACCAGGCTGTCAAATGATTCTGGTATCAAGACAGCCTCAAGAGTCGATGCCTTATCCGCACTAATTGAAAATTCCAGGCGTTGAGAGTCTCCCGTGCTTAAGACGATCTCTTCTTTCGCAACACTCTGTCCGTCCTGAAGCAATTCGACTGTGGCCGGGGTGTCTGAGTCACTGGAGTTCTCAACTCGAATAAACACATCCCAGTTTCCAGACTGATTCTTCCGTGCATTGAAAGAAGTAATTCCAAGATTCGCGCCTGCTGAGGGCAACCGTTGGTAATTCAATTCAAATGGCAATTCAAAATTCACTTCTTTAGGAAAATTTCCATCCGAATAAAAAAGGACCGTCTTGATTGGGGCAGTTCGTGAAAGTGCCTGTGTCATCCGTAAAGCATCTTCCAGGTGACTGGGAACATCATCGACCGTCAAACCAGCCAATGACTGTTTTAAGACACGCTGGTTATCAGTAAAGTCAGTTAATCGGCGGGCGGTCGAACTGACGGCGACCAGTGAAACACGCTGGTCCGGAAGTAGGTTTTCAATTAATTCGGTGACACGCGCTTTGGCAAGCTCGAGACGTGTTTTCTTTGTTTCGGGATCGGTAGCGCCCATACTTGCAGAACAGTCGATCAAGATGGGTAAATACTCTGCACGCTCGGCTCCGCTTTGGATAAATGGCTGCATCAGAGAGAGCACTAAAAAAAGCAACAATAAAATTTGGAGCAATAGTAAAATACTGCGTTTAAATTTCTGGAAGGGAGAGTTCACACGTCGGTCATTGATGACTTGACTCCACAGAGCCAGCGAAGGAACTTGCTTGTGGGGGCGTTTTAACTTCAAAAAATAGAAAATAATCAAGGGCAGCAGCAATAGCAGATACCAGGCGCCTTGAATGGAATAAAAGCCAGGCCAGAAGTTCATAAGACCCACCCCTTCCGCCTCAGCAGGTCAAAGAGAACATACTCCAGAGAATCTCCACTATTGGTGGTCAAAAAACGCCCGGATCGTTGGCGGCAAAGCATCGCCAGGTGTTCTTCCAGGAGCACCCGATGCTCGTGATAGAGCCCCAGCAAATCACCGGCAGATGAGATATCCAGGGTCTGGCCACTTTCGCTGTCAATCAGACGTAAATCGCCATTGATCTCCGGGTTGATTTCAGAGGGACCTAATATTTGAACGCCAAACAGTTCCAGACCTGCGCTATACAGCATATTAAATGGACGCTGCAAATCGCCAAATGACTCATAATCGGAAAGAACGATGGCAACCCCCCTTCCCCGATGCGTGCGCAAGACATCTTCCACAGCCAGTTCAATGGGAGAGTTGCCGCCTGCTTCGATTTGTGTCAGAAAATCAAACAGACGTTTCATACTGATTCGTCCCGTTGCTGGTGAGAATTTCTCAGGCCGACTTCCTTTTTGGTTGCAAACGTAGGCGCTGACTTTTTCAAAATTCAACAGCCCCATAACGCCAAACGCGGCTGCTAGTTGTTTACAACGTAAAAACTTGTCTTCGTAATCCATGGATGAAGAAGCGTCAAGAATCAAAACAACATGCATTTCCTCTTCATGCTGATATTGTTTCATAAACGGTTTGTTTAAACGGGAGAAGATATTCCAGTCGATATACCGCACATCATCGCCGGGAACGTAGTTTCGATAATCTGAAAACTCGGTACTGGTCCCTCCCTTGCCGGAAAGATGTTCGCCGCGACTTCGATTTGTTAAACGACGTGTGGGGTTTAAACGCATTCTCTCCAAGATGGATAACGTTCTGTTATCAAAGAGCGACGTAAACTGGTTGGATTGAGTTCCCTGTGACACTGCCGTTTATTCCTTTTCGGGTAGTTCTTTGCAAATCTGTGCAATCAGGTCCGCGACAACAATATTTTCTGCCTGACCATCGTAATTCAGTAATACGCGATGCTGCAGAACTTCATTTGCAAAATAGCGAATATCTTCAAAGGCAACATGCGCGCGTCCTTCACTGAGTGCACGCACGCGCGCAGCTTTAACCAGTGATTGTGCAGCTCGCGGACTGGCCCCCCAATGCACAAAGCGACGGACTTCCTCCGTTGCAAAATCGGTTCCAGGATGAGTCGACAGCACCAGGCGTATCGCATAGTCGCGAATGGGTTCTACGACAACGACTTTCTCCAGCACACTCCTTAATTCAAGGATTTGCTCACTGTTGAGCAGTTTTTTTAACTCCACGGGCTGTTTCAAAATCGTTTGTTGTACAATTGTGTTGAGTTCATTACGATTGGGAAAAGGGACATTCACTTTGAACATAAAGCGGTCTAATTGTGCTTCGGGTAAGGGATAAGTGCCTTCCTGCTCAATCGGGTTCTGAGTGGCCATCACAAAGAATGGCTGATCCAGTCGATACTGTGTCCCGCCGGCTGTAACCGTCCCTTCCTGCATTGTCTCCAGCAGTGCAGATTGGGTTTTAGGAGAAGCGCGGTTGATTTCATCGGCCAGCAGTAATTGGGTGAAAATCGGGCCTTTGCGAAACTCAAACCGATATGTTCCCGTTTCGTCGGTGCTCATGATATTGGTCCCGATAATATCAGCCGGCATTAAGTCAGGCGTAAACTGAATTCGCTGAAAATGCAGGTCCAGCACTTTGGAGAGTGCTTTGACGAGTTCCGTTTTGCCCAGACCGGGAACGCCTTCCAGCAAGACATTGCCGCCACAAAACAACGCGTAGAGCGTTGACTCAACAACACGCTCCTGTCCAATGATCATTCGTGCGATTTCAGACCGCACTTCATTGAACACTTTTTTGAAATGGTCTGCTTCAGCCTGCAATACAGTCGGTTCTTCAGTTGTGTCTGGCTGGTTCATCTTCTTTATCTCCGCAGAAAAAAGTCTATTGTTTTTCGTTGTCTGATTGTCGTTTTCGTTTGAGATCTAGTAAACGCCCGGTTGTTGACACGTTTTCAGGCGAATCAGTCGGTGGAGTTTTAGTCGAGGAATTTCCTGCGTCGGCAGGCTTCGTTTTTTCGGTTTGTTTTTGTTGGGACTGTCGCGAGGACTGCTGTTTCTGTTCTTGCAGTTTGGAAATCGTAGATTGGGGGTTTAGCTGGTTGGCAGTGGTGGAAGCCGTTCCTTTACGGTGATCCAATTCCTCGGTAACCCCCTGTTTCCGTTGCAGGAGCGCCCCCATTGTTGCCGTACTGGCTTGTTTGTCGGAGCCCAATCCAAACCAGCTTCGAATAACATACCAATCCAATTGTACGCGGCGTATTCCCACATCTAGTGGCACTAAGATCGCCAGTACGATCAATAACCAGTCAAATACCGGATTTGAACTTTGTTTGGGATCGCGGCGTCCGTAAATTACTTTAGCTGCGTTCTCTGGATCAAGCCGTTGCCCTCCTGTTCGCTCTGCGATTTCTTCAAGAACAATCGGATTCGAACGAAAGCGGAGAAATTCTGGTGAATAGGGAACGATAAATCCGCCATTCGTATGATCTTCACGATCCCCTGCTTTTCCCACAGCCATTACCTGATAACGTCCCTTGCCCCAGAGAGGAATCGAAGCCTGATACCGACGTGGACTGACCTGTTTCAGCACAACAGTTTCTTCACGATCATGCGGTCCCGAGATTTTGGCAGCGACATTTAGGAACGATTCTTCCGGATGAAAATCCTCAACCATAATAGTGGCATTGTTACCAGAGGTATGGCTCCACATTTTCAAATGTTCCTGGGTTTGCACACGGGAGATCTTAATCATTAACTGCTTGATGAATGCCTGGTAGTGATCCCAGTTCACCCAGTCAGCGCCCCAGTTTGGTGACAAATCAGAAGTAAATGCGGCCGTCGTTCCCAAGCCATAGCGCCAGAAAGCAAGGACGGGGTCAATCTCACCTTCGGCTTCTTTCTTTTCAGGAGCATTTAAAACGCCTTCTGCCCGGGGTTTGATCGTAGCTAACACGTAGCCATGTAACGGTGGTATTTCCTGAATCCCTTTGAGTATCGGGGAGATCATTCCTACCTCGGGAGTGATTGTCTCGTTTTGAATCATACTCCGTTTCAGGGTTTTTGATTCTTTAATGAAGATGGATGGTAATTGATTGGGGTCAGAAGGAAAATAATAACGCCCTCCCGTTGCCCCGGCGATTCCACGCATCGTCGAGATGTCACGTCCCCCATGGGGATAGATCGCAACCATGGATACACTGACTTTGTTATCCTGGAATTTTTTGATAAGCGCGGGAGATGGTGGCTGGGGATCGCCGTCAGATATAATAATCATATGTTTTGTAGAAGCGTCACTTTTGATGAGTCCTTTTAAACCCAGTTCCATGGTATTTGCAAAACTAGGCATGTCCCCGATTTGTGCGCCATTGATCTTGGGGACCATTTTTTCATACTCATCGGCGGGAGTTAGTTCAAACAGCCATTTCTCGCCTCCCATGAAATCATAAATTAAAACGCCGACTTCATCTTGGGCACCTAAAACTTTAATCGCCTGTTTTGTGATGCGTTTCCCCCACGTATTTCCTTCCGGAAACTCACATGTATGCAGAATAATCGCCAGTGCACCTTTGGGAAGAACTTTCTTCTTGGTGATGTCCATTGTCACGGGCAGCGCGTCTTCGATTAAAGTGCGATGATATCCCCCAGGACCGTAACTGTTCTCGCCGCCCACCATCATGAATCCGATGCCCTGATTAAAGATCGAATCATGGACGGCTTTTAACTGAACCACATTAAATGCATCAGCGGGAACATTCACAAAAACGATTGCGTCGTATGGCATGAGCGATAGCGAATCGCTGGGAAACTCATAGGCAGAGATCGTTTCTACATTTCTCTCTCCTTCTCGGATCGCTTTCACCAGAGATTGCCAGTCTCGGTCATCCCCACCCGGATTAGTGACAACCAGAACCTTACCTTCACCTGCTACATAAATGTAGTTTAAAACGGTATTATTTTCGCGGATCTGGTCATCATCCCGCTTTGTTTCAATTGTCGCTGAATATTCATAATAGCCGGCCTCTCTCAAGTAAATCGGCACCACATAACGATTCTTGCCTGCTTTGAACGAGACTTTTTCTTCATAAATCGGCTCACCATTTTCACGCAATACCAGCTTACCTGAACCATCTTGCAGAGATGAAAGCACAATAGCCGCTTCATAGTTTTCCCCCAGCTTGACGAACCGGGGAAGTTCGAGATTTTCCAGCCAGACCTCTTTGTCGTATTCATATTGGATCGGTAGAACATCAACGGCGATATCCCGCGATTTGAGTTCTTCCAGAATTTGGGAAATAGATCCCTCAGTTTCCGTTCCATCACTGATTAAGACAATCCGCCCACGGTTCTCTTCCGGTAACATGGCAGCAGCCAGGGACAGCGTCTGTTGCAGGTTGGTTGCGTCACGATCAATTCGCGAATTTAAGGCTTCAAACGGAAAAGAAACACGAGGTGGAAGTTCGACTGCCGAATTCCTCCCGAAAACGACCAGCCCCGCTTCATCTGTCTGAGGCTTCTCCGTGACTGTCTTTGTGACAAATTCCAGAGCAGAGTCTACGGATGACTCGCCAATCGAATCAGAAAGATCCACGGCATAGACCACTGAGATGACATCGCGAACACGTACGGAGCGTGGTTCTGCGATCAACATCACAAACAGTCCCAGCATCACCAGGCGCGAAATCAGTGCAGCCAAGGCGCGGCCTTTACTCAAACCACCATATCCGGCAACAGAAAGCCACCAGACCCAGACGGAAAAGAGAATCAGACTAAATGCCCAGGGGCGGGCAAATAATAAAATATTGGACAATTCAAGACTGATACAAACGACGGCATACAGAACCAGAAAAAAGATCAAAGGCATCGCACGTCGCCAGGTTACTGCGATGCGCGGTTGGGGAACTAATTGATGATAGAGTTCTTTGATCTTCATGGTATCAATTTTACGATTAAACGATTGCCCGTGTCAGCCACGATCACTTGATCTTTCGAATTTACGGTAAGTCCCCAGGGAGTCAAAAACTCCCCCTGCTCTGTTCCTGTCTTCCCAAATCTACCTAAGACTTCACCCGCTAAATTGGTTTTGGTGACCCGCCCTAATCCATATTCCACGATATAGAGTTCTTCATTATTTCGATCGATGGCAATGTCATAAGGATAATAGAGTGGAATCCCCCCGGTTTTCGTGCCTAAAATTTCTAAAAACGTTCCCTCATCGGAAAATACCTGAATACGATTATTGTCCGCATCAGCAACATAGATTTTTCCATGATGCCAGACCATTCCCGCGGGTCTTTGGAATTCTCCTGGTTTATTCCCCACCTTGCCAAATTGCAGTATAAATTCACCCTGATCGGAAAATTTCTGGATTCGATTATTTTCACCAAATTCGCAAACGTAAATATTTCCTGCAGGATCCTGTACAACGGAAACAGGAAAAATAAATTGTCCCGGTTTCAGTCCATATTCTCCAAGTATTTTTTGCACTTTTCCCTGTTGATCAAAAAAAACGACGCGGTGGTAATGTGTGTCAGCAACGGCGATCTGACCATTTTTCAAAAAACAGACCCCTTCCGGCTTCCCCACATCTGATTCAGGCATCTTCCATTGCCTGATTAATTCATTATTCGAATCATAAACCAGCACACGACCAGCATTGTCGAGTACATACAGTTCGTCGTTCGGTCCGACATTCACGCTACGTGGCGCTGGGATCATGATTCCCTCAGAGGGAACAGGCCACTGCTTTATCTGAGAAAATACTAGTTCCGGCGCATTGTCTGAAAGACATCCGGAACCAAACACCAGGCATAAAAACAGCATCAACAAGCGAATCGAAATACGATCTCCCTTTTTTAATACTGATCTAACCGGGCGGTGATATAATGACTGAGTGACCTGGTGTTCCTGATGCGAAACGATAACTTCCTCAATCGATCCACTAAATGCAACCGATTGCACTTCCCACGAACTCTGTTCGACTTTGTCTAAAGCGAGTTGTTCAGCTCGAATTAGTTTGATGTCACAATTATGTTCTTTCTCTGGGAAAGTATCACTTATCGGAGTTAGATCGTTGACTGGTCCTAAATAGGTGGCAACCTGATACGATGGAGGCGCATAATACAAATCGTTTACTTCGCCAGAATAAATTACCTGACCCTGGTCGAGGCAGATGACATGTTCAGCTTCCCGCAACACCAGATCGGGTTGATGTGTCGAAAACACAAGCGATGTGTTGTTTTTCTGGCAAAAGTCACAAATGGTTTTCCAGTAGAACGGCCAATGCGTCTGATCTACGTGTATTAATGGCTCATCCATTACTAAGATACCCGCTTTACTGGCCAGAGCCCGGGCGACCGCTAATCGTGAGGCTTCTCCCTGTGAAATTTGTCCTGGATATTGGTCTCGAACAGGCGATAAGCCAAATGCTGTGAGTAGTTCTTCCACAGCATCCTGCTCTGATTCAACATCCGGATAAACCAGCTTCAAGTGGCCTTGAACCGTATATTGCGGCCACAATCCAAGATTGTGGGGGACCCAGAACAGTTCCAGACCGGATCCAGGTGGGGAACATGCCTGTGTGCGAGTAATTGTTCCCTTATCGGGAGACTCATAGTTTACCAGCAGGTTCAATAATGAAGTTTTTCCTGCACCGGAATATCCCATAATTGCTGTGACACCTTGTGGGATTACAAGATCAACTTCAGCCAAGCGGACATCGGACGCACTCTTCATACTGACGCTTTTCAGTGACCACAACAAGGCTTCAGATTGTAAGGTTTCAACAGTCATTAAATGATTAAGTCTCAGCCAGACCAGAACGGTTTGAACTTAAGATCCATAGTTTTTTCACAATTGGTAAAAGCAACAGACTGACGCAAACGGGTATGCATAAGCTGAGCAGCGTTATTGCAGACAGGATTGAATTTTGTCCATAATGCATCAGATTATAAAGGCGCACGGCAGATGGTTGTGCCTGATTTGGCGCCAAGATCGAACTGAGAGTAACATTCCAATAGGCCCAGAAAGCCAGAACAACAACGGCCCAATATTGTATTCTCCCATTCACTGACCAGCGCAATTGGTCGCCCTTCAATGCCTGTACTTTTCCTTTTGACTGACTCAACAATTTCGTCAGGTAGAAGGCACTGTTCTTTGATTGTGTCTGCAACACGAGTTTCAGAAAAACAGCTCTAGGAAGTAAAAAAAGGACTAATGCAATGAAAAGCGCTAAAGGAGTATCATACAACCAGTAGCCGTAGGTTGTTAAAAAGACGGAAGCGATCAAAATGGCCAGAGTTAATGCCCCGCAAAGACCAGGCAGACAAAATATAAAACCCGGTACTCTGATCCGTAACGTCTGTTTTCGGGCAAAGAAAAACGCAGCCAACCCCCAAGCGGCAATTCCAGAAGAGATCCCATACAAGAGCCCCCAGGCGGACTCCTGAATGGTTCCCTGCAATTGCAGTTGATTTTGCAACAGACTACTGAGAGCAAGTAGGCTGCCCCAACTAATGAAGGCGAACGGTACCAGTCCGATCATAAAAAATGCTACAAGTAGATATCCCCAAGACAAGATTGTGGAAACGCGTGCAATGTCCCTGGTTTGATCTCGTTGATTAAGAGTCGGTTGCTTTTTGAGTTGCGACAGCACGAAAGCAACTCCGGCAATCAAAAGCAATTCGATTAGAAGCGGTCCGGTAATAAATGACAGCGTTTTGATCACAGGAACTCCGCCTGCCTGGGCATCAAAGATCCAGACTGTCCATGTATCCCGGTAAAGTAACGATGCCATCTCGAATTCCTGAAACGCCAACAGAAATAACAGCGCCCCGATGGGGAATCCTCGAAACAGAGTCTTCCACAGAAAAAAACTCCAGAGTGATCGTATCTTCGTAATCTGCGCCGCAGGCGAGCGGACCGATTTTCTGATAAAATCAGCCTCTGATGAAATCGCAGAGGGAGCAGAGAGAGTAACACAGATCATTCCCACAGGAACCACTTTCAACAATACCAGTCCCGAATAAATTAACTCGATTAAAAAGGGATAGTGCACCAGTTTCAATGAAATCAGCCACCAGGCATATCCCACAATCAGTTCAGGCACCAATAAGGGGGCCAGGATCAATGTGAATAACAAAACTGAACGACGTGAATAGCCTGTTTCAACCAGCCGAGACAAATGTCTGGATAAAATGACTCCGATTATTGAAATGCACAAACTGCGTAACACTGTCACGCCACAAGCTGTGGCCAGGCTCATTTCAGATACTCCGATTTAAGCCAGGCCAGCGTTTCTTCCCGCTGCTTTACCAGATTTGTTAAAGGATATGCTTTCTCGACATATGAACGATACTGTTTCACTGCTTCAGGGACCAGGTCCCAATCCACAGACCCTAATGGGATTTGACGCGATTGTGATTGAGCCAGTTTGATTTCTACTTCTTCCGAAAGCAGATAATCCATTAGAGTTTCTGCCTGTGTTCGTTTTTTGGTTCCTTTGATGATGGCAACACTGTTGGGGATTAATATCACTTTTTCGTTCACTGTGATCGGCAATGCGGCGACCGGCTTTGCCTCATCGACAGCCACAAAATAGTCATCCGTGTCTGTAAATCCAAGCTCGCAAGTACCACTGGCAACCAGATTTTTAACACTCGCATTCCCAGAGGTCTCTATTATTCCTCGTTCTTGTAACGATTGATGCCAAGCCTTCAATCGCTCCAGCCCCCACGCATCACAGAGAACGGTATAGTGAGTCAAGGTTGTGCCATAGAGCGGCTTGGCAATCGCAACATGATCAAGAGGACCTGATAATATCTGCTCAACATTCTCAGGTGTGTTTTTGATTTTATCTGAGTTGGTGATATAAACTCGCAGCCTGGCCGCAAAGCCAGTCCAATAACCATCCGGATCTTTAAACTCATCTGGAATCCTTTGATAACCATCGCCTTGGTATGGATCCAGAAGTCCCTGCTCTTTAAGAGCAGCTGTACCTAATGTCTGGTTATTCCAGAAGACATCACAACGTGGATGGTCCTGCTCCCGGATAATCAAGTTCGTCAAGCCCAGTGACTTGGTGGCTTCTGTATCAAAACGTGGATCTACTTTGATCCCCGTTTTCTGTTCAAAGGCTTTCAATATTTCTTCAGAAAATACGGCATCATGAGCGCAGTAGACGACAAGCGCATCACTTTGTTGCTGATAAAAAAAGACCAATCCGACAGCCACAACGACAACCACTTCTACGATTGCCAGAATGATCCATCCGGAAAAAAGCCCTCCCCCTGATTTTTGATTCATTTCTTAGTTGCGTTTTCTTCAGATTTGTTCTCAAGTGAATTGAAATACTTCTTGATTCCATCATGATATCCAGGCGGAATCTGTTCCTGCATAATTGCTTCACTCATCCCCTGTTTGAGGTCGGTGAATAATTTGTTGTAGTTTTTTTGTGCTTCTCCCCGGTCACTGAGCCCCTTGGTTTTGAAAGACAACAGGACCTTGCCGGCAGTGATTGCCGACTTTGACTTTTCGGTTTTAAAGCCTGTGTCAACAGTGTCGTCTTCGTCTACTTTACCACCTTTCCCTTGTCCTTCTCCCCCCGTCCCTTCACCAGGCATGTTACCCATCATTTGTGCATAGAGTTCTTCATAATCCTCAAGACTCATGCAGTTTTCGCAAGCTTCGCCATCAAGCCCTGATTTATCATTTATTTTTTTGGCCATCTGAAGCACTTTCAAGGCTTCTTCAAGCTTTTTCATATCTTTGGCTGATTGAGCAATCTCTTTCAACTCCATTTTGGCGAGGTCCATAGATTGCATCGCTTCCTTGAATGCTTCATCAGGCTTGATGCCTTTTGACTGGGCCATTTGCATTTGTTTCATAGCTCGTTTTAATGCTGCTGCCATCGCTTTCGAATTAGTTTGTTCGCGTGCGAAGGATTCCATTTCCTTCATTTTTTTCTGAATTTCATTTTTCAACTGTTCACGCTTTACGGGATCGGTCTCTTTGGTTAATCGCTGAAGCTGTTCTTTCAATTCATCCATTTCTTTCATGAGCGACTGTGTTGAACCTTCCTGCAGTTCTTTGCTCCACTTTTTCATTCCTTCGTTTTTAGACATCCCGCCAAATTTTTGTGCCTGATTTGCTTTCATCATCAGGCTTTTCATTTTTTCTTCGGCAATCTTTCGCCATTTCCCACCCAGTGATTTTTGATGACCGGCGAGTGTTTTTGTATTCTTCTGTTTTTTTCCAGGCGTCATTTTTCGGAAGTCTGACTTCAGGTTTTCAACAGCCATTTTGACATCTTTTGATTCTTCATCACTTTCACCGGTATCTTTATTTTTCAGTTCCGCCAGCCTGGCTTTGGTTGCTTTTTTAGTACTCTGAAACTCTTCTGCTTTTTCCTGTTCAATTTCTGCCGCCTGAACTTCGCCAAACGGGTCGAATTGAGGAGTATACTCCAAGACCAAAAACAACAGGAATGCCCCGGCGCAAGAGGTCGCTAATTTCTTTTGCCATTGAAAACTGATAATAGCCGATGGTTGAATCTTTTCCGCCTTCGTTTCTGCATCCTGCACGACGAGAGGTTTATAATTCCCTACCGCTTGCTCCAGCATCGTCACGGTTAAAAACAGGTCTTTCGTACCCTGGTTTTGATCAATTAGGCGTGCCGCCTGTTCTTTTTCCGGCTTCCGAAACAGAAAAAATGACAATATCAGCGTGCCTCCCACAACAACCCCCAAGGATTCGGGAATAAACCACTCTCTCAGATAGCCTGATAATCGACTGAAAAGGAGCAACGCTAAGTACGCCGTCATGACAGACACAAAGGAAATAAAGAGCGTCCTCCCCCACAAAGCCAGTGACAGACGGCGTTGAACACGTTCTATTAACTGTGCCGATTTTTTCATGTTTTCCATTTTCATTCCCCTCGGTTGCTGGAGGATGTTTGGGTACTGGATTGAACTTGCTGATAAGCGTCTGCTTCCGCAGAGCTGATTAATTGATCATGATCACGATCCAATAGATCAAACAAAGAAGGATCAAACAAAAATTCTCTGCGGGAGATGTCACCATCCCTGTTACGGTCCATTCTTTGAAACCAACGCGGGCCTGATACGGTACGTTGGACTGTACGATTCTGATTCATTGACATGGCATTGACCCGGGGATCAAAAACAAACAATTCCGGCTTCCCCAATTCGACTGTAATCTTAAAATGTCCACGTAGCTCAGAATGATCAAGTGACTGATCCCGATTGCCATCAAATTCCTTCACTCTTTGAAGACTCTTCTTCAGTTCACGCGGACTTAAACGACGATCCAGATCTGTATCAAGAATCTCAAATAGGGATTTGCCATCATTGTCGACCGTCATGACCACCTGATCCTGGACGGCAGCCGTGTCTTTCATCAAATATTTTGTCAACTCATCTACAGTTAACATTTCATCTTTGTTTTTGTCTACCTTTTTGTAATCAGTATCTGGTAGATTCAGTTGTGCAAATTCTGCGACGCTTAAATAACCATTTTTATCACCATCTACAACACGAAATCGTGTTTGATAGAACCTTACCGTATCTGCAAACATGTGGCGAGAACTTTTGACCCGCAACTCCAGCAATAAACTATCAATCCTGAATTCTAATTTGGAACGAGAGTTGATTTTGATATCACTGACGCGGCTGGAGTGCTTGTCCAGGATTGTCAGGCTCGGCCGAAATGACTGCTGTCGAGGCAGGGAGACTTGCAGCCGAAGATTCACGACTGGATTTTGCAAATACGCGAATAGTTCATCACGACTGAAGAAACCATCGGAATTGAGATCATCGTCTTGAATGGCAGCAAAATCAGATTCCCCCTGTCGAAAACAATCGAGAGAAATGGCATCCTTTCCCGTGTTTTGATACTCCACATACTTCTTGAAAAGTTCATCAATGGCAGCGTTGATCGAACGGTCATTGTCGAGTCGTCGAAAAGGAGTTTCAATGGATTGACGGGATACAGGTTGTGCAATCACCGCATTGGGGTCAGACATAAAAGGACGTAACTCGACAAGATTGAGAACTTCATCTTCGTCGCGATCGTACATGAACAGAGTTTTTGAACTTGTGCTGAATTCTTCATCACTCACAGAGCCATCACGATTCTGATCCAGTTTTCGAAATAACTCAATTACCTGAGAGCTCCGGGTAGGAGCACCGGCAATTCGGAAAGCAGTTCCTTGTGCTCGATGAATATACGAAGCAAATTCTCCCAGGCTCAAACAGTTATCAGCCGGAATTGTATCAAGCATTTTGAGCCGCTCGGTAGGACTTCCCTGATCAAGCAGTTTGATCCCGAAGGCGGGGACATTTTTCATTTCTTTGAGGTCGATAAAATGGTCTTGATTTCCGTCCAATGACTGAAACAGGCGTTCAATATAATCCGTTGTCGCTGTCCGAAAATCACCTCGATCGACCTGTAAAATCAATTCAATGATGAACGGGGCCGAAGGAGCCAGTAGAACCAGACGTTGTCCAGCCTGTTCTTGAGAGACTTTATGCTGTACCTCTCCCGCCAACACATGAGAACTCAGAAAAGCTCCCAACATAGATGCAGCGATCAAACAGGTTGTGCCACGATAATGCATCATTTCAATGATTCAATAAAAACTCGCTGCTGTTTAGTAACGCCCAAAAAAGATCAGAGTATGCATGGGTTCTTTCTTCAGCAGATGTTTCTGCTGAAACATAAGCTGTCAGACGTGCTGTCTCAGATTTGGTAGGAAACCGAGACAATGTCGACAGGTAAAAAGCCTCAATTTTTTTCTCAACAGAAAGTGCGGGAAATTCAACAATAGCCGTAAATACATCCGATTGTTCAATTGAAGTTGCATTCGTAATAAATCTTCCATTCATCAGTGCGAGTGCCTGTAAAATCGATGCCTTCGGCTCTAGCTGATTTTCTGAATCCGATTTGAAGAGTTCATAAAATTCGGCCTGCGGAGTATTTACTCCGGGGCCAACTAAGAGTGTATTTGTATCCGATGTTTGCTGGAAGAAACCGGTTGCCTGGACCAGATTGGCGAAGATCTGCTCAGAAGTTAAACGCCGTGTCGGCATTTTTCCATACCATTCAACACGCGACTGGCTCGGATTTGTCTGCTTGCTTGTAAGTTGATACGTCTGGCTGTTGGTGATTTCACGAATCAGATATTTTAAGTCATAGTGCTGTTCCTGGAATCGGTGGGCCAGTAGTTCCAGTAATTCAGGATGCGATGCACGATTCGTCGAGGAAAAGTCGTCAACGGGATCAACGATGCCTCGGCCAAAAAACAGACTCCAGATCCGATTTACTGATGCTTTCGCAAAATATGGATTTTGGGAAGAGACCACCCATTCAGAAAGTCTCAACCTGGGATTCACCTGCTCTTTATCCCACTCGGGCTGAATGCCATCAAGAAACGAGGCATCGACTAACCGATTTGTATCGGGAATTTTTATCTGTGGTTTTCCGACAACCTCACGAACATCAGCTGTGTTTACAGCGTTCTGCTGCCGTTGGTCAATATTCGAAAAGAATGCTGCATATTGCCAGAACTGATGCTGTTTCCAATCATCGAAGGGATGGTCATGGCATTGAGCGCATTCAATTCTGACCCCCAGAAACGCCCGTGAGGTTCCCGCAGCCAGATTTTCCGGTTTCAATTGTTTTGTTATGTAGTATGCACGGGGGGTTGGATCTTGAGCAGCAGCCGTCTGTCTGTTTCGAGCAGCAGCCAGTGGTGCATTAATAATTTTTCGGACCAGTTCATCGTAGTGCACATTCTCCTGCAATTGGGAGCGTAGCCAGGCGTCAAACTCGGGAATTTGCCCGCGCGTCTGCAGGTCCGTTGCGGCCTCCGGCAAGAGAATGTCTCGCCAGGTATTCGTAAAATGCACGATAAAGCCAGGAGTCGCTAATAAGCGATTAATTAATTTTTCCCGTTTCTGCGGATCTTGATCTGCCAGAAACAAACGTAGTTCCGCAACAGGAGGAATTTTCCCAGTCAGATCAAGGGAAATGCGTCTCATAAACTCCGCATCGGTAGAGAGAGGAGCAGAAACAACGCCTTTCCGTTTTTGTGCTTGATGAATCAAGTCGTCGATTTGATCGGAAAGGCGATCGTTCTGTGATTTAGTGGGAGAACCTGAGGCAAAAAGAGGTCCAGCAGAAATAGTAACCAGGAGCAAGGTCGAAAATGCAATGATCGCGTACCTTGAAACGCTCTTCCAAGATCGATCATGATGATGTCGGAAAACGAGCAACACTTTACGACAGTCCTTTTGATTGGCAACCAGATGTTGTTTAATAGAAATGAATACTCAGTTTAGATTGTGACGCAAGTCCTTTAAACATATAGTCAATTGTACAATCGGCAAAAATCAATACAAGGGTGATCTACAATAACAAAACGCGATATCCAGCTGTTAAAATCGAATTCCAGATCAGAATCTTGCTTTTTTCTGCATCGTTGGGGGACTTTTTTGCTAATCCGTATAAGATTAGACTCGTCAGTTCGGTGTTTTTGCGTATCTAACTTGAAATTAATCACATTTTCCCCAGAGAAGGTGCTCCTGTTGCTAAAATCAGGATCAAGTCTACGAATGAAGAAATACAAAGATGATCTCTTTGCCATTATCGGAGGCTGGAGTTGCCTTTATTTTGCGACGCTGGACAAAGATCTCGCATGGTTTTGGAAGCTCGCTGGCTATTCTTTGATCATCTGGGGAATCGTGACGTTTTGTCTGCATTTCAAAGCAGGTAAATAAGAAATGGGCAGCATTCAGATCGGTATCATTATGCTCAATTTCAACACGCTTGAGTTGAGATTTATCTGAGCATCTACAGTATATGGGAATGGTTCATGCAAAATCGAATTAATCGATTTCAATTCACTTTGTTGTTCTTGATATCTCTGCTAGCGACGGAAACAGAGATTATAGCGGGTGACTGGCCTATGTGGCGTTATGACGCCGGTCATACCGCATCCTCTCCCGATCAACTTCCTGACCAACTCCGTCCGCTTTGGTCACGCAAGTTTGGAAAACGGGAACAAGTCTGGGATGATCCTCTCAACAACGACCTGATGACCTACGACAAAATATTGGAACCGGTGGTCGTTGGAAAACGAATGTTAATCGGCTTTAACGATTCTGATAAGTTGATGGCAATCAATACTGAGGATGGAACAACCCTGTGGACGTTCTACGCAGAGGGGCCGATTCGTTTTGCCCCCGTTGTGACTCAAAATCGAGTCTATATTGTGAGCGACGATGGTTATTTGTATTGCCTGGATGTGACCAATGGAAAGCTTGTCTGGAAGTTCCGTGGTGCTCCTGCAGCCCAAAAAGCGCTGGGAAATAAACGAGTCATATCGGCCTGGCCTGCCCGTGGAGGTCCCGTCCTTTATGAAGACACTATTTATTTTGCTGCCAGTATCTGGCCATTCATGGGGACGTTCATTTACGCGCTGGATGCCGAGACCGGAAATGTGCTCTGGGTCAATGATTCCACCAGTGCCAGCTATATTAAACAACCACACAGTGCGCCCTCCTTTGCTGGAGTTGCTCCCCAAGGCACTCTGGTCGCGACCGATGAACTGTTACTGGTTCCCGGCGGCCGTTCTGTGCCTGCAGCACTGGATCGCAAGACAGGCGAATTAAAATATTTTCACTTGGGAGGAAAAGGAAACGGCGGTTCTTTTGTCATCGCTAATTCCACCGAGTTTTTCGTTCACACTCGCTATAAAGGCGTTCGTACTTACAATCTGAAGACCGGCTTGCCTACATTATTTGTCCATAATGAGCCCGTTCTGCATGACGACATTCTCTACTCGGCCATTCTCAAAAATAAACAACCTTTGCTTCAGGCTTACAACTCAAAGCATCAGGCACTCTGGTCCCTGAATGTCGATGGACAGGGCGATCTGATTCGAGCCGGCGATCGATTATATGCTGCGGGCGAAAAGACAATCTCTGCTATCACGCTTGCAACAGACAAGCCTGAAATTGCCTGGCAATTGCCTGCTGAAGGAAACATATTACGTTTGCTGGCAGCAGATGACAAATTATTCGCCGTGACATTAAATGGTGAAATCAAAGCCTTTGGCGCCTCTGGGAAGAAAGCAGCAAAGTCTAACCAGGAAAAGAAGACAGCGTTCCAATACCGTTCTGATTCCCATGCCATTCAACACACAAAGCAACTACGCGATTTGTCGCAGGCAAAGACCGGTTATGTCATCTGCTATGGAGCAGACAATAAACGGTTTTTCGATGCTCTGCTGCAAAATTCAAAACTGAGAATCATCGTTGTTGAAGAGGATGCCGAAAAAGTTCAGAAGCTCAGAACCAGATACGATGCTTTGGGAGTATACGGTTCACGTATTTCGGTTCATCAGGGAACGCCGCATTCCTATCAGCCCCCCCAGCATATCGCCAGAATTACGTTGCTTAGTCCTTCGTTTTCGCAGTCAGTCACGGTGAGTCAGATCGAACAAATCTATCGTTCTGTTCGCCCTTATGGCGGGGTTATTTGGATACCAGTCGAGAATCCAACGCAGATTGAACGTACAAAGTCGATGGTCAAACAGGCAAAACTTCCCAAGGCGAAACAGACAAAACAGTCGGATGGAATTCTGATTCAACGTGTGGGGGCATTACCCGATTCGGCCGACTGGACTCACCAGTATGGCGATATAGCCAACACGGTGAAATCGAATGACAAACGAGTCAAACTTCCCTTGGGAGTTCTCTGGTTCGGCGGAAACACACATGATGATATTCTACCTCGCCACGGTCATGGTCCCCCCGAACAAGTTATTGGCGGCAGAACCTTTCTGGAAGGCATGAACAGTCTCAGTGCACGTGATGTATATACGGGAGAAGTTCTCTGGAGAAGAGAATTTGAAGATCTGGGAACGTTTGGGATTTACTTTAATACAACTTATGAAGATACACCACTCAGTACAAAATATAACCAGAAGCATATTCCCGGTGCTAACGCACGCGGCACAAACTATATCGCAACATCCGACGAAGTCTATCTCGCCATTGGTTCCGAGTGTAATGTCTTGAATGCCTCGGATGGAACGACCAAGCAAGTGATTAAACTTCCCGATCCTCAGCAGGATTGGGCGTTTATCGCGGTGTATGATGATATTCTGCTGGCAGGGAATGGGTATGCTCATTTTGGAAAACGTGTGGATGAGAAACCGGGAAAAGATGGCCCTCAGGCAACAGACCTTTCCGCCAGTCGCGGATTGATTGCCTATGATCGCCATTCCGGCGAAGAGCTATGGCGTACTCCTGCCATTCATTCTTTCCTGCATAATGGAATTGTAGCTGGCGCGGACCGAGTCTATTGCCTGGATAAACTACCCGCAAGTGCCGAGAAGAAACTGTCCCGGCGTGGCCTGGCGGATCCAGCTCAATATCGGATCGTTTGTTTTGATATCCATACCGGGAAAGAACTCTGGTCAACCAGCGAAAGCATCTTTGGGTCCTGGTTAGGCTATTCAGAAAAACATGATCTGTTGCTTCAGGCAGGTGCGCGTGCCAAAGATCGTCTGAGCGATGAAATTGGTCAAGGCATGATTGCCTATCAGGGACAGAACGGCTCCGTCATCTGGCACAACAAAGATCGAAAATATACCGGTCCTTGTGTGATCCATAACGATCTCATTATCACATCCGCCAACTCTTACGAAGTTTCAGGCGGTGCATTTAATATTTTAGATGGTACACCCTACACAATTACAAATCCGATCACACAGCAAAAAGAAGAACTGAAATTCTCGCGTACTTATGGTTGTAATTATGTGATTGCCAGTGAGAACCTGCTGACGTTTCGCTCGGGAGCGGCCGGGTTTTATGACCTGGAATCAAAAAGCGGGACTGGTAACTTCGGGGGATTCAAATCAAGTTGTACGTCTAATCTGGTCGTGGCGAATGGTGTGCTCAATGCACCCGATTATACCCGTACCTGTAGCTGTTCCTATCAAAACCAGACGTCACTGGCACTGATCCATATGCCTGAAATTGAACTTTGGACCAATAGTCAACTGGGCACAGACTCGAAGTCATCAACGACTGTCAAGCAGGCGGGCATCAACTTTGGTGCGCCCGGCGACCGTCGTGCCCAGAATGGTACATTGTGGCTCGACTTTCCGAGTGTAGGCGGACAGTCACCAGACCTGGAAGTCAGTATTTCCAATCAGGATTATGGTCGTTTCCGGCATCATGCACTTAAGGTGATAGAGCCTCTGCCTGAGCATGGTTTGAACTGGGTTGCCGCGTCGGGAATCATCGCCCCCGGGAAAATCACGATTGCAATCAACCAGCACATAAAACAGAGTCAACCTGAAGGTATTCCGATCACCGGCGTCGAAGATGATGCGGAAGAAGATTCAAAGGGAGAAGTAAAACTGCATAGCAGTGATCTGGAACTGGGGCTGGATAAAAATGATCCACAAGTAGTCGCACTGCGATTTTCTGATATTCCATTGTCTGCATCTGACGTGTTGGAATCAGCGACGATTCAATTTACGGTTGATGAAACGGGTAAATCCGCGAGTCATTTGAAAATCGAGGCAGAAGATTCCGCGGATGCAAAACCATTTACTGAAACAAAACAAAATCTATCAGCGCGAAAGCGAACCAAAACTTTTGTCGAATGGGCTCCCCCTCCCTGGACAAAGGTGGGAGCCCATAGTTCAGAACAGACAACTCCCGATCTGACTTCGATTCTGAAAGAAATTCAGGCAAAGAAAAACTGGAAATCGGGAAATTCGATCTGTTTTCTGATTACGGGGACGGGAACCCGGATTGCAAAATCATATAAAGGAGCCAAATCGGGGTCTGCTCGACTCATCCTGAAAACGAAATCTCAAAATGAACAAGGTGAATCGCCATTAACTCAACCAAATGCAAACATTCCTCAAAATCGATATACGATCAAGCTCACGTTTACAGAGCCTGATGAACACGTCAAGCCGGGGCAGCGACAGTTTCAAGTAGCCTTGCAAGGACAAACAGTATTAGGAAACCTGGATATCGTTCAGGAAGCAGGACAGTCGATGCGCTGCCTGGTAAAAGAGTTCAAGGGGATTCCTGTCACCGATCAAATCGAACTGGAATTCAACTCCACTAAGGGAGCCAAGTATCCACCTGTCATTTCCGGTATTGAAATCATCAGTGAAAACTGAGGAGATCCTCACACTCTCGGTTCAGGATGTGACCGGAGTTTTTGATTTTTCAGAGACCCAGTCTTTCAATTGCAGTTGCACACTTTCAAAGCCGCGAAAGCGATTAATCCCCGGTGCAAAACTGATTGAAAACGGACCACCATCTTCTTCCATCTGACTGGCCCATTCCCCTTTTCCAAATGCGATCGCTCGTATTTTTGTATTGTGTTGTTGAAAGACCAGGGAAAGATGCCGCCCCCCTTCTCCCATTGTTCGCGGGGGTTCTGCCAGTTCAACACGCGTTGCCACAAATTGAGGCCGGGGATTCTCTTGGCCAAACGGCCCCAGGCAATCCAGTTCCCGCACGGATTGTTTTGTGATTTCATTCAAGCAAACTTCTGCATCAATGCGTACCTGCAGGTCATGATCAGAGGGTTGGGGCGCACTCACAGCATACTCAGCAAATGCCAGCCGAAAGTCGTTGACTTTGTCTTCTTCAATTTTGAGCCCAGCTGCAGCCTGGTGACCACCATAGCGGGTTAAATGCGCAGCACAGGATGAGAAGCCGGCATGTAGATCAAAGCCGGCAAATGACCGTGCAGACCCCTGACCGGTGCGAGAATTGGCATCCAATGCAATCAACACGGTCGGTTTTTCAAAGTGTTCTGCCACTCGATTGGCGACAATTCCGATAACTCCCGGATGCCAGTCCTGATGTGCCAGAACTAATGTTGGATGATCGTTCCATTCTTCATTCTCTTCCACCATCTCTCTGGCTTGTTTTAATATCCGGCGTTCTACAGTTCTGCGGTTTTTGTTTAATTCATCCAGATAAGCGGCTAACTGTGTAGCGCGATCCTGATTAGTTGTTGTCAACAGTTCCACAGCCAGTCGGGCCTGCCCTAGTCTTCCCGCTGCATTCAATCGGGGCGCAAGTGCGAAACCAATGTCTTCGGTATCAAGCGTTTGGCCAGATTTAATCTCTGCGACTTTCATCAACTCCAGTAATCCCATTGGAGCAAGCTCAGTAAGGGCTCCCAGTCCGTAACGGACGAGAATCCGATTCTCGCCCAGTAAAGGAACGACATCAGCAATAGTCCCAATAGCAGCCAGTCCGACGGCACATTTTAAATACTCACGCATTTTGGGGGATGCCTTCTGACCATCTCCCAATTTTTGACAAACTGCCCAGGCCAGTTTCAAGGCAACCCCTGCACCACATAGATGCGGAAATTCATAACTACTGTCTGGTAAACGCGGATGAACCAGGCAATCCGCATCCGGAAGTTCGTCCCCCATCTGATGATGGTCGGTAATAATCAGCTCCAGGCCTAATTCTTTGGCAAGTGCCGCCTCTTTCACACTGGTGATTCCACAATCCACGGTGATCAGTAATCGCTGGGGATCCTCTTCGTATAACTTTTGGACGGCGTCACAGTTTAAACCATAACCATCATCCAGACGATTGGGGATAAAGTAGTCACACTGCCCATTCGCCAGAGTGATACATTGGAGTAAAATGCTGGTGGCGGTCATGCCGTCGACGTCGTAGTCGCCGTAGATGGTAATACGTCGCTTTGCATTGATCGCTGCGATGACTCGATCGGCAGCATCATCGACGCCTGGCATGGAACAGGGATCCAGAAGCTCACTCATACGGGCATCAATAAAACTCCGTGCAGATAATGCGTCCCGAAGCCCTCGTGCGATCAGGACCTGAGCCAGAAGCGGTGAGATGCGCATTTCAGAACTGAGGCCGCGTATTTGAGATTCATCGTGGGGAGCAAATCGCCATTTTTGAGTCATCCGTGCTCTCGATCAGATTCGGAAGGTTTGAATTGAGCTAAATCGTGTTAAATAATTAAAACAGAGTTGAGCCTGACTGTCAAAAGTTCTGGATTACCTAAATGTACAAAATGAAAGACTCAACCCGATTTCCCACGAAAACGAACCTGATCTCTCCGTGAAATGTCACCTCAAACAGCGTGATCGTTGTATAATCGCTCTAACCGACCTGATCATAAGCAGAGCATCCAGAGATATCGGCTACGGGACTTGTCTGTGCTTCACTTCGAGACTAGACTGTATGCTTCTATCGCTTTACACGGTACTTAGATTTCTGATTGAATTACAAATTAAGGTTTTGGGATGAAACACGTTCTTTCTGCTCTGGTAATGAACCAACCGGGTGTCTTGGCCCATATTTCGGGTATGCTTGCTTCGCGCGCCTTCAACATTGAAAGCCTGGCTGTCGGCGAAACCGAAGAACCTGAATTCTCCCGAATTACCTTTGTCGTAGGGGATTACAACAAACTGGATCAAGTCAGAAAGCAACTGGAAAAGTTGGTCACCGTTGTGAAAGTGGTCGACTTCTCAGGCCAGGATTTTGTTGAACGCGACTTAATGCTGATGAAAGTCACGACTCCCGGAAAAACACGATCAGAAATTCGTGAATTAGTCGAAATTTTCCGTGCGAAAATCGTTGACGTGAGCTCTGAAAACGTGATGATCGAGATCTCCGGTCAGGAATCCAAAATCAATTCATTTATTGACGTAATGAGACCTTTTGGGATTCTGGAGATCGTACGTACAGGAAGGATCGCGTTACTACGCTCAGAAACAGTGAAAGCAGACGTGAATACAGAGTCTGTGGAAACTGTGAAATAATTCCGCTAGAACGAACAGCAAAAAACTGAATCATGGCTGTTTTGTTCTCCCTGAGCAGGAAGTTGCTTCGTAAGTTCACATTGAAACAACTGATGGCTGCTCAAGTTCTAACGTTCTAATAGAAGCAGATCAGGTTCTACTTCTTTCAGCCTTACATCAAAACAAGAGATCAGGATTATGGCAGTTACAATTTATTATGATGATGATGCAGATTTGTCTTTGTTGAAAGACAAGACGATCGCGATTCTTGGCTACGGAAGCCAGGGACACGCGCAAGCTCAAAACCTTCGCGACAGTGGCTGCAATGTCATTATTGGACAACGCAAAGGTAGTGAAAATTACGATTTGGCTGTCAGCCACGGATTTGAGCCTGTCTCGATTGCTGAAGCAACAAAACAAGGTGACCTGATCAACATCCTACTGCCTGATGAAGTTCAGGGAGACCTTTACAAAAGCGAAATTCTTCCGAACTTGAGCAAAGGAAATCTTCTATTATGCTCACACGGGTTTAATATTCACTTCAATCAGGTTGTTCCTCCAGCAGGAGTCGATGCAGCTCTGGTTGCCCCCAAAGGCCCTGGACACCTTGTGCGTAGCGAATACGTTAAAGGTGGCGGTGTTCCTTCGCTGATCGCTTTAGTCGATGGAGCTGCAGAAAGCACTCGTCAACTGGCGTTAGCGTATGCCAAAGGGATCGGCGGAACCCGCGGCGGAGTGATTGAAACCTCGTTTGCCGAAGAAACAGAAACAGACCTGTTTGGCGAGCAGGTTGTGCTTTGTGGTGGAGTCAGCGAGTTAGTGAAAGCGGGCTACGACACACTGGTTGAAGCTGGATACCAGCCTGAAATGGCTTATTTCGAGTGTATGCATGAATTAAAACTGATCGTCGACCTTTTCTATGAAGGCGGCTTAAACTACATGCGTTACAGTGTTTCTAACACTGCTGAGTACGGCGATTACTCCAGCGGACCTCGGATCATCACTGATGAAACTCGCAAAGAAATGAAGAAGATCCTGACTGAAATCCAGACAGGCGAATTTGCGAGAAACTGGTTACTGGAAAATAAAGCCAATCAGGCCTCATTCAAAGCAATCCGTCGCTTGAATCGCCAGCATCCAATTGAAACTGTTGGGAAAGAATTACGACGTATGATGAGCTGGATCGATTCAAAAGAAGTCTAATTCGATTCGACTACTTTGCACATAAGCATAAACGCGGCAAAAACTTACCATTGTTTTTGCCGCGTTTTTTATGGCACACCGATTCTCTGCTAATGAGTGAACTTTTTTGGGATGCGATAACAAATCTGGTACCACTTGTCTTTCAGGGTGAGCAGTCATATAAAATGAGAGAGATTATTACTCCGTCCGATTGGAATTGAAGCTATGCCATCATCGTCACTCCCCCTGCACTCACAGCATCAGCGAACTTATCATGATAATAAGTTTGTCTATCCGGTACTGTCTCGACGTAGCAAGGGTATTTCGATTGGCGTTAATTTGAATCCGGACAAGATCTGCAATTTCGACTGTATTTATTGTCAGGTCGATCGCAGGGAAGAATCCGAAACCCGCTTTGTTGGGCTCGATCAGCTTTTAAATGAGTTGGATCATATGCTGAAATTTGTGCTTAGCGGCGAAATCTATCAAGATGCGAAATTCTCTGAGGTGCCTCAGAAACTCAGACGCTTAAACGATATTGCTTTTTCTGGTGATGGAGAGCCTACAACATACCGCAATTTTGACCAGATTGCCCAAAAAGTTGCCGAATTAAAACAGAAACATCAGGCTGGCCAGGTCAAAATGGTCTTAATTACCAATGCGAGCATGCTGCATCGAGATAGTACTCAGGCTGCGTTAAAAGTCTTCGACGAAAATCAGGGAGAGATCTGGGCTAAATTGGATGCCGGAACAGAAAGCTATTTTAAAACCGTCGATCGTACCAAAATTCGTTTTGGACATATTCTGGATAACATAGTTCTTGCAGCCAGACAGCGACCAATTGTGATCCAAAGCCTGTTTATGCTAATCAATCAGAAGCCACCAAAGGAATCTGAGATCGACGCTTATTGTGTACGATTGAACGAGGTGCTCAATTCCGGTGGCGAAATCAAGTTGGTTCAGGTTTATACCATCGCACGCAGAACAACCGAAGACTATGTATCTTCGCTCAGTTCAGCACAAGTCGATCAGATTGCTCGCAAGGTGGAAGAACAGACGAACCTCAAGACCGAGGTTTTCTACGGAAACGCCGACTGACAGAAAAGCGCACTCTGTCAGTCATCTGGCGTTGCGAGCGCATTTTCCTTACTCGTCGAGCTGAACTGGTTCCAAGTCTTTCGTATTCCGCTCAATGGCCAGCACAATCGTCTGTTGACGCCGTTTATTAGACGATGTATTGACTGCGGGAATCACCTGTCGTCCATTTGGCAGACTTAAGCGAAGTGCAAACCGACCTTCTTTACTGACGGGAATTTTTTCACCGAGTATTGTCACTTCAGATTGTGGATCAGAACTACCATGAATCAGCAATTCGGTTTCCACGTGGAATTCTTTTTTGGTCTTTTTATTTCGAGATCCGTTTGAATCTCCATTCGCATCAAGCGTCAGAGGAAGTGCAAGACGAGAAACCGGGGTTCCACCGTTTTCAGAACGAGAGGTGTAACGCCTTGACCGTGTAGCCGAATAGTTACTGTCAAGAGCACGCTTGGTTTTTCCCCCTTTTTCACATACCTCAGGCATTGGAGGGGTCAGTTTATGGGAATAAACCAAGCCAAAAAACTTGTTCTGCGGAGTGACAAAACCAAGCTGCAGCTTATAAGAGCGGGCAGGTTGATCGATTTGTACGTACCACAGCCCAGAATCAATTTTGATCTCTACGTCTTTGACGTAGGCTTTGCTTGTTCGGCTGTTTTCATTCGTCGTAATATCGTAGACCCGAATCACTGGAACTGCTTGATACCAGTAGGCACCCAATGCTGCTTTAGCACGGTCCAGACTCCCTTGGGTAATCATCCAGGTGGCTAGTAACCAGTGGGAATCTTTCACCTGAGCGGTTAGTTTCGTCTCAGTTGATTCTGTCGTCGGGTGGAGTTTTTCGCTATGAGAACTCTGCCCATTTGATTTCAACAATTTTTGAATCCGAGCCTGATGGTCGGTCGGTGTCATATTGGACGAAGTCTGTGAAGGGAAAGCTGGGACAGCAGCAGGATTGGGAGTCCCAGGAGATGAAGACGACTTTTTGTTTTTAGCAGATACAGAATTCTTACGTTTAGGCTTTGATTTCGCCATCTTGATTTTTGCGATGGCTTTAACCAACTCCTGCTTTCTCATGCCATGCCAACCGGCAATTCCATGAGACTTTGCTGTAGCTGCTAAATCACGACGAGTTTGGCTCTCGAGGGACTTCAGAATGGTTGGGGACATTAGGAATGGCTCCCAGATATCAATCAAGACAATGGTCGGTGTCTCAATAATGCCTTAGTCTTCCATGACATTCAGGATAAGTTTTAGCACATCTGCCCCGTTCCAACACATATAACTGATCGCAGAAAACTGAACTCCTTTATTTCACACGATCATAATGCAGTGAACAATATGTAAACGTCAAATCAATATTTCGACCAGGACGCTACTCTCCCCAGAACAGAAAGCCACTAGTTTTAATTCTCATATTCAGGAACCGACGCTGGTAATAAAAAACCAGAGACTGTCATTCCCTTCATGAAATATACACATTCAAACAGGTGCTTTTCGCTGGCTCAGCATCACTGGCTGTGTGCCCTAAACAGCTTCGGCCCTGAGACCCATACTCCCTAGCAAAGGCTCTGACATATGAATCATTTTTGAAACGTGAAACTACTTTTACCATGAGATGAAACAAAAATCAACTATTGCGGCGTTCTGATTTCATCCAATACACACCACGCAATGTCTCATCTCCTTACTGTTATTGCGCTTATAATTTTAGCCTCATCAAAATTTCATTGAACTCTTCTGGATGGATCAAAACGGCAATTATCGAAAAGCGGTCAGTATCAAATGTGGTTTTGCTACTGACCACTTAGAATCTGGTTTATTCCATTCAAACATAAAGTGATCCCGTTTTATTCTCTACCACTTACCCTTGAACGGATTTCTTAACACAAATAGGACATGAACCTACTGAATTTCATTTTTGAGAATAATTGGTTTCGCCTGATTCGAACGGTAGATACTTTGACTCTTTATTAAGTTGTCTTTACAGTCTCCTGCAGCTTTGTTTGATTTTAGTCATGCAGGCTATTGTTTTGTGTTGTTGCTTACTCACTGAAAGCATCTGTCATGCTGCGACCTGATCGGCGGAGTCAATCATCGCTTGTCGAAGCCCATCGTTGGGTAAGCCGTTTGACAACCGTCAGTCTTGAAATGGCACTCCCCGCTTTTTTAGGGCACTGGCTCGATGGAAAATGGGGTACCTCACCTTGGCTGACTGCTCTGGGCGCTGTACTCGGATTTGCTGTCGGTATGACACATTTACTGCGAATGGCTAAAGATGCAGAGCTCAAGCAACGAAAGAAAATAGATCAACCATCAAAAAACGCTGAAAAGCTTCATGATGACATTGAGTAAGTAGATCTAAGAAATTAGTTCAGGTTGAGTTGCCTCAGTTGTTTGTCCCGGATTCAATAAATAAAACCGTTTCGATACCATGCTTACTACCTCGCATTCACAAAGCAAAAATCCCCTTAAGCAATGTGTCATTCTCACAAGTGCTCTGCTGGGGTTATTTCTGATTCTTTGTGTTCCTGCGTATTTAACAGCGGGAAAGACCTCTGTTGAAGGCCTGGTTTATTCGGCTCTACTCTGTTTAATACCAGGGCTCATTATCCTTCTGATGACTGGATACTTCTTTCGAGAAGCGCCTCCGGCATCAGTCATGGCCATATCAACTTTGACACGAATCATGATCGCTGGAGTGGGGGCTTTAATCATTTTCAACATTCGTCCCGACTTTGGGTTAGCTAATTTTTCGATTTGGTTATTGATTTGCTACTTTGCCTCTCTATTGGTTGAAACCTTGTTGATCATTCGGTAATCTGCCGAAGCTGTTTGTAGTTAACGATGTATTGATTAGAAACAATTTTGAATCGAGCTTAAAAAATGGCCGCCGGTCACGCTGATAAATTTCATCATGTTCGCGATTTCCCGCATTTCGAACTTCCTGGTCAATTCCACTTGGAATTGCCAGAGTTATTCGGGTTTCAGGTTTCGAAGTTCATGTTATTGCAGCTGGTGGCAGTCGTCTTCCTTTTTCTCGTCTTTCGTGGGTTAGCCAGACGGGCAGCTGGCGGACAGGTTGTGACAGGACGCTGGTGGAACTTTTGGGAATCAATTGTCATTTACATGCGAGACGAAGTTGTTCGGCCAACGATTGGCGAAGGTCATCATCATGATGACGATCATAGCCATGATCACCACCAGGAACAAAAAGTAGGACATCCTGCTGACAAATATCTGCCGTTTGTTCTCTCTTGCTTCTTTTATGTCTTGATCTGCAATTTATTAGGTGTTTTTCCTTGGTTAGGGTCCGCAACCGGTGAATTGAATGTAACGATCGCACTGGCATTCACTACTTTTTGTGCTGTTGTCTTTTTTGGATCTAAAGAGCAAGGTCCTGTTCAATTCTGGTTATCACTGGCTCCTCCAATGGAATTGCCTCTGGCATTGAAACTGGTCCTTGTGCCAATGATCTGGCTCATTGAGCTTGCTGGTTTTTTAATTAAACATGCTGTGTTGGCAATTCGTTTATTTGCCAACATTATGGCAGGTCATACCGTGATCGCAGTCTTTCTGGGATTCATCGCGATGACTGCTGACTCCGGAATGTGGGCCATCGTGATGCCATCCAGTATCATTGCCCAGATTTTGGTTGGCTTGCTGGAACTCTTTGTCGCGTTCCTGCAGGCATATGTATTTGCGTTTCTTGCAACTCTGTTTATTGGTGCTGCTGTCAACCCTCACTAGAGAAACAGCCAGTATCGTATCAGACTTGCTTAGTATATTTTGTTTGAGTGTTCCTCGTTGAGAAAGGTCAGGGGATAATAACAATGATCCATGCTTTACGGATTATCTACATGACATGCGTTGTTGTATTGGCCACAGCTATTCCTGCAATGGCACAAGAAGCACCTGCTGCTGATGCTGAAGCCGCGGTTCAAGAAACTACAAATGCGCTTCCTTTGGGGGCCATCGGTGCTGGTATCGCAATTATCGGCGCTGGTTTCGGTATTGGTAAAATTGGTGCCTCTGCAGTAGAAGCCATTGCACGTCAACCAGAAGCAGGCGGTGCAATTCAGACTGCAATGATTATTGCGGCAGCGTTGATCGAAGGTGCAACATTCTTTGCACTTATTATCTGCCTCGGTAAATAGTGTGGGTGTGCTTCTCTAAGAAGCCTTCACATACTATGAGTTCGAATTTCATTCCAGTTATTCTGATTACGATGTGAGAATATTTGATCATGTTTAAAAGTCTTTTTACAAGCCGATGCATCATCATGCTGATTATTTTCAGTGGTATGATCTTGGGAAGTGGGCTGATTGGTTCCGAAGCATCCTTGTATGCTGCTGACGGCGCTGCACACCCTGAAGGGGCGCCATTGCAGTGGAAAACCGACTTGGCATTATGGTCATTTATTGTTTTCATTGTATTTGTGATTGTTCTCAAATCAGTTGCCTGGGGCCCTCTAATCAAAGCTCTTGACGAGCGGGAATTAAGAGTCGTCACTGCAATTGAGGAAGCAGAATCGAAACAAAAAGAATCAGAAGAACTGGTCAAAGAGCACACTCGTAAAATTGAGGCTGCTCAGGATGAAATTCAGGCGATGATGGTGGAAGCCCGTTCTGATGCAGATCGGATCCGGCAAGACATTCTCGAACAGGCTCGTACTGAAGCAGAGTCCATTAAGGCCCATGCCATTGACGAAATTGATCGAGCTCGTGAGCTTGCCTTGAAAGATCTGTTTGACCAGATGAACGGGCGGGTTGTCGATGCTACAGAGCATGTCCTGGGACGCGCTCTTAATGAATCAGACCGCGAACGACTGATTGAAGAGGCTTTGTCTCAGATTTCCAGCAGTTCAAATTAATTTAAGATACGACATTTATTCAAACGCAAGTTGTCAAGTTTGAGTTATTTATCCTTTAGCTGTGAGTTGTGATCCGCGTGAACGATCAGAATAAAGTAAAGACTCATATTCCAAGCGTAATGGAAGACCCCGGTGCAACATCAATTGCCAAGGTTTATGCCAAAGCGTTTCTTGGTGCGGTTAAGGAATCTGAAAAAGATTCTGCCATCGATGAGTTTAACGAATTTCTGAATGTTGCTATCAGTCAGAACCCAGTCTTTGGTGCGATGCTGATATCAAAATCACTTAACAAAGAAGAGTCGTTAAGCTTGATTGACCGAGTCGTAGCCCCCCATGCTTCAGAAGTACTTACGAATTTTCTGAGGGTTCTGGTGGAGCATGAAAGACTGGGGCTGCTGGAACAGATCTTCTCACAGATCACAACACTGCGAGATGCAGAAACCGGTAAAAAAGCGGTTGTTGTACGGTCTGCTTTTGAGCTTTCGGATAATACTTTAACAAGCATTAAACAGCGTTTGAGTGACACACTGGGCTTTTCTCCAGTAATTGAAACATCGATAGACCAGTCTGTTATAGGTGGTCTGGTTATTCAAGTTGATGACACAGTATATGATGGTTCTCTTCGGACTCGTTTGAAACAATTACGAGGACGGTTGAGCAATAGGAGCATTCATGAAATTCAAAGCGGACGAGATCGCTTCAGTCATCCAAAAGGAAATTGAAGACTTTCGCGGCGAAATTGAAACCAGTGAAGTAGGACGAGTCCTTGAAGTCGGCGATGGTATCGCACGTGTTTACGGACTTTCTTCTGCCATGTCTGGTGAAATGGTCGAGTTTTCCAACGGAGTTCGCGGTCAGGTGTTCAACCTGGAAGAAAACTCTGTTGGTATCATTATCTTTGGTGATTACTTAGCAATCGCTGAAGGGGATGAGGTTCGCAGCACGGGTACCCTGCTTTCAATACCTGTTGGTGATGAATTGCTGGGTCGAGTTGTCGATCCACTGGGGGTCCCCCTGGATGGAAAAGGCCCGATTGTAGCAACGGAATCCAGACCTCTGGAGGTTGCCGCTCCCGGTGTTGCCGCCAGACAACCCGTGACTCAACCTATGGCGACCGGTATCAAGGCGATCGACGCTATGACGCCCGTTGGTCGAGGCCAGCGTGAATTGATCATTGGTGACCGTAAAACGGGTAAGACCGCGATCGCCATTGATACGATTCTGAACCAGAAAGGCAAAGACGTCATCTGTGTTTATGTTGGCTGTGGTCAGCGTGCCGCCACGATCGCAGGTGTTGTCAATCAGCTTACAGAACATGGCGCAATGGATTACACCGTTGTCGTCAGTGCTTCTGCCAGTGACCCTGCCCCACTCCAATACATTGCCCCTTATGCTGGTGCTGCTATTGCAGAGCACTATATGTATCAGGGTAAACACACATTGGTCGTTTATGATGACCTTTCTAAACAGGCACAAGCTTATCGTCAGTTGTCATTGTTGATGCGACGACCTCCCGGACGTGAAGCATATCCTGGAGACGTATTTTACTGTCACAGTCGACTCTTGGAGCGTTCTGCCCGTTTGAGTGACGAACTCGGTGGCGGTTCCATGACGGCCCTTCCCATCATTGAAACGCTGGAAGGGGAAGTCTCAGCTTATATTCCAACGAACGTGATTTCCATTACTGACGGCCAGATTTATCTGGAACCGGATCTGTTCTTCGCCGGTATTCGACCTGCGATTAACGTGGGGATCAGTGTTTCACGCGTCGGTGGTAATGCTCAGACCAAAGCGACCAAAAGTGTTTCCGGTAGTTTGCGTTTGGACCTGGCGGCCTTCCGTGAACTGGAAGCGTTCGCTCAAATGGGTACCGAACTGGATAAAGCGACTCAAGCACAGCTTGATCGTGGGTATCGAATGGTTGAATTACTTAAACAGCCTCAATTCAATCCGATGCCTATGGCAGATCAGGTAGTTAGCCTCTATGCCGGAACCAAAGGTTTCTTTGACTCAGTGCCCATTCCACAGGTTCAGGAAGCTGAAACAGAAATGTTACAGTTTATCCATGATCAATATCCGGAAATCACTGACAAAATTACAGAAACCGGTAAACTGGAAGCCGATACCATCGAACAATTAACGTCTGTACTGAAAACATTCGTCGATCAGTATCTGCGAAAACATGCGTAATTGATTTTTTTGTTTGAATAGCTAATCGAAAACAGGTTCAGGATCTAATGGCCAAAGCACGTGCCATCGTAAAACGATTAAAAGCGGTAAAAAACATCCGTAAAATTACACGGACCATGGAATTGATCGCCACTGCACGATTCAAGAAAGCCATGGACCGTGCTTCGGAAGCTGCCGCTTATACAAAAAAGATTTCGGAACTTGTTGCGGATCTATCTCAAGCAAATCTTGAGTTTCATCACCCGCTACTGGAAAAGCATGAGTCCGAACAAAATTCGGTCCTGTTAATCCTGACATCAAACCGGGGGCTTTGCGGCGGGTATAACTCAGGCGTCTTAAAGCTTGCCTTGAAACGTTACCAGGAATTAAAAGCCGAGGGACAGAATATTCGTCTGGAAGTTTCGGGGAAACGCGGGATTGGCTTTTTGAAGTTTCAGGATATTGCTGCTGCAGAGACATATACCCACTTCGAAGACCGTCCTACATTTGAAGAAGTTGACCAACTGGCAACCCGATTTATTACCGAGTATATTGAGGGGAAAATCGATCGTTTGGATGTCGCTTATACCGAATTTGTTTCGTCATCCAAACAACAGCCGGTCGTGCAGTCACTTCTTCCGATTGGTGCGTTAGAATCTTCGACTGAAGCATCCGAAACATCACAAAAATATGACTACGAGTTTCTGCCTTCTGCTCAGGAAATCCTGGAGGAAATTGTTCCGACTGCGTTTAAAGCACGGTTGTTCAAATGCTTCCTTGATGCAGCGGTGAGCGAGCAGATTGCTCGTATGGTAGCTATGAAAGGTGCCACAGAAAATGCCAATGAAATGGTGGGCACTCTTTCCGCTCAATATAACCGTGCACGACAAACTCAAATTACCTCGGAAATCCTTGAAATCATTGGTGGTGCAGCTGCCTTAGAATAATTTCCGCAATGCCTTAACGTAGGCACTTTATGGTTTTTTACAAATTGATAAATATCAGAAAGTAGAGACATATCAATGGCGACAACGGAAGCCAGTACATCGACCGCAGTTGGTAAAATCACACAGATCATTGGTTCAACATTTGATGCAGAATTTCCAGAAAATCAGATGCCGGAAATCTACAATGCTCTGGTTGTAAACGAAACAATCAAGGACGTTGTCATCAAAGTCACCGGGGAAGTTCAGCAACACCTGGGAGGTGGCCGTGTACGATGTGTGGCTCTAGGCTCAACCGACGGAATGGTTCGTGGGATGGATGTGACAGATACGGGTGCCCCTGTTTCTGTTCCCGTTGGTAAAGAAACACTGGGACGCGTCTTCAACCTGCTGGGTGATCCTGTCGATGGTCGTGGTGAAGTGGAATCAGAGGAACGCTGGCCCATTCACCGTAAAGCCCCTGCTCTGGAAAACCTGAGTGCGAAGACCGAGTTATTCGAAACCGGAATCAAAGTGGTTGACCTCTTAACCCCGTTTGTCCGTGGTGGAAAAGCGGGCCTGTTCGGTGGTGCCGGTCTTGGTAAAACTGTGATTTTGACCGAGTTAATCGCGCGTATCGCGAGTGCTCACGGTGGTTACTCTGTATTTGCTGGAGTAGGTGAACGAACCCGTGAAGGTAACGACCTCTGGTTAGAAATGCAGGAAACAAAAATTGGTCAAACAGACCGCTCTGTTATCGAGCAAACCTGTATGGTCTTTGGTCAGATGAATGAACCTCCAGGAGCACGTTTGCGTGTTGCTCTGTCCGCTTTGACAATGGCAGAATGGTTCCGTGACACAACAGGAACAGACACCCTGCTCTTCGTTGATAACATTTTCCGCTTCTCACAGGCAGGAAGTGAAGTGTCTGCACTTTTAGGACGTATGCCGAGTGCTGTGGGATACCAGCCAACTCTGGGAACAGAGTTGGGTGAACTACAGGAACGAATTACATCCACGAAAAACGGGGCGATCACCAGTGTGCAGGCCGTTTATGTGCCAGCAGACGACCCAACCGACCCTGCTCCTGCGACCGCATTCTCTCACTTGGATGCTTTCATTTATCTGGAACGAAAAATTTCAGAAAAAGGGATCTATCCTGCCATCGATCCATTGGCATCTTCCAGCCGTATTCTGGATCCACAATATGTGGGTGAGCGTCACTACAAAGTAGCTCGTGAAGTACAGCAAACGTTGCAACGGTATCGTGAACTCCAGGATATTATCGCAATTTTGGGTGTTGATGAATTGAGTGAAGAAGATAAACTGATCGTGCATCGTGCACGACGTATTGAACGTTTCTTGTCACAACCCTTCCTCGTGGCTGAAGTATTTACTGGTAAAGAAGGTAAAATTACACCTCTGGCAGATACTATTCGCAGCTTCGAAGAGATCTGTGCCGGTAAATGGGACCACCTTCCCGAAGCCGCATTCATGTATGTTGGTTCTGTCGAAGAAGCAGAAGAGCAAGCCAAACGAATGGCTGAAGAATAAAACGTCACAAGAGTATCGACTTCATTGTGAATGGACAGAATTTGCTTCGTTCACAAGTTCAATCTGATTTCCTGTTTTAAATGTGGTTAGAGCACCAATGGCTCAAGAATTTCGCCTCTTATTAGTTACTCCGGAAACGACTCTGTTAGATCAATCGATCCAGAGTCTACGCTGTACTTTATTTGACGGGCAAATTGGAATTCTTCCCGGACGCATGCCCATGGTCGGGCGTCTGGGGTATGGAGAATTGGCCTTCCGCTCTGAGGGTGGTGTAGAAGTCAGTTATTTCGTCGATGGTGGCTTTCTCCAGGTTCAAGGAGATGTGATTTCTGTATTAACAGAACAGGCAATTCCTCTCAGCGAGTTAAGCGCTGCAGATGCTGAAAAACTCCTTGCGGAAGCCCTGGCTCGCCCAGCAATTGGTGATGAACAATGTAATGCGCGTGAACGTGACCAAAGCCGGGCACGTGCCATGCTGATGCTCTCAGACCAAAAATAGAATCAATGATCGCTAAGATCAAAACATCTTGATTTAAATCATAGATTTTCATAAATACGCTGAAATCGCTTCGTGCATTACAGCGTATTTTTTTATGGAGTCATTTATGCCTGATCAAGATGCCTCACCAAGCCCCCAGCGGTCATCTGTTGGCGTTCATTTCAAGTGCTGTAACATCTATTCCCAAATCTATGTTAACCATGACGCAACCGCTTTTTCCGGGCACTGCCCTCGTTGCGCCTGCCCGATTGAAATACCCATTGTCAAAGAAGGTGGCTCGTCCAGTAAGTTCTTCACAGGGTCCTAACTCTTTTTCTCTTAATACTTTATACTGCAGGAAATTCTTGTTTTGATCGTAAGAAAATGAATGATCCAGCAAGAATTACCTTGAGCTAAATCCAGTAATAGTCTAGGATTCGCCCGCTGTCAGCAATCTGGCTTTTCTATTGAACCTGAAATGACGATCTGAATTCCGAATTTGAGTATTTTTAGATGGACTATCATTTAAAACCTTTGGGAAAATCCTGCTCTTCGACTGGAAAAGAGTTTGTTCCAGGCGAAACGGTTCACTCTGTCATTATCGAACAAAACGGTCAATTGACTCGTCTCGACTTTTCCCAAGATGGCTGGACAGGACCGCCAGAAGGTTTTGTAGGCGAATGGAAATGCCAGGTTCCAGAACCTGCTGCCCAAGGCACAAAAAAAATTGATCCTGATGCACTAATGCAATACTTTGAGCAATTATATGAAGCTCCCAACCAGGTACAGGAAAAATTTCTCTACGTACTTGCCTTGTTCCTGGTTCAAAAGCGACGGCTTAAACTGGATGGATCCCGTGAGGAAGAGAAAACATCATATCTCCAGTTGTCTGGAACACATGGTGAAGGATCTTTCGAAATCCGTGATCAGAATCTGGATGAGTCTGAAATCGAACAACTGCAGAACCAACTGAATAACCAATTTTTTGAAGAATGGGACTAAGGGGCTCGCCCCATGATGGGTTGTTAATATGTTGCATGTTCATGGAAGAACAACACACAATCACTCCTGCATCAATTTGAACAGGCTCAGTGTCGTCACGAAAGTGACGCTCGTGCTTCTGGTTGCAATACTGCTGCCTGCGTGCGCTTCTGTTCGAACCTTCCTCCCTCAGCAACCCGCTGTCTGCGTATTACCTCCTAACGCCAGCTATACTCAAATTGTCACTCATTTGAACTCACAAATTGAAGGCGTTTATGGTTGGCAGTCTTCGAATGTAAAAATCAGGGCACGGCAAAAAGGGGGAATTCCTGTCAGCCTGAACGCCATGCTGGCTGTTGAACAACCCAAAAAATTCCGATTACGTGCGAGTTCTCCTCTGGGAGCAGAAGTGGATTTTGGCTCGAACGACGAGCGTTTCTGGTTCTGGGTCAAGCGAAATGAGCAAAAACGGGTTTTTACCGTTCGCCATGATCAATACCAGGCAATGGGCTCGCAGTTGAATATCCCGTTTGAGCCAGACTGGTTACTCGAAGCTTTGCGCGTTGTCCCCTTAAACGAAACAGAGCTTTCTATTCAAAAAGAAGGCCAGAACTCGCCGAATGTGAAGTTGATTTCAGACCGCCTGCTACCCAATGGGAAACTTGTCCAGAAGATCCTTGTTGTCAACCTCTGCACCGGACATATTATCGAGCAATCATTGTACGATAGCCAGGGACAGCGGATTGCGACAGCCACACTCGGTGAATATCGTGTTTGCAATAATTCTGGAGCAACACTTCCGCATGTCATTAAGCTGGATTGGCCGCAAGCCGGCATTGTTCTGACGATGACGATGGCAAATATCGATGTCAATCCTGTCGGTATCCCTCCCGAAGTTTGGGGACTACCACAAATCCCCGGCTATCCCGTATTAGACTTAGGGGCGTCTTTCCCGGTTCAGAGAGAAGCTTCTGCAGGCCCACGTCCGACACGCATTGATTCCCGCATTGCAGAACTGGAAGAGCCTGACTGGTCAAATAACACTCCAAGTGAGGAGCCACAATGGAAGCCAGCACAAATGGGATTTGAAGAATCGGAAACTTTTCCCGCGACTGAAATCCAGCCACAGCCTCGCGACAATCCATTTCGCCCCCCTGGTTCATTTGACGAACCAGAAGAGGCCCCCGGTCGCGTTAGGTTGTAGTTACCAGCCTTCTCTCCTCAAAACGGAACTGATGGGCTCTTGATAATTATTCAGAATGAGTTGAGCACCATCATTGATCTGAATCAGCTTCTTTATTGTCGTTGGGTCAATACTATTGGGTAAAAATCTAGCAGCCCCGGCGCAGAAACCGATGGTGAAGCCTTCCTTGTAAAAGTCCCCAGTTAAGGCAATTCTTTGCCGTCATTGGTAGTGTCCTGCGGTTTCGTCCAAGGGATGTCATTGCAATTAAGTTGGATGTGCAATCGAAAACATCGCTAAAACTTAAACGACCTTGCAACCCGTTAACAGGTTTTTCATCTACGCTGGGTTTTCCACCAATCGCCAGAAAATTCTGCTCGACTGTGATTTGAGATCTTACCAAAGGCAGTATTTATCGTGATAAAGGAATTTCGCCGTTGTTACTAAAGCGACTCAATACTCAATTTGAGAGATTTAATACTTCAGCATCTTCATCGCATTCCGTATCATTCACAGTTCCCAGTTGAATCAACTCATGGTCTGCCGGAGTGTAGAGTGGCTCTGGTATAGATTCAGGTGACTGCACAGGCAAAGGTCTATTTGAATCTTTTGCACCGAAGATCGTCATGGAAACCACTTTCAAAAAGCCCTTCCATGAAGAGAATGTCTGATCGACGGCCGTTGGTTCGTGTCCGCAATGGACCATACAGTCACGGCACTTTTCGTTACCACTTTTCCGCCCGTAGCGTTCCCAGCTTGTTGAATTCATCAATTCAGAAAAGGAATCAGCATATCCTTCTTCCAACAGGTAGCAGGGTTTCTGCCAGCCGAAGATGTTATAGGTTGGATTGCCCCAGGGAGTGCATTCCAGCTCCCAGTTCCCTTTTAGGAACTCAAGAAACAAAGGGGAATGATTAAACTTCCATGCTTTCTTCGGAGTCGCCAGAATCTTGCGAAACTTTTGTATCGTCTGATTGCGCTTTAGAAAATGTTCCTGGTCAGGCGCCTTTTCGTATTGATATCCGGGCGAGAGCATCATACTTTCAATGCCCAGTTCGGCCAGTTCATCAAACATTTGCCGGACGCGTTCCGGTTCCGCATTCTCAAACAACGTTGAATTCGTCGTTACACGGTGCCCTGCTTTTACAGCAGCCTTAATTGCACTGATTGCCTTGTCGTAAATTCCGTCCCGGCAAACAGCTGCGTCATGATCTACGCGAATCCCGTCCAAATGAATTGAAAACGTGAGATACTTGGATGGTGGATAGTTTTCCAGATGCTTTTCCAACAGAATTGCATTGGTGCAGAGATAGATGAATTTCTTTCGTGCAACCAGCCCGGCAACAATCTCCGGCATTTGAGGATGCAATAGTGGCTCGCCACCTGGAATTGAAACAATCGGGGCGCCACACTCGTCAACTGCCTGAAAACATTGTTCCGGGCTCAGATGCTGCTTCAGAATATGCGAGGGGAACTGGATCTTTCCACAGCCGGCGCAAGCCAGATTACACCGAAACAAGGGCTCAAGCATCAGGACCAGCGGATATCGCTTGATTCCTTTGGCTCGTTGTGTCAGAACATACTTTGCTACAGTCCACATTTGGGAAAGGGGAACACCCACTATCTCCTCCATATTGCGAAAAATTCTAAATCCATTCAGAATAGTGCTTTCATAGCATTATTTCGAATGGCTGTCACCCCCAATATGCACGTATGTCATAATCCCGCTTAGAGTTAATGAAGGTAGAAATAAGGCATAATGAGAATCGCCCAACTTTCGGCGTATCAGGTCCGCGTACCGTTACGACGAAAAATCACCCATGCATCCTTCAGCCGCTCTGAATCGCAGTCGATCGTAGTTCGCTGTCAGTTAACCAATGGAACCGTAGGCTGGGGTGAATCGGTACCGCGAGAATACGTGACGGGTGAAACCGTTGATTCGGTATTTTCTCAATATGAAAATACCAATTTCCAGTCGATGTTAGGGGACAATTGGGATTCTTTCGACGGCTTGATCTCACTCAGCCAGCAAATAAATTTACCCAAACTGACAGATTCCTCTGATGAATATTTGCAAAGAGGGTGCTTTGGGAATGCAGCCCGCTGTGCATTGGAAATCAGCCTGTTTGATGCTGGGACGCGTGCAGAAGAGACTTCCTTTTCTACAATCTTTCAACATTTGAAGCCGTATCAGAAATTGGTCAAACCACAGCAGATCGTCCGTTACAGTGGTGTGTTGACTTCTATGAAACCCGTCAAACAATACATGCTGGCTCTCGCTTACCGTTTGACAGGATTCCAGCACTGTAAAGTGAAGGTCGGACTCCCGCAGATCAATGATCGGCGTCTTTTACAAAAACTACGTCGGCTGACGGGGAGCAACATGAGCCTGCGCGTCGATGCGAATGAAGCCTGGACACGTGAAATTCTAGAGGAAAAAGATCGTGAGTTCTCTCCCTTCAAAATCAGCTCGATCGAACAACCGGTCTCTCATAATGACATCGCCAGTTTGCGTGATGTTAAGAAACTGATTGAAACACCTGTGATGCTCGATGAGTCTCTTTGCTGCCAGCAAGACGCCGAACAAGCCATAGCAGAAGGCTACTGTGATTATTTTAATCTCCGTATCTCAAAGCTGGGGGGAATCATCTCTGCTTTACAGTTGGCCCATCAGGCCCATCAGGCGGGACTCCAGTATCAACTCGGTTGTCAGGTGGGGGAAACCGGCATCCTTTCCGCTGCGGGACGTCACTTCGCATCCTCAGTCAAAGACATCGCTTTTTTAGAAGGAAGTTTTGACCGGTTCCTGCTTGTACAGAATCTCATCAATGAGGAGATCTCGTTTGGATGGGGGGGGAGCGCGACGGCATTAAAGGGCCCTGGACTGGGAATTACGGTGAACGAGCAACGACTCAAGCAATTCACGCAACGAGAACAGCACTGGAAACTCAGCTAATACGATCAGGGAATCAAGAATACCAGACCGGTAACAGTCAGGCTTTCAAATAAAGCTCCGCGTGCACTGAAAGGAAGCTTTTCCACCTGATAGGGCGGGCAATCACCCGGTCGAGCATATCCCAACGGGTAACGACATTCATCCATCGGATACGTGCCAATCATATAGGGGAGTGCTGGGATGCGCCCAAAAAAGCGTCCCGCAGAAAGGAAGGGCTGAAGAGCACCATAATTATAGCCATAGCGTTCCAGGTATGGTTCTTCAAAATACAGTGGATTATAAGCAACTCCAGGAGCTTCCCACTCCATTGTACTTAACTCCCAGTTCCGAGTTTCTCCCATCACGACCTGACGCGTCGGAAGTTTCTCTAGTTGTTCTGCAGCCGTATTCTTTGGTAGTTCACCCGCTGGTGGCCTGGCACTGACTGACATCTGAGTGATTGGCTTTAGCCCCAGTTCCACCAGATGTGGTGATTTCGCAGCCGGGGCTGTCTCCTGCTCTGCCTGGAAAGCGAGATTGTTTTTACTGAGTACCACTTCAGTAGTGTTCGTTGGTGGGAGTTCCATAGCGAAGACAGGTTGTACCTCCGGTTTTTGTGCTTCCACAGGAGGATCGAGATTATCTGGCTGGGATGTTCCTGTCTCTATTAACGCAATCGAGTGAAAATCGTTAAGCTCATCGAATTGCAGTATGGACTCACTTGGTTTTACGGTTTCTGGTAGAGCCGTTAGTGACTCGAGCTGTTGTTTTCGGTTCTGCATTGTTTGCTTATTGAACCCGGTAACCCTTATTTGGTCAGATTTTACGCTTTCATCCGTCTTGGTCTTGGTAGTCTGGTTACGGACTGCAGCAGACTTGGAGATCGCGTTAATTTTGTGTTGATCAAATTCAGGAGCGATCGAAAAGTGCGCAATCTGTTTTGATGCACAGCCATGAAACATCAGGCAGCACAGACAGGCAATGATCCAGGAATGAGCAGTTAGCAACCTCATAAGTTCAGGCGCTCCAGTGAGATAGATTGCCTGCATTGGTCAACAGGCGGCAGTCAGCATTTTTGATATCGTTTGATCAGAAGGACTCATAATCATATATCGGCAGAGGTTATGACGGCAGCACATCTTCGACATACTAAACAGCAAGGTCTTTGTAATACCCCTATCTATCCGGCTTGCAAAATTTAAATAGTCATTACCATCAAAGAGTGTACGGAATTACAGTTATGTGGGTCGAAATTTTCGATTTCCTGTTTTATTGAGCGGATTATTGAAATGACAAGGAACTTGATTCGTTATTTAGATGTATGTCAGCGTAGGAGAGTTGCAATGATTGTAGGGACAACGGGATGGTTATGTTCACGACAGTAGGAATCGGATTAGTTAGAACGGGTATGACGTTTGTGTAACCGCAAGCTTTACATTTTTAGCAGATGTTTGTCCCACGTTAAAAATGATTGACATACCTTTTAGAGAGCAAGGATAATATGGAGGGATTTTCAGCAAGACTGCCCCTGTACCATTATGTATACCGGTTTGATGGTCGTGGATCGCTTGAAAGGATGTCGGTACGTAGTCAACCCATCATGATCTCTTCACACGTTTTGCTGCACAAGAGTCGTCCCATATTTTTATGCCATTTGAAGTTTAGAGCATTTCAAGAAACTCGAAGGAGCTTCTCAACGTGAGATTATTAAAATGGCTGAATCGATGCTTCGGCAAAACAGACTCATCGCCTAATCTTAAGTACAAAAACTTTCGAGAGGACAGCAACGCGAGCCTGGAATTGATTCGACTGGAAGATCGAATTGTGCTCAACGTCAGTGCCGCTATAGGTGGTACTACCAGTGATGTGCTCCAACTCAACCTCGATGCCGCAAACGATGAAGCTACTGTCTCTGTCGTAGACAGTGGTGCCACAATTCAAGTTGATGACGGGCTTGGCTTACCCGGCAGCATTTTACAATTTGATGCCAGTCAAATCTCTTCAATTCTGGTCACGGGCACTGATCCTTCGCAGACTGTTCAGTTTCTTGGTCAACAGGATTTGGTCATCAATGGTCCAGTTGACCTCACCGGCTTTACGGGTGAGGTTAATATCGGAATCGAACTTCAAATCGGCATGGGAGAGCCGCCGCAATTTAATCCGGCCTCCACAGTGACCTATCTGGGGCAATTCGAACTGACGGGCGATCAACTGAATGTAGTATTGCCCAATGAGCTGAATGCCGACGACGCCTTTGTGATTCAGATCAATGGTCCCAACCTCGAAATTCTCGATCCGGATCGCGCGAATCCCCTGCTCTTCTCGGCTCCTGCAGCAGGTCTGAATTCAATCCATGTCACAGGTGCCGATGGAGAAACGGATCTCCTGACGCTAAATTACGCAACGCCTGGCTTAAATGATATTGCGATTTCATTTGAAGGCGGTATTGGTGGCAATGACGCTCTCGAATTTACGAATGGCACTTTTGACACTCTGACGCATAACTTAACCGGACCGGGAACGGGGGCGATTGATTTCAGCGGCAATGGCATAACGGAAATCAGCTATACCGGTTTGGAACCTGTGTTTGGTGGGACCAGTACGGCCAACAACGTCATCATCAATCTTCCCACGTCAACTTTTGATGCCGTTCTGGAAAATCCAACGATTCCAGGTGAAATGCAAATCCGCAGCTTGAGTGCCGCATTTGAGTTTACCACGTTTGCTATTCCCACGGATTCGCTCACTATTAACACATCCGGCGGCAACTCAGCAGTTGCGCTGGATTCATTCGATGCTGCGTTTGCTCCCACTGATTTGATCATCAGCGGAAAACCCGGAGACACCTACCAGTTGACTGGAAATGATCTGTTGGCAGATTCGGTCTCGTTGACGTTATCCGGAGGCGCGACACTCGATCTGGGCACGTTCAACGAAACGATCAACGGATTTGTCCTCGAAGACGGCACTGTGATCGCTACCAGCGGCGTTCTCTCTGCCCAGTCTGATCTGGATCTACGCTCGGGCGCTGTCAAAGCCCAATTAAACGGAAACAACTTAATCAAAAATGGTACGGGCACAGTCATTCTCGACGCGGCCAATGGTTATACAGGCCAGACGATCATCAATGATGGTCTCCTGCAACTCGCACAATCCTTCGCCATTCCCAATACGTCCAGTGTCTATTTAACATCCGTCACAAGCGTGCTCGACCTGAATGGCTTTGAAGCCTCGCTCACTTCACTCACCGGGACCGGCAAGGTGCTCTTAGGTGGCGCGACCGGCATGCTTGATGTGAACCAGGCCGCTGCTACGTCATCCATTTTCGCAGGCAGCATCAGCGGCGATGGCAGCCTGACCAAATCAGGGACCGGTGAGTTTACACTCTCCGGTAGCAGTTCCTTCACTGGTTCGACGACGGTTCAAGATGGTTTACTTGAAGTAGAAGGAACACTCAAAACATCAGACGTAATCGTTTCCAATGGAGCGACGCTTGGAGGCTCTGGTAATATAGATGCCCCAGTGACCATTAATTCCGGTGGCATTCTGAGCCCGGGGTCGAGCCCCGGAATCCTCAGTACAGGAGATCTGACATTCATAGCCGGTTCAACCCTGAACGTCGAAATTGACGGCACCGTAGCAGGGACCGAGTACGACCAGATTCAAGTTACCGGCACTGTTGATCTCACAGGAGCCACACTCAATCTGATCAGCTCATTTACCGCTGCTGCCGGCGATGAGTTCCTGTTGATTGATAACGATGATGTTGACGCCATCGCTGGTACATTCGCCGGCCTCACAGAAGGCACTCTGCTGACCTTCAATGGCAATCAGGTCTATATCACTTATCAAGGAGGCGACGGTAACGATGTTGCGTTGACTGTCAATACTCCGCCTGCTGCAACCAACCAGAATTTCAATGTCGACGAAAACACCGTTAACACGACGTCTGTGGGAATGATCGTTTCAACAGACCCTGACGTTCCCGCAGACAGCTTGACTTTCAGCGTTACTGGTGGAACCGGACAAACCGCCTTCAACGTCAGTTCGGTGGGCGAAATTACTGTCGCCGATCAAAGCCAGCTTGATTATGAAACAACGACCTCGTTTGATCTAGAGATTCTCGTTACCGATAGTGCCGGTGCGACCGATACCGCGACAATCACCATCGACATCAATCCGTTAAACGACAATGACCCGGTCATTGCGGACCAGATTCGCGATGTTGATGAAAACGCGGCGAATGGTACTTCTGTCGGAGCCGTTATTGTTGCCACCGATGATGATCAACCCGGTGATACACTCACCTTTACCGAACTCGGGGGAACCGGAGCAGCCGCATTCGACATTACCACGGGAGGCCAGATTGTGGTGGCCAACCAGGGGCTGCTGAACTTCGAAACCAATCCGACCTATACTCTAGATATTACCGTCGACGACAACGCCGGCGGTACAGCCACTGCAACGGTGACGATCAACTTGAATGATCTCGTCGAAACGATGGTCGTAGAGGCGGGCGACTGGTCTGCCAATGTTATCACAATTGTCAGAGACGGGACTCAGCTTCGTATTCTCGAAACAGGGTCGCTGAATGAAATCGTCTATTCACATAACTTCGCCAATGTCTCGAGCGTGATGATTACCGGTACCGGATTTGACAATACACTTCGTCTCGATACCAGTGGTGGTGCTATCACTCCCGCAGGGGGAATCAGCTTTGATGGAGGTGCCGGTTCAAACACACTAGTCGCAGCAGATCAGAGTAATGAGTGGTTGATCGATGGTGTGAATAGCGGCAGCCTGATGTCTGGGTCAGTCACATTCAGCAATATCGAAGACCTAGAAGGAAATGATTCTGCAGACACCTTTATCCTGCTGGATGGAGGCCAGATTGACGGCACACTGTCTGGCGGCAACGGATTTGACACGATCGATTTCTCCGCCGTCACCAGTGTCGTCACCGTCAACGGCAATGACGCGAGTGCGACCGGCGTTAATCGCGGCATCGGAATTGAGAAAATTATCGGTGACAATACTCAGGACCGAATCACGGGAGCTAATGCCGGCACAAACTACCTGATTAATGGTGTGAATCAGGGAGTTATCTCTGGTATCGAATTTGAAGGATTTACGCATCTCATCGGAAATGTCGGAACAGATACGTTTCAGTTCAGTGGAAGCGGGCAGCTTACGGGCAGCATCGATGGTCTGACAGGAAACGACATCCTCGATTATTCGGCTTCCTCAGTCTCACTTGACCTGATTTTGGCTGCAACTGGCTCTGATAATGGATTTTCAGGAGCAGAAGCGGCTACCGTCGCCTCGTTTGATAACATCAATACAATCATCGGCAGCAGCAATCCCGATTCACTGACCGGCATGAATGACACGGCAGCCTGGTCCATTGACGGTTCGAATCAATACACAACAACAAATACGCTTGGTTTCAGTGGTTTCGAGAACCTGAATGGTGGAACCGGCATTGACACGTTCACAATCACGGGAAACCAGACTCATAATTTGTCCGGTCATTCCGGAAATGACATCTTCCGTTTTCAGGACGGTGCAACACTCACAGGGACAATTGATGGGGAATTAGGAGCTGACGAACTTGATTACGCTCTCTATTCAACATCCATTGATGTGGTTCTGATTGATAACGGCACGTCTGGCGGATTCCAGGGAACAGAAACGGCAATCATCGGCGGTTTTGATAATATCAATCGCATCTCCGCAGGCAGTGGTTTGGTCGATCAACTGACTGGTCGGAACGCGGCTGCCACTTGGAGCATCCAACCTTCCAGTTTTTATGGGAGTGTTACCTCACTAGGCTTCTCTGATTTTGAACTTCTACAGGGCGGCAGCGATGTTGACATCTTTAATATCAGCGGAACACATTCTCTCAATCTGCAAGGCGGACTGGGTAATGACCTCTTCCAGTTCAACAATAACGGTTCTACTATTAATGGAACCATTGATGGCGAAGAAGGCTCTGACCACCTCAATTTAACGAATTATACCACTGACCTGAGTGTCAGTTTAACGGGAACCGGAGGGGGCGATGGCTTCGACGGAACTGAATCAGCCCAATCTGTCATATTCAAGAATATCGACCAACTAACAGGAGGAACGGGAACCAACTCTCTGACGGGAATCGATAGTGTCGCTAACTGGACACTCAACGGAATGAACACTTACCAAAGTACGAATTCACTGGGATTCAGTAACTTTGTGAATCTCAATGGCGGCAACGATGCAGACAGTTTTGATGTCACACCTGATTCAGAAGCATTTCAGATCACAGGCGGCAATCCCGCCTCGAACCCGGGGGGCGATACACTCAACGTAGATACCTCAGCAGCCGGGACCGCTCTGGTTTCCAACAGCAGCAACGTTTCGGGCAGTGTCACAGGAACATTCCCTACTATTACTTACAGCGAGATAGAAAACTTCGCAATATCGGGTCTCGTCGATATTCAATTGGAAGGAACAACCGGCGACGATGCCATCGAAGTTCTTGTTGTCGGTCCCAACATCGAATATCGTCTGGGAGGAACGCTGATCGGCACCAGTTCGCTGACTGACACCAATAGTGTTACGGTCAATGCCGGAAATGGAGACGACAGTTTGACCGTCGATAGTGCCCTCGCCGCAGAAGGTATTACTGTTGACTATGACGGCGAAGGGAACAACTCCACAAACCCGGGAGATGTATTGAATCTGCTGGGGACAACGACTTCTGTTGAATATTATTTCACCGACAGCAGTTCCGGCTCTATTCGCATCGACGGCGCGATGAGCGATTTCATCACCTATACTGGCCTGGAACCAATCACATCAACGATCAACGCAGTAGATGTCACTCTTTATTATAGTGGTGTTGCTGAAACGATTACCATCACCGATGCGGGCGGCGGCCAGACCATGATTACCTCCACCGCCGGTGAAACACTGACATTCACGAACCCGACCGGCACGGTCACCATCAATACCGGTGATGGCGCTGACGTGATCAATCTCAATTCGCTGGCGACCAGTTTTTGGGCATCCCTGGTAATTAATGGCGATGGTGACGTAGATACCCTGAATTCCAACGGTAGTATTTCTCTGGATACTGGGAAGATGCTGGAATGGAACGTTGAGACGATCAACGTCGCCAAGAGCATTACTCTGACTGCGGCAGGGATCGCATTTAATGCAAACGAAGTGAATCTGGACGGCGATCTTGTTTCCACGAACGTATCGGGCGATGCGACGACAGTGAATGTGCTCGGTTCGGCTGGCGGTGCCGATATTCAGGACGCCGTTGATATTGCCGGGACCGGCGGCATCATTAATGTTGCAGCGGGAAACTACCTCACTACAGGGACTCTCGACATTGACGAATCCGTTTCGATTCTGGGAGCAGGCAAAGACGTCGTCGAAATTCGCAAATCGGGAGCGCCGACAAACAATTTTGACATTGCCGTTAATATTTCCGCCAGTGATGTGACCATAACCGGCGCCCAACTCGGCTGGGAGACACACACATCCGCCACCGATTACCAGGGCTATGTCGTCTACACAACATCCGATAACACCACACTTAATAACCTGTTGTTTGGTGATAATTATCGCAGCGCCGTCGTTTTGGAAGGTGCCAACAATCTCGAAGTATCTGATTCGATCTTTGAAGGAAAGTTCGGTCGTGCTGCCATCCGAGATGGAGATAACGGTAGTGGCGAAAATTTCCTGATCACCCGCAACGAATTCCGCGCCGACCATTTCCGCTGGGGGCCGATCGCCATTGGTCCCCAAGGCACATTTGGCGATCCTAACAATTTCGCCTTCAGTGGTGAAATTTCCTATAACTATTTCGGCAACGGTCTTGAAGCAGGCTCGTTCCAGGAAGCCGGCGATCAGAATTATACGGTCACGATTACGAATGGCGGTATGACTGCCGACGGGCTGGATATCATCCACAACACCTTCGACTGGCAGGATTCCTCTACAACCAACGGCAACGGCATCTATGCCCAGCCTGGTGGCGTTTACTTTGATCCATCGCTCTCAGTGGCTGTAGGCACCGTCAACATCACCGACAATATTTTCAACGGCTTTACTTACGAAGGTCCTCAGCCGACGACAGAACCACTCTGGAATCCAACCGGTGGTGTCTTTGGTGGAGCACTAGAATTTGATGGTGTCGACGATTTTGGGTTGTTTCAGGATGCCAACTTCGATGTCGGTGAATCCGGCACACTCAGTTTCTGGGTGAATATGGACGACCAGGGACGTCGCAATCAGTTCTTTGAAGGCCCGAATAATGGCGGTATGGAATTCCAATACCGGACCAACGGCGGCGGTCAGTTTTTCGGCAGCCCGAACCGTAATGACGGCAACGGAAACACCTATGTCATCCAAGACGGCTCTGCTGGCGGCACGACCGGCGTCTGGCAAAATATTCAATATACGTGGGATTTCAACGGTGGTGTGAATCCCGAAATGCACCTGTATATCGATGGCGTCGAAGTTGGCTATTTCAGCACTACTTACGACTCTGATCTCTCACAGTGGACCGCCACGGTCAGCACCGTCAATGAGCTGATGAATGTTGGCCGCGATCCCGGAAACGGTCGTTTCTTTGATGGATTGATGGACGATGTGGGCTGGTTTGATCAGGCTCTGAACCAGACTGACCTGGATACGATTCGAGCAACGGGGATCGCGACTCTGTCCGCTGATGCCCGCCTCGTGGCCCACTGGGACTTCGATCAGGCCTCCGGTAATATCGCCGTCGACAACGTCAACGGCATTCAAATGTTCCTTGCAACAGACGGCATCGTCCCCTTCGGTCCGGAATTCCAGACAACAGCCGGTCAGTTCGGCGGCGCGCTGGAATTCGACGGTCTCGATGATTTCGCCACTTTCCAGGACGCTAGTTTCGATGTCGGCCGTAAAGGGACATTGAACTTCTGGGTCAATATGGATGATGTCGGCAGACGCAATCAGTTCTTCGAAGGCCCTGATAACGGTGGCCTGGAATTCCAGTATCGTACCAACGGTGGCGGACAATTCTACGGTCGAACGCAAGATGGTTCTGACTTCACAATCCAGCAGGGTGGCCAGGCTGGTGTTGCGGGCATCTGGACCAACATCCAATATACGTGGGACGCCGACACCGGCGAAATGCATATTTACATTAATGGTTCCGAGGAACCCTACCTTTCCTCATTCGATGAAAACCTTGCTGGTTTCGACAGTACTCACTTTACTGATACGATCAATGGCTTAATGAACGTTGGACGCGATCCGGGTGATGCAGGACGGTATTTTGACGGGCTGATGGACGACATCGGCTGGTTTAACGATGTCTTAAGTGTCTCCGAGCGGGCTGACATCATGAACAATGGTGTCGCCGCCATGACCGGCGATGCACGCCTTGTTGCACACTGGGATCTGGACGATGCCGCTGGCACTACCATTGTGTCAGGCGACAGTGGCACCAATATTACCCTCTATCTGCAGGCGGTACCTCCCCTGCCCCCCATTCAAGGCTTTGGCGTTATCGCACCGTTGAATGCCAACGTCACCTACAATGCCTTTAATGGCAACGATCTCGATTCCAATGTGACCTTAGATTCGACCAATGTATTCGGCGACCCGTTGTTCGCTTATGCCAACGATCCTCTGTTTGTCAGTACCGACTCTCTGGAAGAGCAGTGCACGATCGGCTTCGGTTCTTCGGCCGCCTACACTTCATCTGAATTCGCCAGCGATACGAATACCACAACGCCGCATATTGGAGCATACCAAAATCCTCCTAGTCTGTATCCGGGCCTATATGGTACCGGTGATATCGTCATCTTTGGAACCGGTGAAGACGACCAGCTCGAATTGACTCTCACTGGTGAAGACACCGCCACGTTTGTACTGACACGCGATATCGGTGGCGTTGGTGAGACGATTCTGGGAACGGTTGCCATCACTGACATCACTTCGATCACCTTCAACGGACTGGGGGGCGATGATGTCTTGATTATCAACCAACCCGACAACCTGTTCTTTAATGCGGAAAACGGAATCATCTTTAACGGTGGTTCACAGAATAACGACGGTAATTCGCTGGGAATTGCGGGTGTTGACGGCGATACACTGGTCATCAATCACAGTACGCCGCTCGAAGCCGACTCCGTCGCTTACGTCTTTACCCCCGACAGTGTTCCCGCCGAAGGGGAAGACGGCGTCATTACAATTTCCGATGCCACCCTGAGTGACGGTTCAACCACGATCACGTTTACTGGTCTGGAACCAATCATCGACAACTTGCTTGTCGCTAATCGTGATTTTGATTTCACCGATGCCACCGAAACAATTTCCCTCTCAGACGATGGCGTTGCCGGCGACAATTATTCGTATATTGACTCCACATTCAGCGAATCAGTGCTCTTCCTCGATCCGACGAGTTCGATCACGATTCGTACTGACAGTGCAGGAACACCAACCGGCATCGATACGATTCTGATTGACAGTCTCGACAGTTCCTTCAACGCCAGCTTGACAATCCTGGCCGGCAGCGATGATAGCGTGACATTTCAGACAGCAACAAACCTGGTCACAGGCGATCTGTTCGTCACTGCAGAAACCGTTGACATTCTGGCCAACATTGATGCGGCCTCAGTTGAGATCAGCTCTTCCGGCGTCACCAGCACCACATTCAACGGGGGAACGGTGACAACCACCGGTTCACAACTTTATCACGATGCGGTCAACTTTGTCACAAATTCGACACTCATCAGCACTGGTGGCAGCAATATTGAATTCGAATCAACCATTGATGGTGCCATCGATCTGGTCATTGACACGATCGGCAATACCATTTTGGGAAGTGCTGTTGGTACGTCAGCACCTCTGTCCAGTCTGACAACCACTGCCGGCGGTACTACTCAAATCAATGGCGGCAGAATCAATACGACGGGTGCTCAGATTTTTAATGACGATGTCACTCTGGGAATGAATACCATTCTCACAAGTTCCGGTAGCGGGGCCATTACATTTGACCAGACGTTAAACGGTGCATTTTCACTCGGTCTTAACACGGATGGCACAACCAATTTTAATGGCTTCGTGGGCAATACAGATGCTTTAACCGGTCTTGCCACTGACGCCAACGGGTCTACTAACATTAATGGTGGCAGTATCGCAACGACTGGATCGCAAATATTTAACAATGCAGTTCTGCTTGGGGCAGATGCGATTCTCAGTAGTACTGCGAGCGGCGATATCGCATTGATGTCGACGCTAAACGGGGCTTTTGCGCTCAACGTCAATACAGGCGGAACAACCACATTCAACAATCAGGTGGGAAATACAGCAGAACTAGCCAGCCTGACCACCGATGCTGCTGGGACCACTGAGATCAACGGCGGCAACGTCACTACTTCCGGAAGTCAGACATTCCAGGATGCAGTCTCTCTGGGAGTAACGACGTCCTTTTCAGCCACCACAGCAGGTGATCTCACCTTTGACTCAACACTGACTGGTGGCGCTGGGATTTTGATTACTGCCAAAGCGACCAACGATATCATATTCAACGATGCCGTCTCTACCGACGGCAATGTGACCGTCCAGGCGGACTCCGATACCTCCGGTGTCGGTGATTTCACCATGCAATCCGGCTCCAGCCTGGATGCCGGCACGGGAACAATTGACATTGATGGTGCCAACGTTACCGCGCGTTCTTTGAGTACAACCAATGCTTCTGCAACCTCTGTCACTATTGACGCAAATAACGGGGATGTGACCACCAGTGATACCGGCGTGAATTCACTCGGTGATATAACGATCAATGCCACCGGAACCATCACTCTCGAAGATGGCGGCATCAATACCGGCGAAGGGGGAAGTGTTCTAGTTCAGGCTCAAAGTGATGTCTTATCCACCGGCACTGGAATCGATACTACGCTCGGTGCAGCCTCTGGTGGTACGATTACGGTCAAATCCAGTCTGGGCAAAGTCGATATTTCAAACGGCAGCCTGCTTACGGGTGATGGGGGAAATATTGATATTGATTCCCTTACCGAATTCACTGCCTTAAACAGCAGCTTCAGAACGACCTCAGGTACGGGCGGCGGAAATGTAGACATCAACACGTCCGCTGGCAGCAGTTTTATTACCGATGGCGGAATCAGTGTCAACGGCGCGGGAAACATCATGGTAGTAGTGAAAGGCGCTACTTCGGACGTCCTGATTTCTTCAGAACTAACCAGCTTGGATGGCAGTATCACAGTTCTGGCTGACAACGATATCACACTAACATCCACGGCAAAGATCATCAGCCAGGCCAGCGGTTCCATCACGTTAACAGCAGATAATGACGGCTCCAACGCAGGTAGCATCACCATGGATTCCGGAAGCACCGTCGAATCACAGAGTGGACTCGTCCAACTCTCTGCATACGACAATATTGCTGTCTCTTCCATCACGACCACCGGCGGTCGTGTCGATCTAACATCCACCAATGGTAGTATCACAGACAATGACATAACGCCGGCCAAAAATGTGACTGCAAATCAGTTGGTCATTAATGCCAACATGGGAATAGGACAACTGGCGGATGCCATCGACACCGCGATCTCGTACCTGGAAGCCGACGCTGGCACAGGCGGACTCTTCCTGGACAACATGGGCGACCTGACGGTTGGTGGTATCACGGCTCAGGTCGGTCTCGATGCCGACCTGGAGATCCTGGTAAATGTCATGGGGACGCTTGACATTACCGAAGACGTTCAATCGACGACTGGCTCCGTCACGTTTGACGCCACTGACACACTGACTGTTGATCTTGCGACAACAATCACCACTTTCGGTACCGGTGCCCTGCTGCTTACATCCACTCGAAATATTAAACTCAATAGCGGCAGCAACCTGAAAACGGTTAATGGCGGAATCACACTTCTTGCGAACAATGGCGGCATCACAACTGGTGATTTCACTGGCATCGAAGCCGACAACGCGGTTATTCAGACTTCGGGCACTGGAAATATTTCGATCACAGGCTTTGGTGGAACAGATGCCCTGACAGGCAGTCATCAAGGCGTTCACCTGCATACCGGGACGACCGTCATTTCAACTGATACGGGCGTCTCAGCCGGTACCATCACCATTAATGGCACTGGTGGGACCGGATTGGATACAAACCAGGGAGTCCTGATTGAAGGGGCATCGACCAATGTGACTTCCACCGATGGGGACATTGATATCACTGGTAATGCCAGTGCCGGCCCTGGATTCCAACTGCTTGATCAGGCAACGATTCTTTCCAATGGAACCGGTGCCAACGCAGCAACGATCACCATTAATGGTACGACCACATCCGACCATACTGGAGTCAGGATTCAAAGCCTGGTGCAATCAACGGACGGAAGTATTACAGTCACGGGAGCATCAACTGGCGGTAGTTCTGCTTCAACAGGAACATCAATTCAAACATCCGCCGGGCAAGTGATTTCGACCAACGGCGATATTTCGATCAATGGTACTTCAAACGGCGATGATGGAATCGATATTTCAAACATGTCTGGTGTCTCTGCTTCCGGCACTGGTAACATCGAACTGATCGGTGAGTCCACAGGTTCAGGTAGTGGTATTAACCTGGACACGACCATCAAGAGTCAGACCGGAACCGTCAGTCTCATAGCGGAAGATGACATTCTGCTGGGAAGCGTCGCGTTGATTGACTCCACTTCCGGGACAATCACTTTAACCGCTGACAATGCGGCAGGAAATAACGGTGATTCAATCACAATGACCGATGGATCTTTGATTGATGCCGGAACCGGTGACATTGGCCTCACAGCTGATGGAGATGTCCTTTTAGGTGGCCTGCTGACAACAGGTACCGTCAACATTGATTCTCTCTCAGCTTCAATCAGTGATAACGGAGACAGTTATACAGACATTGTGGCTACAACGGCAGTTCTTAATGCCGTGACCGGGATCGGCGATGGAAATCCACTGGAAACAGAAATCAGTACGCTCTCTGCTACGATATCCGGCATTGGCAGCCTCTTCTTAGAAAATACGGGGACCGTTGAACTGCTTGATCTCTCCACCTTTGATGGTGAAATCAGCGTCAACGCCACAGGCAGCATCACGGCAACCTCAGTTGTCTCGACAAACAACTCAGCTAACGACGATCACGATATATCACTGACGGCGACAGGAACCAGTAGTGATATTCTAGTGACTACAATTACTGCTGTTGGCAATGCAGATGTCACACTGACTGCCGATGACGGTATTCTCGATACCAATGGCGCCGATTTAAACTGGATTACCGCTGACAATTTGATGCTAACATCCAGCAGTGCAGATGGTACTCAGGATGGAATCGACGTCGACACCGATGTCAACTTACTCACCGCTAACGTGAATACAAACGCCGGTGGAATTCACATTGATGAAGTGGACGGCATTACCCTTTCGCAACTGATGACATTCGATGGATTTATTACCGTTTATGCTGCCGGTACCATAGAAGTCCTCGACGTCAATTCCACGAACAACTCCGCTTCCGATATCAACAACGGTATCACACTGACTGCAACCGGCGCTGATAGCGACATCAATGTCACAACCTTAACAGCCCAGAACACCGCCGATATCACTTTGAATTCCGATCGTGATGTACTCGATTCTGACAGCACCGACATAAATATCACGACCGGCGATCAATTGACGATTGTTGCCGGACGTAATATCGGTGGCATCACCAGTATCTTTACCGAAGCTGGTTTTGATCCACTGCAGACAACAGTAGATCATCTCGACCTGACCAGTGGTAACAGCATCGCCATCCACAATACAGGTACCTCGCCTGAATTGATCAATCTGGACGCAGGCACGGGCTCAGTGGGAACCACATTCATCAAAGTAACAGGTGGCGCACTGGATGTCTCACTCACAACGGGAATTCACAATACACAGGACACCATCGGTTTTGTCTCCGATGTTTCGATCACTGTACCAACCGGATTGCAAACAGCAAACCTGCGTCTGGATGCGCCTGATATCATCGATGCCGGCGGGGGAGACCTTGATATTAACGCCGTTGATGCAATTCTGTTTCAGTCAATGTCTGCAGAAACCGTTACGATCACAGCACAGCAGTTTGATGGTACCGCTACTGGCAGTGATTTTATTATTACCAACGACTCCCCTGCCCTGGAACTCGTCGACCTGAATACCGATTCGATGGCTTTGACGGGAGGCACAGACACAAACATCTCGCTGACATCCGCCGGCGGTGTGACTGTTACGAATCTGGTACAGACATTGGGAACCGGTACTCTATTCATCGAAACGACAAACACCGACGCCTACCTGATTCTGAATCAGAACATCCAAAGCGAGACAGGCAGTGTTACGATTGAAACCGCCGATGACATTGCCTTTAATGGTTCGAGTCACCTGACCAGCACTTCAGGTGATATTAAGTTGACTGCAGATGCCGACAATGGTGCCGGGGGACTGTTCGGTGGGGTTACAATGGCCGATGGCACAGTCATCAATGCCGGTGATGGTACAGTCACACTGACAGCAACAGATGACATTACTATTGGCCAGGTCATCACAACTAACGCCACCGACTTCGCGATTCATCTGGAAACGGAAGGGAGCGTAACCGACGCCGGAGACAATGCCGGCGAAGATCTAATCGCCAATGTGTCCGGCGCCCGGGTCACGATCATTGCTGCTCTGGGAGCCGGTAAGGTCGCTGATTTGAATGGGGAAATCGAAACACAGGTCGATCAGATCAATATCACCAACCAGACCTCAGGCGAGATCCGAATCATTGAAACAGATGATGTGATCATTCACGATATCCTACAGACATCTGCGGGTGACATTCATGTTTTCGCCGGCGGCAACATCCTGTTGTCCGGTCTGATTGAAACAGCCGCCGACCATGTGCTGCTCGACTCCCAAGCTGCGATCACTGATCAAAACGACGGTATTCCGGGGCAGCTTAATATAAATGCGATGAGCCTGGGTCTGAACGCAGTTACTGGAATCGGCGTGGGAGACACTCTCGAGCTGAGTGTCGAATCTTTCTCAGCTGACACCACCGACGGCGACATCCTGCTTCACAACACCGCCGGTAATTCTGTCACCGCCACCAGTATTACCACCGGAACCGGTAGTATTGCGCTGGCACAGATCGGCGACGAAGCATTAACCATCGACCTGGCAACCACTCAGGATGGAACTATTACCATTTCGAACGAAGGGGATGCGCACTCCGATATTCTGGAGCTGACCTCAATCTCGGCTGGTGGCGCGACTCCGGAAATCAATGTCTCTACCATTAACTTCGGAAACATTCTGCTCGGAGATCTCGCCGCGTTGGATGGAGTTATCTCGGTTATTTCAGCAGGAGATATCAATGACGCGTTCAACGATCAGATGACTCCGGAAATCGATCTAAACGCCGCTTCCGGTTCGATTACACTGCAGGCAGTCAACGGAATCGGTAATAACCAGGCGGTAGAACTGGCCGGCGGAACCCTTTCCATTGATTCCGGAACAGGCAATATTGATGTTTCCAACACATCTTCAGCGGCAACGGGCTCTGTGCGGATCACACAATTAACCACCGGCACCGGCTCAATTGACTATTTACAAACCGGCGGAGAAGAAGCCGCATTCGAAGAAATCACCACAACAGGCTCCGACATCACCGTTCAGACAGATGGCGAAACACTCTTTGAAAACCTTGGTGTATTGACAAATGTTGTTTCTACCGATGGTGTCGGAACGATTCAAGTAACAGCTACCGGCGTGAATTCATCGATTGAGATCAACGACGGCTTCAGCACAGCCGGTGGTACCATTGACTTCACCGCACAAAATAGTCTGATTTTTGGTGGCAATGGTGATGTCAATTCCTCGAATGGTAAGATCACCCTGCTCGCCGATTCGGCCTCTATGGGAATCGGCGGTGGTGGTATCACCATGTCGGACGGCACAATCTTCGATGCTGGTACTGGAATCCTCGATTTACAGGCCGGTGATGATATCACCATCGGCCAGTTATTCACGACTACGTTTACCAGACTGACCAGCACCGACGGCGGTGTCGTCGATGCCGGTGATACTGGGGGCAGAGACATCACATCTGACGAACTCGTCATCCGTACTGCAGCCGGCGCCGGTTCTGCTGATTCACTGGAAACAGCAGTTTCGCTGCTTGCCGCTTTGAATACGGATTCCGGCAGCATTCAAATCGACAATGATCTGGGAGGTGCCCTGTTAACCATCGGTACCGTGGATGGTATTGTTGGTATCACAAATTCAGCCGGAGTCGCCGGCGATATTATCATTACGAATGCGAGCCCGCTCACTGTTAACTCTGCCGTCACAAATAGTTCGGGGGGTAACATTGGCTTGGAATCGACGGGACCTGGCGACTTGATTTTGAATGCTTCCGTTCGTGCCTTCGGTGGCAATGGAAATATTAACGTCGAAGCAGGAGACGGGATTCTCGACATCAATGATACAGGAACCGCATCCGATCATAGTGTCGCAGGCACAGGGGTCTTCTCGGGGCATGGCACGAGTGGCGTATTAATCGACACTGATGCAACACTGACATCAGAAACAGGCGCCATTGCAGGGGTTCCTCCTCAGTTACAAAATATCTTAACACCACAGATCTCTGCAACCGGGGATGCAACCGTAACAGGAGACTTCGGTCGCTTTTCAGAACAAAATTTCTTCATCACCATAGACTGGGGTGATGGAACCGTGGAGACCTTTAATTTTGCCGATCCGGGATCGTTTGTGTTTGAGCATACCTATGCCGCGAACCCGAATGTACAAAACCCGGCAGCCGATATCCCCATTCTGGTTACGATGCAGGGAGACTTGCAATTCACCTTTTCTGATGGGAACGGGAGTCTGGACTTCACCAGTGAAGCCGGGGTACTGGAGACTCCCGGGGAAGGATTGGCCAACGTTGCCATCGATACGACTCCCCAGGTTCCTCAGTTATTGTTCCCTGAAACCGAAGTCATTCTGGATGCGACATCCAATCAGCAGAGTATCTTCACGACAAAAGACACTCTGTCCATTGAATCAGCCATCGAAGAAGCGAATAAAAATGTCGAGCGACTTGTGTTCCTTAGAATCCTGGCACCCAATGGAAATGTGATCGAAGATGTACCGCTGGATGAGTCAGATCTGGATAATCTGCCACAGTTATTCAAAACGCTGCCTGATGGACGATATCAGATTTATCTGAAAGAAGCCGGCGAAGAACGAATCCGACTTTTGATGGACGTTGACATTCGCAATGGTAAAGCCAGCGATGTCACCGAGGAACAGGCAAACCCTCCCACATCAAATGATGCGCAGGACACCTCAGGACAAGACAGTACAACCTTGTTAGAAGAAAGTAAAGAAGCAGACTCTCTTTCGACAGTCATTCTCACGGAATCTGATTTCAAAGAATTTCTATCAGAGCCAGTTTTCTTAGAAGAAATTTTGTTTGATTATCCAGCGGATGTCATTCCGGTCATATCCGAAAACGCAAAAATAAATACGAATTCAAACAGTGATCCAGACACATCTCTGGAAAAAGCATGGAGCAGTACCGCATTACTTTCGGGGTATTACCATGGAAAATCATTACTCAAAAAACCGGTTACTGCTGAGGAATGTGAATCAGCCATCGAAAAATATGGGAACCGTCTGTTGAATCGCCATTACAATCTTTACCGAAAAAACCAATAAGCTGCCCTACCCGGGCCGCATTCATGATATAACTAAGACACATTTTCAGCTTTAATTTATTTTTTAAAATGAAATGAGACCGTCGTTAATTTCACATCAGAAATCAACGACAGCATGCGGGTAACATTATGAACGACATTCCAGACAAAGATCAACGAAACGATGAATCGTCTGACGATGAGAATCCTCTCAACGATCAGACGCAATCCGATTTCGAATTTGATTCTGAAGACCACGCACCTGAAAATGATCAGACCATCATTTCCGATCAATGGGAGTCTGAAACGATTTCTGCCGATGGGAATGAAATACCGGAAGATTCCAATTCTGAAGACATTTATCAGACCCAAAACGATTCCGATTCGGAATTAGGGACCGCAGACGACTTCTCGTTAAACGATCAGACAATTGTCGAAGACAGTGCCTCAGAAGACATCAATGCTACTATCGTCGCCCCCGCAGCTGTGGACCTTGAGCGAACAATCACCGAGGAAGATCATGCGGAATGGGCCGGCGCGCAAACCATCAGTGAACTCCCTGAAGAAGAACGCCCTGAATCTGTAAACGACCAGACTCTAGTGCTCGACGAGTCTGAAAACGCTTCCGAGATTGGTGCAACTTTAGTTGAAGACCACAATACACCGCAGGAAATAGACGCCACAATTGTCTCTGATGATGTCCCTCCGGAATTGGTGGCCACAATGAATTCGGCCTGGGGTGATGGCATGGCCACGATGCCCGAAGGCCCGGAGATGACCATCAAAGCCGATGATATTCCGGGTGAAGATCTGACAAACCAGACATCACTGGTCATTAAAAAACGTGACTTCAGTGATAAAACAAAGTCGGAATATTTGAATAACGCCGAATACGAGCTCCTGGAAGTGCTTGGCCAGGGTGGTATGGGCGTTGTCTATACTGCACGGCAGACTTCGATCGACCGCCAGGTTGCGGTCAAAATGCTGAAGAGTAAAACAGCTAAGAATCGAGATCAGCGACACAAATTTCTTGCAGAAGCAGTTGTCACCGGGGAATTGGACCATCCCAATATCGTTCCCATTTATGACGTGGGTAGCAATAACAGCGGTGCATTGTATTACTCGATGAAAAAGGTTGAAGGCCGCCCGTGGTTGAAGACGATTCGTAAGAATTCACTCGCCGAGAATTTAAATATCCTGATGAAAGTCGCTGACGCCGTTGCGTTTGCCCACTCTCGCAGTGTTGTCCACCGCGATTTAAAACCAGAAAACGTAATGCTCGGTGAGTTCGGTGAAGTACTGGTAATGGACTGGGGACTGGCCCAGTCAACATCTGGATTTCGCAAGTCCAACAGTATTATCACCACATCCAGCATGGGGGGCACTCCTGCTTACATGGCGCCGGAAATGGCAACCGGTCCCGTCGATAAAATTTCGCCACTTTCTGATGTGTACCTCTTAGGTGCGATCCTGTACGAAATCCTTACAGGTCGTCCGCCACACACAGGCAAAACGGCCATGAAATGCCTGATGGCGGCGGCGAAGAATGAAATTGTCCCCACTGGGAAAAAAGGGGAACTTGTTGATATCGCCATGAAAGCCATGGCTACACAACAAAAGGACCGCTACCCCAGCGTGCAGGCGTTGCAACAAGCCATCATGGAGTACCAGTCTCATTCGGAAAGTATTTCGCTCGCCACAAGAGCACATTCCGATTTAAAAGGAGCAAAAGCAACAGAAAATTATGAACTGTTTTCACGGGCTTTATTTGGGTTCCAGGAAGCTCTTTCACTTTGGCCTGAAAACCACGCCGCAAAAGCAGGTGCAGAGAAAACAACGCTGAGCTATGCCAGTACGGCCTATTCGAAAGGTGACTTTGACCTCGGTCTGTCCTTACTTAGTGAAAAAGATCCGGCACACACGGAGCTCATTGAACAAATTCGCTCAGCACAGACAGAACGAGATGCACGACAACAAAGGCTTCGCACAGCAAAACGGGTCTTCGTCGGTATGTTGGCAACCGTTTTGGTAGTCGTCACTGGAGCCTTCTTCTGGATTCGAGCTGAAGCAAATCGCGCCTTGAAAGCAGAAGAAGTCGCGGAAACAGAACGCGACACCGCGATTGAGGAACGTAAGAAAGCCGATGCAGCACGGGCTCAGGAATCAATTGCTCTCCAAAAAGCAGTTGTGTCTGAAAAGAAAGCCATCGCAGAAAAAGAGAAAGCTGAAGAAGCGCAACGACAGGAAGTAGTCGCACGCCAGAAAGAAATAATCGCACGCCAAAAAGCTGTTAAATCTGAAAAAGAAGCGATTACTGCCAAAGAAAAAGAAGAATATGAAGCTTATATAGCTCGTATCGGTCTGGCTGCAGCCAAGATCGATGAAAATGCATTCGAAAGCGCCATCCAGTTACTCAATGGGTGTCCCGAAGAACTTCGTAACTGGGAATGGGGACGTCTGATGCACCTTTGTTCGCAAAGTAGCAGGACATTCAATGCAAAAGCGCCGGTTGATGCTTTAGCTGTCTCAAATGATGGATCTCATTTTGTGACGGGGGGGAAAGACGGTTTTGCACGGCTCTGGGATCGAGCCAGCGGAAAAATGCTTGCCCAGTTTGATCACAACAAAAACCCGGTACTCGCGGTTGCCTTGAGTCCTGATGGTAAAACCCTCGCGACAGGCAGCGAAGACCGAAAAGGCTTTATCAAACTTTGGGACCTGGAAACACATTTGCAAATCCAGCGTACCTTTCAGGACCCCCAACAAAAAATGCCATTTGATAAAGGTCACACCGAAGGCATCTTGAGTATCAGTTATTCAAAAGATGGCACACGGCTGTTAACCAGTTCCTATGATAAAACCGCACGGCTCTGGGATGTTGCTTCCGGCCAACAGTTGAGACGATTCTGGGGGCATAACTGGTGGGTCTGGGATGCAAATTTCTCAACGGATGAACGCCGCATCGTTACCGCCAGCCAGGATGGAACTGCTGTCATCTGGTCCGTAGAAACCGGTAAACAGGGCGCCCCCTTCACCGGTCATCAAGGCCCGGTCTACTCTGCTCACTTCTCTCCTGACGACAACAGCACCCACGTCGTGACCAGTGGCTACGATCGCCGTGTTCTGTTATGGAAACCGGAAGACATCGTTCCATACGATTTTAACAAAATCGTTTCAGGTAAGAAAAATGAACCGCCCCCGTTTATCGCTTTCGACGGACATCAGGAAAGTGTTCAATCTGCCGAGTTCACGCCCGATGGCACAATGATCATCTCCGCCAGCCACGATAACACTGTGAAGCTCTGGGACATTGAAACGACAAAAGCCCTGAAAACATTGCGGGGGCATGATAGTTGGGTTCAGGCAGCCACCTTGCTGAAGGATGGCAAATGGATTCTCTCCGCCAGTCATGATGCCCGGCTAAAATTATGGAACATCGCTGACTATGAAGAAATTCGAACCCTGAAAGGCAGAGTTCTCGCAAAACATGTCGATGCGATTCTGGACGTTTCCTTTTCGAAAGACGGAACACAACTGGTTACTGCCAGCCGCGATAAAACCGCCATTTCCTGGAATGTCGCAACCGGTAAGCCTCAAATTGAATTCACCGAAGGGCATGCCTTCCTGGCATCAAACGCGGTCTTTCTACCGGATCATAAGCGTCTGGCAACAGCCGCCGTCGACAATTCCGTACGCATCTGGGACATTCAGACGGGGACAGAGCACAAGCGATTCGAACACACCGGTCGCAGCGCTGCTATTGATGTCTCTTCTGATTCACGTTTCCTGCTGACAGGCAGCGATAAAAAAACAGTCCGCCTCTGGAATATCGAAACGGGAAAATTAATTCGAGAATTGACGGGCCACCGATCTGAAGTCAGTGCAGTCGCCTTTTCTCCCGATCTGCGTTTCTGTGCCAGCGGAGATGCCCGGGGCCGATGTATGCTCTGGGAAGTTGCTACCGGAAAATTGCTGCATCAGCTGGAAGGTCACACTCGAAGAATATCTGTTCTCAAATTTCTCCCCGATAGGAAAACGCTTCTTTCAGCCAGCGGTGATAACACCGTCGGTAACTGGAATATTACAACTGGTAAAGAAAACCGAAAACAGATCCTGAAACATCCAGATGCGATTCTGTCCATGGATGTATTTGCAAATGGAAAACAGGCCGTCACCAGCTGTGCCGATGGTTTGGTCAGAATCTGGGATCTTAGCAAACCTGAAGTCGTACAGACCATCAAACCAGCAAATGGCCTAATTAACTCGGTCAGTATTTCGCACGATAATAAGCGATTACTCACTGCCAACGTTCAACAGCGGGTGATTCAGGTCTGGTCCGTTGATTCGGGAAAAGAGTTGCTGGTCCCCGGTAAAAACGGTAAACTAAATCCATTTCTCGATTTCAAAAAACAGGGTGGAATGTTATGGACGGCCATCTTTTCCCCGTATCACGACTCGATCTTAACAGTAGGTGGTCGGGATGCCCGACTCTGGAACGGCATGACCGCCAAACAGATCATGGCATTCCACCCGCACGGCGTTGTTGCTTCCGCCTCCTTCTCGCCGGACGGAAATTGGCTCGTCACAGGCAGTTGGGATAACTCTGCAAAAATTTGGAACACGAAAACGGGACATGCAGAAAAGAAACTGGAACAGAAACATCAGGGGTATGTTAACACCGTACGTTATTCCCCCAATGGAAAACAGATTCTAACTGCCAGTGATGATGGAACAGCAAAGCTCTGGGACGCCAACAGTGGCGCGGTTCTATTAACACTCGAACTCCCGGATACACATGTCAAAAGCGCCATCTTTTCTCCCGATGGTTCACAGATCGTTACCGCATCCGATGATAAAACACTCGTATTGTGGGATGCCAAAACAGGTCAGAAAAAGAACACGTTTAAAGGACATGCCTGGCCTGTCCTCGAAGTCGCCTATTCGCATGATGGAAAACATCTGATTTCCGGCTCCGAAGATAACAGTGCCATCATCTGGGAGATTGCTACTCAAAAGAAAACGGTCCTCGCCGGTCACACGGCACCTGTTGCTTCTGTGGTATTTTCTCCAGACGACAGTCGCGCATTCACAGCCAGTGAAGATGGTACTGCAAAGCTCTGGGATGCGGAAACAGGGAAAGAAATCCTCACTCTCAGCAGTCACACACAAGGAGTCACTTCCGTCGATTTCTCACCCAACGGCCGATACGTTGCGACCGGGAGTCAAGATGGGCAGGCAATTTTATGGCTCACCGTCGACTGGAAAAATAAGAACGCAGCGCAGATGGCGATCTCAAATCGTTAAAAGTGAAAATGCCCGTGGATACCTGAATGAGGTCGGACATAACGACGTCGTGGCCGAGGTGTGACATAAACGACTGAAGGCTGGGTTACCACCGTCGTCGGTCTCTGCTTCACAACGATTGGCTCAGAAGCAGAGACATAGTTATGTTGTTGCATATACTCAATCAGGGGATCGCTGATTCCCTGTTGTTTGAGCGAGATGATGGTCTGGGGACTCAGATCAAAGGCACCACCCTGACTGCGAATGGCGCCCATAATTACTGAATCACTCACACCACTATGTGACATTTGAAGCACATCGCTATTTTTGATTGCTGCCCGCGCCCTACGCTCATGATTCGCCTGTGCGATAGCAACATCACGTTCTTGACGTGCATCCTCTGCATTTCCGATCAGACTGCCAGCCAGTCCTCCGGTCGCGGCCCCGATTAAAGCACCCGCCCCTGTATTCCCTGAATGACTGCCGATAATCGCACCTGTCACCGCACCTAGGCCAGCCCCATTCGCAGCTCCTGCTTCGGTATGATTCATTGAACTACAACCTACCTGGATTAACCCCAGTAGCAACAGAGAAAACAGACTTTTATGTGACACACAGTCCATTGATGTGAATCCTTCCACCAAACCCTTGCATTTTTTACAATCCCTGGAAGCTCATCCCGAGAAGTCGTCATAGACATTAACTACCATTAAATATATCGGGAAAGCAGAACTCAATTATCAGATAATTTAGAAGTTGTATAGATGAATTTTTGGACCAAAATACCCGTGGCTATCTAAGTTGACTGCGTAGCACTCATAAGATCTTTTACTGCTGGATTTTACAGGCAAGTTTTGAAAATGCAGAAATCAGACGCCTTAATCTGTTCTATTCAATACAAACACAGCGATAAGATACTGATGCTCTTAGTGATTTTTTAGATGAATGAAATATCGACAACATTTCAGGAAAGCAACCGCTGCATGGAATCAATAAATACTGAACCGGTCACGATGCTGGTGACGGCTCATCCCGCTCCCGGAAACGAGGAAGAATGGAAACAGACTCTAACCAGTACCATCCAGGCATCCCTTAAATTTCCTGGCCATATGGGAACGACCGTTCTCAAACAAAAGTCCAACTCGAAGCCGACCTACCAGATTATCCTGCGTTTTGACAAACAGGAAAACCTCGATAACTGGAAGAGCTCACCCGAGCGCGAGCACTGGATTTCTCGTTTGCACGCACTGGAACATTGCCCGCCTGCGATCACGCATAACACAGGCCTGGAAACCTGGTTTGAATTCTCCCATCACGACGACCAGCATTCGGCGGTTCATCCTCCCAAATACAAGATAGCAATCATCGTCTGGATTGCTGTTTACGTGTCGATCATTCCCATCATTAATGTGATACGTCCCTTCACCAACGAACTGCACTTTCTGATTGGTAGTGCCATCACAACGACGATCACGGTCCCGCTGATGACTTGGGTGATGATTCCCGCTTTAAGCTGGTTACTGCAAAACTGGCTTTACCCAACGACTGTTAGTAAACCTGAAGACAACAGCTAGTGCTTTGTCAAGCTAGAAATTGAGGGTGGGGTGTGTTGTGTTGTTTACGTGCTCCGTTGTCGCACTCTCGTGATATCCATTAACCCAAAATTAAAAAATGACACTCCACTAGTCAGTTCAAATTCGACGTTAAGCGCTACACCCGTTCTAATCTACCAAGCTAGCGGCCCCAACTCATTCGGGAAATCACACTGATGACTCAAAGTCGCCTTTCACGTAAAGGAATAATCGAAGCATCAATTACTAGATGGGGATTGTTACCATTCATAAACACCCATTCGATCTGATTTTGGTAAGTGGTCCTTCAGCACAAATCGAGGACGCGAATGTGAATTGACATAGGCGGCAATATCGAGAGCATCCTGTTCTGTCATATTTGCATCATCTGGAGGCATCGCAACTTTCAGCCAAGCGGCTAACTTCTCATTTCGGCTGAAGCCGGCACCCGCGTTATACGATTTCTCTCCCCACACGGGAGGCCCTTCTTCTGTCCCCTCTCCCGTTATTCCATGACAGTCTGCACATTGGCTTTGATAAAGCCCTTTTCCTCGTGGCGCATTAGCCTGCTCCGGTTTGAGCTTGAGCGGTCGCACGTGGTTAGGACCCAGCGGTTTCAGGGGATTCATCTTCAAAAGGCTGCCGGTTGAAAGCCAAGTAATATAGGCACTAATCGCAATGGAAACTTTGCTACCCTTCGGCGGCCGAATTCCATTCTGGCTTCTCATGAAACAGTTCAAAATGCGATCTTCCAAAGTAATCACCCGTTTCTCTCGCGGCGACCATGCTGGATACGCGGCAGCGGTCCCCAAAAAACTGGCTGCATAAGGAACCGTACCCGCCATGAGATGACAGGAACTGCAAGACAAAGCATTTCCGACATACGGCTTGGATAACGGATGTGTGTCCGTCTTCTCGACAAGCTCTCGCCCCAGTTTGATGATTTCCCCCAATTCCCCCGGAGGATACGTCGCAGGAATGGAAGCAACTTTCTTCTGATCCGATTTTTGAGCAGCCAGGTTCGCAACCAGAATGCCACATACTAAAATACTACCAGCGAAAATGAGCTGTTTGAATCGCAATCTTTTCTCCTCGCCTCATCCGGATCGATTTACCTGATTTCTTACTTCAACAGAGGAACGTACGCATAACCATCTGTCTGCAGGTTGACGAGCGATGTTAGTGCGGAAACGGCCACGTCCGTAAAGACGACCACTTCTGTCGGCTTCCCACCTTTACTAACCAATGATTGACCGCAGACATAAATTTCAACACCTGCTTCATGCAGTTCGTGTAATAACTCCAAGTTCGGATTCCCTTCGGTCTCAAAACGCTGGGAGTAGACATCGTCGTTCAATACACAAAGCGTGGCATCACCATGCAGAACGATCGCAATCTGTACGGTGGCAGGTGATTTGCCGGCTCCCTGATAGATGTTAAGGTAACGGGCCACTTTCTCAATCCCGGGGTTCAGCTTGTTGGCCTCGCCTCCTTTGGTCAGATCAACACAAATCTTGCTTTCATCGCGAGGTTGCTGTGCTGCATCCGGAAGAGGAACGACTTTTCCATATTGTTTAATCACCGGATTGAGGTACTTTATCTTTTCAGCCTGAGACGTCTGCTTCAAATTAGGAACTGGGTGATTCTTCATGGCTTCCGGAAAACCGCGTTTGACAAATCCGGAGACGGCTTTTGCATGTGCTTTAATCAACTGAGCAACATATGGATTGGCAGAAGTTTCTGTCACACGTACCCCATTGGCTGTTTTTTCATACGACATCTTAATCTGATCCGCGTGTTTGAAGAGTTCTGCAAAGAGCGGATCACGCATCCGGATTGGCTCTTTCTTTTCAATTCGCTCTTTCATCCAGTACACATGCTCTTTGATTTTCGCAGCGACCTGAGGATCGCTCGATTCAGTAAGCGTTTTCACGCCATTCGGCAGTTCTTCAACCGTTCGCTTGATTTTCTGATGATTCATCAACAGGAAACGAAAGTCCTGATGGTCTCGATCATGGGCTTGCCCTTGCCCGTGTCCCCCTCTTCCCCGTCCGGGACCGCGCCCCGGCCCCCGTTGGGCCAGGGCTGTGCCTGCGACCACACAAACGAGAAGCAATACCATTCCATTTCGTAGAGATCGTACTTTCATTTTCTCATTACCTTCACGTTATTTTTATGTTGAGTGATTCTAGTTTCGGTTCTTTAAAGCAATCGTTCAGGCACGTCCTTTTAACATACCTTTCCAGTAGAGAATGGGTAAAAGATACTTTTTTACAATCCACATGCTCCACCGTTCTTTGGCTTGGCTGAATGGAAAGGTTTCTGCTGGATTTTTGTCATAGTCAAATTCTGCAAGTACCAGCTTTCCATAACCTGTTACCAGCGGGCATGATGTATAACCGTCATACTTCGCAGTGAGCGGTTTTCCCGCAATTAATGACTGCAGGTTCTTGACCAATGCAGGTGACTGCTTCCGAATCGCAGCTGCTGTTTTGGACGTCGGCAGATTACTGCTGTCACCCAGTGCAAATACATTGGAATAACGCACGTGCTGTAGCGTATATTTATCAACATCGACCCAGCCTTTTTCATCCGCCAGAGGGCTCTTCGCAATAAATTCCGGAGGCCCCATCGGAGGTGTCACATGAATCATGTCATAGTGAATTGAGACTTCGTCACCTGTTTCGGTATTCCGGAAGATCGCTTCCTTCGTGTCGGCACTAATGGCAACCAGACTATGATTAAATCGCGTATCAATTTCCTTGCGTTTAATCACACCCTCCAAAACATTCCGATATCGCTCAACGGCAAAGATGGTATTACTTCCGGATGCGAAAATGACATGTGTTTTATCCCGCACGCCACTTTTTCGAAAATAGTCGTCGGCCAGATAACAGATTTTCTGTGGTGCACCACCACACTTAATTCCCGTTACAGGCTGGGTAAAAATGGCCGTTCCTCCTTGGAAGTTTCGGATATTTTCCCATGTACTACCGACAGTCTCAAAAGAGTAATTACTACAGACTCCGTCTTTTCCGAGACTGTCCTTCAAGCCAGTGATGGCATCCCAATTGATTTGAATGCCGGCACAAACCACCAGAAAGTCATATTGAATTGTGCGCCCGTCTCGCGTTTTAACCCGATTTTTCTCTGGATCAAATTCAACGACAGCATCCTGAATCCAGGTTGCATTCTTCGGAATCACAGAAGCTTCATCGCGACGCGTGGCTTCTTTGCGATAGGTCCCGCCCCCCACCAGGGTCCAGGCAGGTTGATAATAATGATTGTCAGCGGGATCAATAATGGCAACGTCGGTCTCGTTAAACCAGCCCTTAGTCAATTTCGCTGCCACGGTAATACCCGCGGCTCCTCCCCCCACAATTACCACTTGATGATGCAGTACCGAATCAGGACTTTCTTGAGCCGGACTGCTTTGAACAGATTGATCGATGGTTTCTGAAATCATTTGATATCTCCCGTTTGCGAAACGTCCGATCCTGTCATTCCATCAGATTGAACTGATTCAAGATCGGAATTCACATTGCAATGATGAGAACGCGACTTGGTATGTGAATCGATGTGACATAGTCCACTCAGGCATGTCTTCATCCCAAACCGAGGCAGCACCCACACGTTGAGAACGAACCACACTGCCAGTATTGTCAGTAAAACCGTAATGTCAGTCATGCTTACTTCCTTATCAACACGTTGAATTTCCTGCTATTCCGCACGTAACGGTTTCATTCGACGTTGCCGCCAGTCCGGCCTCTTTCCAGACCTGAAAACCGCCTGCCAGATTGATCACATCAAAGCCAGCATTCTGGAAAATACTAGCTGCAATTGCTGAACGAGCCGAACTTTGGCACTGTACGACCACAGGTAGACTGGTATCGATGTCAGACAATTGATCAAGCAGATGCCCCAGGAAATGGTGTTCGGCTTGAGGGATGTGGCTGGCATTCCATTCAGAGTCCGATCTCACATCAATCAATCTGACATCCCCTGATTCAATACGCGGAGACAGTTCCCTGGGGGACTCCGATTTATAACTTTCCGAAGCCAGCCCGGCCGCTCGCACTTTCGTTTTCTCAAATACGCCTTGCACCTGATCAATGCCAATCTTGTGCAACACGCGCATCGCTTCAGAAAGCTGTGATTCAATGGCAATCAAATAGACAGTCCGCTCATAGTCGACGAGCCAGCCAGCCCATGCAGCCAGCATCGAAAGGGGAATGTTAATCGTCCCTGGTACATGTGCCTCTGCGAACTCAGCGGAGGGAGAAAGGTCAAGCACCAGACTGTCGTTGACAATCGCGGAAAGTTGCTCGGTATCAAGGAAGTCAGGCAATTTTGTTTCTCCCAGAACCTGGGGACCTTCTTTGTTGACGCGTTTCATCACAGCAAAATACTTCGGTGCCTCCGGTTGGTCTGCCAGAATATATTGGACGAACGAACTTTCATCCTCAAACTGTAGGGCTGGGTTAAATCGTTTTTCATAACCCACTGTTGATGAGGGAATCGCTCCCAGGCCTTTTCCGCAAGCACTTCCTGCTCCGTGTGCAGGCCACACTTGCAGATAATCGGGCAATTGCTTGAAACGTTCAGCCGAGTGATATAGTTGATGTGCGCCCGCTTCCGCACTCCCTTGAATCCCGGCCGCTTCTTCCAATAGATCCGGACGACCGATCGAACCAACAAAGACGAAGTCGCCTGTGAAGATTCCCATTGGCTCGTCTGCCCCGCCCCCTTGATCTGTCAGCAGAAACGAAATACTTTCAGGAGTATGTCCAGGAGTGTGCAAGACTTCGAATTTGATATTTCCGATCTCAAACACATCACCCTCTTTGACTAGCTGCGAATCATAATTCGATGCATATTGATACTTCCATTCTGCAGGCCCTTCGTCAGACAGGTACAATTTCGCACCAACTCGATCTGCCAGTTCGCGTGCACCGGAAACATAGTCGGCATGAATATGAGTCTCTGCTACCGCGGTCAGTTTCAGCCCTTCAAGTTGCGCCATTTCCAGGTATTGCTCAACATCTCGGCCGGGGTCAACGATAACTGCTTCCTTTGTTTTCTGACAACCCACCAGGTAGGATGCATGTGCCAGCTTTTGGTCATAGAAATATTTCAGCAACATCATGTTTCCCCTTAAATTATGTGTGGACTGATTTTGAAATCAGCATCATTCATTGAATTGACATTTATTTCCGTCACGGTATGTGTTTTTGTTGAAACCAGTTTGCTCCCCTCATGAAAAATCACAAAGCCACCGAGCAAAACCAGGAATCCGGCAAAGACGGTCCTTAACACCTGTTGATTCATTCGTGCATTAATCTTGCGACCGATGATACTGCCGACAATCCCAACAGAAGTGAAGACCAGAATCGTTTGCCAGTTCACCGTCATTTCATGTGCCAGCAGAAAATGTTCGTATTTGGCAAAACCGACAGCAGCATTGATAATGATGATCACCAGACTCGTCCCAATGGCCAGCCGCATTGGCAACTTTCCCAAGATGACCAGAGCCGGAACGATCAAAAAACCACCACCTACCCCAACAAAACCAGTCACAGTACCCACAACAACCCCTTCGAGCATGACTTGCCAGGCTGGTGCCCGGTGAATAGGCCCATCAGTGTCCCCTGCAGTAACTCCAGAGCCTTTCGATCGGCGAAACATCACGTAAGCTGCAGCTAATAAAACACTCCCGAACACAACAAGCTGTAACGCTTCCGCAGCCAGACCACCCAACCAGGCACCGAAGAATGTTCCCACCATGCCCGGTAGACCAAAACAGGCCACACTCCGCCAGTCAATCTGTTTTGCATTTGCATAAGGAACCGCGGCGGCTATAGAAATCAAACCCACAATCGCCATCGATTCTGCAATCGACTCTTTGGCACCGTGCCCTACCAGATAGACCAATATTGGCACCGTAATCGCAGACCCACCAGATCCCAGAAGGCCGAGCGTAATACCAATCAGCATTGAACCAATCAAGATCGTTATCATTCCGTTGTTCCACTATATTGAAATACCGAATACCCGCTTCAATCAAAGCCGAGCAATCATTCAAATATTCCTGTGTTTCAGATGTCTCATCCACATTATATCGCAACTTCGCGACATAACAATATGTATTTGCATACAAACTTAATTTCAGAAGTTTGGCTGGAACTGAGAAATCAACAATTGAGCAGAACACTCGCCGGAAACGTCAGGAAGGCGATTCAGAAAACTTGTGTCGCAACAAGTGATAAGTGCATAGACCTATAGAGCTTACGGCGAAACTTGTTTCGGAATTCCCATCAAAAGTTGCTCACTATTGGCATAAGCGGAACGGGAAGCTTTTTGAAACCGGTCCTTTCCAGTGTGACTTTTGAACTCTTTGGACACTTGGATTATCTGTCGATAGGCCTGCAGAGCTGCTTCAAGATCCTGTTGACGTTCGCAGGCTAAAGCCAGGGTTTTCAAGTTATGTAGCAGCTTGGCGTGGAGTTGAGAGTTTTCATGATCCCGGTTTGCGAGACTCTGTCGAATTTCGATGCACTGACTGGCGTAGTCACGTGCCTCTTCATTTTTTTCCAGTCTCAAATAGCAGTCAGCCACATGTTGATGCCCGAAACTGAGTTCCCATTGCACCTTTTCATTATTCGGGGCATACTTTGCAGATGACTCCGCCAGACTCAGGGATTCCAGATGCAGAGAGAGTGCCCCGTTAAGGTTTCCCAGCCGTTCAAGTAAGTGTTTCAAGATCACGCAACAAAAGCCCACAAGTACGTGGTCATTTTCGACTTGACTACCTGGTGTCTCTGGACATGATGATGCGGAGATAAAGTCGCGCGCGTGAGAGAACACTACTGGTTCAGTTGACGTTTCGGAACCACTATGAAAACCAGCACCATAAAACCCGCTTGTTTCAGCCACATTTTCAAAACCACTGCTCCCTTGCACCTCAGTTATCAAACGACATCGCATCGCTTCATTCCGCATTCCCAGAACTTGAGAAAGCCATCCCAGGAGTTCACAAGACGTTTGCTGAGAAAATAAACGACTCTCTATTGACTCAACCACGCTGTTAACAATGATCTTCTTCACAAACATAATTTGATTTCTCAGACATCTGAGGCAAACGTAGCAAGAAGGAAACAGACAGATTGACGAACGAAAAAACCGGATCAAGAATTCAACCTCCCAATGTAGGACACGGCCCTGCGTGACCGACCGACTGGCGAAATTCCATTCGAAATCACAGTCCAATGAGGCCAGATTTCCACTCCGAACGAACACACCGCCCGCAACCTAGAGCGGCTTGAGCCCGTCATTATTAACTACGTCACATAAATCGTCAGCAAACCGTACCAGATGTCATCCAATCCCCCATAGATAAACATTCCGCACAAGGACACAAACCGGCATCCTTAGTAATCACACACATGAGCGGCACGACGCCAGGTCGTGTTTATTGGGTTTGGGTGATTCTCATGAATGTAACCTCACCGAGATCGATCGAAACCGCGGCTAACGCCGTGCGGCTGATTCGGTTTTTGGTGTTTTTCGATCCGGAATGACTAATTAGCCAAAGGGCGTCAGGCCAGGTTCCTCTCATTTGCAAAGAAGCTTTCGAAATCAGAAACACCACCAGGCCGCCGTTTTATCAGTGCCTTTTATCTCATAACCTGAATGTATTATATCTTTATATGAAGATTCTTGACATCGCGGTAGTAGCGGAATATGATCTCACTACCAAATAGAAAGCCACAGAAACAGGACCAGACTTCATGGACAAGGACTTCATCGACCATTTAATCAGTCAATGGAAATCCGAACGACCGGATCTCGACGCCACGCCGATGGCGGTCGTCGGTCGCATTTTGAGGCTGTCAACGCACCTGGATCGACGTGTTAATGAAGTCTTGAAACCGTTCGGCCTGGCACTATGGGGGTTCGATATTCTGGCAACACTCCGTCGCTCCGGCAGTCCCTACGCCATGACACCTACCGAACTAATGGATGCCGTGATGCTCTCATCAGGTGCCATGACAAACCGCATTGATCGTCTGGAGCAACTCGATTTCGTTGAACGCAAGCCCTCGCCCAGCGACCGCCGCTCTCTTCAAGTGAAGCTCACCAAACGGGGACGAAAAATCATCGACGATGCTATAGCGGCTCGCTTTGCGGAAGCAGACCAGGCCCAGACTAGCCTGAAAAAACAGGATCGCAAACAGCTCGCGGACCTGTTGCGAACTCTATTACATAATCTGGATCACAAAGACGAAACACCTTAAATAGGAGTTAAACTATGAAAACCAGTGGAAAACGTCTGGGAGAACTGGTACTGCGTTCTGAAAATGTGGAAGCACTGACCGACTTTTATTGCAATATCATTGGCCTGGAGCTCTATGCCCGTTTCGGTAGTGGCAACTTTCTGAAAATCGCGGACGATTTCGAAGGCCATCCCCAGCTTCTCGCCATCTTCGATCAATCGTGGGAATTCAGCGGCCCGAAAGACATTGATCGCGAGCATGCTCAGGCAAAAACCGGCCCCCTGCATCACTTTGCCTTTGCGATGGAACAGCACGAATTTGACCGCGAAAAAAAACGTCTAAAAGACCTGGGACAGAATCTGCAATTCACAGATCACAAACAATTCGGCTGGCACTCAATCTATCTTCACGACCCGGACGGGAACTCAGTGGAATTCGTCTGTTACGACAAGACAATTCTCGATGAAGCAGCGAATCAGAGTGTGCGACATCAACCCAATGGGCAGCCAGCAGAGATATGATTCTTTATGCTAAGAATTTTGCTGGAGATTCCAATGAACTGTCTCGTTATCGTGGTGGAACGCCTGCGATGAGGACCATCTTTTGGCCAGCCCAGGTCAGCTCTCGCCCACCTGCAGAGAGCGTTGCCCCGCTGCTTCGGCATGTGAGGTGTCGCTTGCCGCCCACAGTATAGAAATACCAGTTAAATGTCGTCCAATAGTCTGGCGTGTAACGCGGCGAATTGACGCGATTGTTGGTATAGAAGATAAAGTTTTTGTTATCGGTTGTCTTATAGACGGCCTGCTGTTGCACACGGCTAAACTGAAGCTTCCAGTACTTTCGATTCACCGGCTTCCCTTTTCCGGTAAGTACATTATCCGGTTTCTCCACAAACGCGACGCGACCAAATTGTGGATCGAGAAAATTCACAATCACCGAACGACCATGAAATTCATAGGTCCCAATTTTGCGATCGCCGTCCAGTACAAGATTGTTCGGCGTAAAGTCACACGTCAGCCTGATAAACTTGTTTGTACCAGGAAGAACAGCCGTAAACTCCCACAAATCGACAATCGAGTCCTTCAGTGCAATGGCTGGTTTCGTGCCAATCAATGATTGTCCTGCCGTTTTCGGCATCAGAACAGGAGTCACAAATTCACTCTTAAGTGTGACTCCATTCATTAACACACGCCCGTTAAGGTGCCAGCCACCGATCCAGTTCCCTTTATAAAAAGCCTCCCCTAGACGGGGCACCGCGCTGCCTTCTCTGCCGAAATCAACTTTATCACGAATTAAGGTCCAGGGAAGCCCCTTACTGGTCTTACCGTCCGACATCAAGATAAGTCGTCCATCATCCAGGTGCCCGCGATAGGTCGTAACAACTTCCCAAACCGCGATCTGATCAGCGGCCCCCGCGGTTGCAATTCCGTAGCCCAACAAAATCCCCAAGATGAGGATAAACTGTTTCGTCTTTGAAATGATTTCCATCTTTAGCTCGTACCTCAGTCAGTTTCGTAAGAGAAGTTGGAAATGGAACAGAGCATCCAATCAAGAAATTTGAGGAGCGACTTTCTATCTTTTGTACCTTGAATGTGTGCTTTGGAAATTTCGGGCTATGCGGATAACTAAACGACAATCACTTTTCGCATTCGTAATTCCAAATCCAGGTAATTCACCTGGGCGGGACACCAGCGATAAGGACGAGTTTTTCTTTACCCCAGGTAAGACCACGTCCACCAGCGGTCATTTTTGCCTCGCTACCTCGACACATAAGTCGCCGATTCCCTCCCTTAGTTTCGAAACACCAGTCAAATGTCGTCCATAAATCCGGTGTGTATCGCGGCGAATTGACACGATTATTGGTGTAGAGGATAAAGTCTTTATTATCGGTTGTCTTATAGACGGCCTGTCGTTGCACACGGATAAACTGAAGTTTCCAATACTTCCGATTCACCGGTTTCCCTTTTCCAGACAAGACATTGTCTGGCTTTTCTACAAACGCGACGCGACCGAATTGCGGATCGAGAAAATTCACAATCACCGAACGGCCATGAAATTCGTAGGTCCCAATCTGGCGATCGCCGTCCACCACAAGTTTGTTCGGCGTAAAGTCACAGGTCAGCCGGATAAACTTATTTGTTCCAGGAAGAACGGCAATAAACTCCCACAAATCGACAATCGAGTCCTTCAGTGCAATAGCAGGTTTCGTACCGACCATTGATTCTCCCGCAGTTTTCGGCGGCAGAACGGGAGTGACAATTTTGCTCTTGAGTGTGACCCCATTCATGAGCACACGGCCATGTAGAACCCAGCCACCGACCCAGTTCCCTTTGAAATAAGTACCTCCTGCACAAGGCGACGCGCTGCCTTCCCTGCCGAAATCGACTTTGTCACGGATCAAGGTCCAGGGAAGCCCCTTGCTGGTCTTACCATCCGACATCAGGATAAGCCGTCCATCACCGTCCAGATGCCTGCGGTAGGTCGTAACGACTTCCCAAACCGCGATCTGATCAGCGGCCCCCGCGGTTGCGATTCCAAAGACGAACAAAAAACCCAGGATAACGCCAAGTCGGTTTGTCTTCAAAATCTTTACCATCTTTAGTTTGTACCTCAGTCAGTCTATTGCAAGAACCAGCAGCATGGCCATACGACACCTATATGAACATAACATATCAGCAAATTCCTGGCAATACAACGACCGGCATTTAGACTTTTCAACTCTTGCCTACAAAGATGCCTTTGATAGAGCACAATTCAAATAGATGAAAAGCCACGATGAAATGCACTCAAAGAAAGTAACGAATCAGTCCGAACTTTTAACTTGTGTCGAAATGTCACTAAACAGTGTGAAACAGGGACGTCGAGGAGCCCATGACTTATTACTACCACCATAAAAGGTCTGAAAGAGGATACTGTCAACGGAGAACTCTCTCGTTTGACGCCACTTCATGCTCGAGCGACTAATCACATGTCGGAATTTGTGTGTTGAGACATCACCAATCCATACATCCAGAGATCCATCAGCGCGACCGGGTGTATTCATGCCGACTCTAAGCCGTACCAGAACGGACTGCCCCTGCTGAAATCGAAAGTCGGATGGAAAAGGAAAACGTTCCCCGTATTTTTCAGGTTGATGCATGTGATAAACATACGCTTCACCTCGACCATCCGCACGCCACATGAGTCTGGCGGAAAATCCATTCGTCCCATTTGCGCGATTACCACCAGTGACGGACTCTGGCCCACCGCACAACCCAGGCAACTTACCTCCCTTAACCCAGTCAAAGTTCTTGCTGAAGGTGACCTGATATGCCAATTCCACAGTGTCTGCTGGCTGTATCGGCGATCGCCAGCCTATGCCTCCCTTTTCAGGCCCAATCTCCCCCACCGCATAGTCGACCCGATACGCGGCCCCGTTTTTGGTTTTCACGACCGAAAGATGCCCCTCTCGGACGCCGTCCTCATATTGACAATCGGGCCAGTCACGTTTCCATTTTTTGACCGTATAGACACCAAAATCAGGACGGATGACGAGTTTCTGAATTTCTTGCGCAGACAAGCGTTGTGTAAACAGTAACACGAGTAATATTAAGGGAACGCGCATATCTGCTCTCTATGGATCATGTCTGAACTCGCCGGTCGACAATGAATGTTTTTCAATTCAGCACGGTATGTGACTGCAGAGCACTTGACTGTTAGCTGCTTTTATCCATTAAGTCTGTAGCTGCTTGTGCTATTCGATTAACCATTTCTTTGAATTCATTTGTGGATTTCAAATAACGCTCCGATTTTAGAAACTCACGTTTACTACTTTTCGGGATGCCTGTATCTTCGTATTCGTCATCCTTGTCTCCTTGCACGCGCCTCATCCAGTTTGAGTTAGCGCGCGAAATCCATGTTTCGTCGTTCAGCTTCCAAAGAGAATCCATCGCGGATTGCCAATCAACTTTATACTCGATGAGCTGGCCTTGAAAGACATCGTTTAGCTCGTCAAAAGAATCGCGGGCCAAATCGTAACTACCCAATTCATATCCATCGGTATGTGCCTTCCATCTGTTTTCTTCATCAGGCGTCATCATTTTTTGATCGGCCGCATAATTGTCGACTATGAAATCGATGTGGTTGCTGTAATATTTCATATTCGCCTGACGGAACTTTGTAATCGCCTGAAACTCCTTCGACTCACGCACTGGAGTCTTACTTGTGTTTCCGAGTGCCATTGAAACATAAGCCCAACACACCAACCCCACAACAGCGACCGCACCAGTGACAAATATGATTCGGTTAATGATCTTAAAGGCCTGTTCACGAGTCAGTTTAGGAAAAATATTTTTTCGAATGATATCGCGAAAGACGAACATCAGGACGGCAAGACTAATTCCGCCAACGCCACCGTACATCGCAAATGTCTTTAGGGTTTCCATGAGACTCCATGCCTGTTTAATTGCTGCATGCCCTTTTTCAGATTTTCAAACAAAGACTTGCAGGTGACCCATTTATTTTTGTAAACGACACTTTCATGAGAATTCAGATATATCTTTAACATGATCTATAATAGCTATCATGAACAGACACACCAAGTGGCGGCTCAGAATTTGTATTGTGCTTCGATTAAGATCAGTAGATCGCTATCAGATTTCGACTAAATGCATGGCCTAGTAAAGCTTTTAAGCATTCAAAGATTCGCGGAATCAACATTCTCTTAACGGCGGATTACAAGTGAGAACGATCTGAATCAAACGGTACAAAAGAAAAAGCCGTTGAATTGTCAGTGACAACACAACGGCTTTAATCAAAAACGGAGAGGGGGGGATTCGAACCCCCGGTACCTTGCGGCACGCCGGTTTTCAAGACCGGTGCATTCGGCCACTCTGCCACCTCTCCAGAAGCCCGAAATTCCTTTAAGGACTGGGCTTCGGACGAGAGTATATAGTCTCGTCTCAGGCTTGTAAAGTCTCATAATTACTTGGATTTGTACTTACTTCGGCCATTTTCTGCCTCAATTTCCCCTGAAAACTGACACGAAAGAAAGGTTTTCGAAAAAACAGACGCTGGAAACCCGTTCTGTCACTTACCTGCCCCAATTCATTTGCTAAAACTAGCTATCAGCGTCGATACAGTGAGTTCTGACGCTCAGGCTATCTACCTGATTCCACAAACACGAATTCAAGAATCATACTAAGGTGAGGAACCCCTTTATGTCGGAACGAGGAAAAGTCCATTTGAATATGATCGTCACCAAAACCGGCGATCAGGGGGAAACGTTTCTGAATGACGGCTCGCGGGTTCCGAAAACGTCCCCGCGGATCAAAGCACTTTCACAGATAGAACAAGTCGCCGTGAAGTTGGGATATTTTCTCGATGCATGTGACCTGGATGTGCTGCATCTGCCACTACCGGAAGGAATGACATGCCAGATCAACCTGACTCAACTCGCCAACTCATTTCAACAGGAAATGTACGATCTGGGCTCCGATATTAGTACCCCGATCACAGAGGAAGAAACCAACCCCCGCTTTCCAACAGAAAAAGTCGAAGAGCTGACAGCTCTGATTGCAGACCTCACCCCTGCCCTCGAACCACTGGATTCGTTTATCCTGCCACAGGGCAGTCTGCCTGTGGTGATTTCCCACGATATCAGAACCACTGTGCGTCAGGCTGAAATTCAAGTCTGGGAAATTGAAGAAGCCGTCAACCCGGCTGTTCCCCAATACCTCAATCGGCTCTCGGACTTCTGGTTTGTGTTAGGCCGGATCTTGCATTTTGATGATCAGCAGTCCGATGAAGCCGAAATCAAAAAATGGGAACCCAATCAGAAACACACCCGTGGGATCCAGTTCCAGAAATCCTGAGCATCAGCAAAGGACGATCAATTATCATCTAGCAATACCGGACGTAACCAGCGCGTGATCTCATCCATACTCATTCCCTTGCGTTCGGCCAATGAAGCCAGTTGGTCTTTATCAATTTTACCCGTATGGAAATACCGTGATTCCGGATAAGAGAAATACCAGCCGGAAACCGCAGCCGTCGGATACATGGCAAAATGCTCGGTCAACTCGACACCGATTTCACTCTCGGCATTCAACATCTCAAACAGAGTATCTTTCTCCGTATGGTCAGGGCACGCCGGATAACCGGGCGCTGGACGGATGCCGCTATACTCTTCCTTGATTAAGGCTTCATTGTCCATTTCTTCCTCGGGCACATAGCCCCAGTACTCTTTTCTGACCCGTTTATGCAGATGCTCGGCAAACGCTTCTGCCAGCCGATCGGCGAGTGCTTTGACCATGATGCTGTTATAGTCGTCGTGCTCCGCTTCGTAAGCTTTCGCAAGTTCTTCGGCACCGATCCCCGCAGTCACCACAAACCCGCCAATATAATCGATCTTTCCGCTCTCTTTGGGAGCAATAAAATCGGCTAGCGACATCAGCGGCTTCTCTTCCTGTCCCCGCTTGCGAATCTGCTGTCGAATGTGATGTAGTCGAGCGATTACCTTCGTTCGGCTCGTATCCTCATAAACTTCGATATCATCCCCATTCACACGATTCGCAGGCCAGAAGCCAATCACCGCCCGCGCCGTCAGCAGTTTTTCCTCGATGATTTTCTTGAGCATCGTTTGTGCATTGTCGTACAACTCACGAGCCGCTTCACCGATGATATCATCTTCCAGAATCTTGGGATATTTTCCGACCAGATCCCAGCTGATAAAGAAGGGAGTCCAGTCAATATAATCGACCAGCTTTTCCAGCGGATATTGATCGAGCACTTTCGTACCGGTAAAAGTGGGCGCGGGAGGCGTGTAACTCTCCCAGTCAATCTGCACCCCCTGCTTCACCGCGTCCTCGTAAGGCACGGGAGTTCCCTGTGGTTTGCGATTGGCAACACGTTCGCGTACGGTCACATACTCTTCTTTAATATTTGCGACATAAGCATCATGCTGTTCATCCGAAATCAACGCAGCCGCAACTCCCACGGCACGCGAGGCATCGGGCACATAAACCACCTGATTCCGCTTGTACTGCGGTTCAATTTTGACTGCCGTATGTGCCTTGGATGTCGTTGCCCCCCCGATCATTAACGGCAGATTCATCTCCAGACGTTCCATTTCACTGGCGACGGTGACCATCTCATCCAATGAAGGGGTAATCAATCCCGACAGACCAATCACATCACATTGCTTTTCAAGAGCCGTCTTTAAAATCGTCTCGCAGGGAACCATCACTCCCAGATCAATCACTTCAAAATTGTTACACTGCAAGACGACGCCGACAATATTTTTCCCGATATCGTGCACGTCCCCTTTTACGGTCGCCATCAGAATCCGGCCGTTGGGTTTGCTCGCTTCTGTCTTTTCTTCTTCGATATAGGGTTGCAGATACGCGACTGCCTGTTTCATGACTCGTGCTGATTTTACGACCTGAGGCAGGAACATTTTTCCCGCACCAAACAGGTCGCCGACGACATTCATCCCATCCATTAACGGGCCTTCGATCACATCCAGCGGTCGGTTCATTTCCTGCCGTGCCAGCTCGGCGTCTTCGACAATATAGGTCGAGATCCCCTTCACCAAAGCGTGCTCGATTCGCTTCGTCACCGGTAATTCCCGCCAAGACAAGTCTTCTGTCTTCCCTGCTCCTGCTTTCCCGTCGCCACGATACCGTTCGGCAATCTCCAGTAACGCCTCGGTTCCCTCCGGTGTCCGATTCAGAATGACATCTTCAACTTTGTCTTTCAATTCCGCAGGCAGATCATCATAGACGGCCAACTGGCTGGCATTCACAATCCCCATATTCATGCCGGCGCGAATCGCATGATACAGAAACACCGAATGAATGGCCTCGCGGACTGCATTATTCCCGCGAAACGAAAACGAGACGTTCGAGACACCTCCGGATACACTCACGTAAGGCAGGTTCTGTCGAATCCAGGCAGTCGCTTCAATAAAATCAACCGCATAGTTGTTATGCTCGTCGATACCCGTTGCCACAGCAAAGATGTTCGGATCGAAGATAATATCCTGCGGTGCAAAATCTAATTTCTCCACCAGCAGTCGATACGATCGCTCGCAGATTTCAGTCTTGCGCTGTTTGGTATCAGCCTGTCCGTCCTCATCAAAGGCCATCACTACGACAGCGGCGCCGTACAGTTGACACAGACGAGCCTTTTCTAAAAATTCAGCCTCGCCCTCTTTCAAGCTGATCGAGTTGACGATTGGCTTCCCTTGAATGCACTTGAGACCTGCTTCGATAACGTCCCATTTCGAAGAGTCTACCATTACGGGCACGCGGGCAATATCGGGTTCTGTCGCGACCAGATTCAGGAACGTCGTCATCGCGGCAATGGCATCCAACATGCCTTCATCCATATTGACGTCCATGATATCAGCGCCATTTTGCACCTGCTGTAAGGCCACTTCCAGTGCGGTATCATACTTATCTTCTTTTATCAGCCGCTTGAATCGGGCAGAACCGGTAACGTTACAACGTTCGCCCACATTGACAAACAGGCTGTCTTTCGTGATATTCAACGGCTCCAGCCCGGAGAGACGTAACGCCGGTTCGATCTCTGGCACTTTACGGGGGGAATGCTGTTCCATCGCCTGTGAAATGGCTTTGATATGTGCCGGTGTTGTACCGCAACAGCCGCCTAGAATATTCAGAAAGCCGCTACTGGCAAATTCATCGACAATCACCGCCATTTCAGCAGCACTTTGGTCGTATTCACCAAATTCATTTGGCAGGCCAGCATTCGGATGAGCCGATACATAGGTATCGGCCACGCGAGACATTTCTTTTACATACTGTCGCAGCTCCTCCGCGCCTAACGCACAATTCAATCCGATCGAAAAGGGTCTGGCGTGAGAGAGCGAATTCCAGAACGCCTCTGTCGTCTGTCCCGAAAGCGTTCGCCCCGAAGCATCCGTAATGGTTCCGGAAATCATGATCGGCAGTTCGATCTTTTCTCGCTGAAAATAGGTCCGCACGGCAAACACTGCCGCTTTGGCATTCAGTGTATCGAAGATCGTCTCAATCAGGATCAGATCAGAGCCCCCTTTGACCAGCCCGTCGATTGACTCCAGATAATTCTCAACCAGTTCATCATAGGTGACATTCCGCGCTCCCGGGTCATTTACATCCGGTGAAATCGAACAGGTGCGGCTTGTGGGCCCTAAAACCCCTGCCACCCAGCGCGGTTTGTCGGGAGTCTTCTGCGTGATTTCATCGGCGGCGGCACGTGCCAGTTGGGCAGAAGCCACGTTCAGTTCGTAAACCAGCGATTCCATTTCATAATCGCTTTGGGACAAACGTGTTCCGTTGAACGTGTTCGTCTCGATGATATCCGCCCCCGCTTCCAGGTACTCACGATGGATTTCCTGGATGATCTGGGGTTGAGTTAATGAGAGCAGGTCGTTGTTGCCGGCAATATCCATATGGTAGTCAGCAAAACGTTCTCCCCGGTAATCCGCTTCTTTGAGCTTATGGTTCTGAATCATCGTCCCCATCGCCCCGTCCAGAATCAGTATCCGTTCCTGAATGGCAGTGTAGAGAGCTTCAATTCGAGCGGAGCGATCAGACATACTTCTAAAACCTGTACTCTATTTTGAGAATCATCATTCCAGACTGATAAATGGCAGCACTGAAACATATGTGAATGGATTGAATTTACGCCGTGAAACATAATCAATGCAGACGTCCCCTGTCAGACAAAATAATGACACTCAGAGGTGTGACCGGGGCGCGCGGCATTAGTGATGCATTCTAGCAAATCAACGAAAAAGCGAAACAGCGTACGGCCTGCTTTTTAGGAGGCTGGCTGATTCAAATCCTTTGCCGGCTCGGCACCAATCATTCCTACCAGTGCTTGCAGGTAATCTGGTGAAGAAACATGCGCCAGTTGGTCCTCAATCCATTTTCGCCGCTCGGCAACCTTGAGTCGCTTCACTTCCCGATCATAACCAGGATGGACCGTAAACTGATCGAGATATTCCAAGTGGCGTTTGAGCAACGCAACTTCCCGTTCCTGCCGCGCAACCAGACGATCCTGATACCACTGGCTCTTCAGCAGCGACTCCGGTGTAAACAGAGATCGGACTTCGTCATCATGGATCGTATGTCCCTGCCAGTTCCCGTGTGCCATAATCGAAAGAATCGCCTGTAATGGGGGGCAGGCTTCTTCGTAAGAACCATCTGCAAAGTACTGTAGCGCCACGCGCTGCTGTGCCTCGGCGATATGCTGAATACCGTCGACAAACGATTCCAGATCCTGCTTTTCCGGCTGGAGAATGGTCTCGTCGAATACCGAGGCCGGATTATCAAACACACGACCAAAGAAACGATGCAGGAACTGGTACGTAATGCGGTAGCCGAGACGACTTGCCGGAATCTGTTTTCCGTTATGCTCGAAGTCCTTAAGTGGTTCCAGCAGGCCTTCCTCAATTAAATACTTCGGGTCGCGTTCCTGCGGTTGCATCCGGCACCAGATCTCTGGAATCAACAGACTGACATCATGGTCAACACGCACATTCGGTCCAATATGACCGGCGGCCGACGAAAAACCAGCATAGCCGGTGAGAATAAACCCGACCAGCGCGCTATTCAAGTCGGCAGCGGGACGCAGCGCATTGAAGGGGCCTTTGGTCAACGCCCCTTCACTGCCCGCCCCTGTTGTCGAAGGGCTTTTCCCGGTCAGCGAGCAAATGAAATCCATGAACAGCTCCGGCAGTTCCTGATAATGGATCGGGGAATATACGGCCAGACTGCGAATTCCTTTTTCCCGATCGGGGGGATTGTTACGTCGTCCCAGCATCACGGCATTCACAGGGTTGTGCACCGGTTCATCTGCAGGCACCGCACGAAACAGGCGTGTTGCCATTTTGGTGATGTAAGTATGAAATGGTTTGACCAGATCGGGGCGAATTTGAAGATAGCGAGGGTTTTTCGTCGGCTTACCATCAATCTGTCGCGGGTTCGCAGAACAGACTACGTAACTGCTGTTGGACTTTTCAGCGGCATGCAGCATCTCCTGCATCGGTGGACTAAAGGCATCAAAATCAACCACGTATTTGCTCATCTCACGCACTTGCTCAATCGAGAGTGGCTCAAAGTTAGAGATGAAATTACCAGGTCGGGATAGATCAGCTTCCGTCTGCTTGTCCAGACCTCGAACGATGGCATCATCAGGACGCTGGAATAAACGATACTCACTATTAATCACAAATTTACAACTGGGATTGTTCTCGCCTTCTGCCAGATAACTCAACATACGAGACGGTACTACAACCGAAGCACTGATGTCATCTTCGGTCTGGATTTTCATCGCAGCGATAAAGTCCTGCCGCACCTTGAATGTCCGCCAGCCCAGCAGGGAAAACAGACCGACCCGTAAATAGGTACCCACCAGTTTCCGCTCGCGGTATTTTAATTCATGCCCGTGTGTGCCGTTCACAATATCAACGCCAAAATGGCTGGCCCAGTCTTCTCCCCAACTGGTCCAATAAATACGTTTAATAATGAAGACCAACGCGCGAATGTGATCGGGAATCTTATTCAGCCACTCATTGAATTCCGGTGTATAAGCGGGAGAAGGAGTCAGCAATTTGATCACACTTCCCAGCGAACGATTCATGTCCAATACGCGCCGGCTTGGACGAAGTTTGGGATCTCCATCCGACAAAGGTTCCAGCCAGCGATCCGAGTAGTCTTTCTCGATAATTTCACGCACGTATTCCATATCTTCTTTGTAATTGGAAACGAACACGGGTCCATACAACATGTAATCCAGCAGCGACTTACTGATTTCGCTCTTACCACCACCGGAAACCGTACAAGGCTTGTGACAAAAGATTCCTTCGCCCGTGGTTCCCACAATTCGCCAGGAAGGGGCAGCCGGATGCTTTTCCATCCGCAGATGATAACCGGAAGGCGCCATATATACGCGGCCCGGCAGCAGCGGAATGGAATGCGTTTGTCCGCCCCTGGTCCAGCGAATACATTGCTCCGGCAGACTGGCGTAGGCATCCTCGGGAATGTAAATCAAATCAGGATAAACTCGGTCGATTCCGTATCCTTCCGGCTGACCGTCAATGTGGTCGCCATAGTCGCGCATCACATCGTCAAACGTACGACCATTGTATTTCACACTATTGACCTGGAAGCCTTCACCCAGGTTATAGCTCGGATAGGCAATCGCGCCGCCCGCATGCTCTTCTTCCGCATTACCATACAAATTGGCAGAGTAGCTGATTTGAGTCTTCACTTCTTTTTTGCAATAACCAAAATAGTTATCAGCAATGAGTGTGACGATCACGCCCTCATCAGTCCGGCAGGTCATTTTGAATGCCAGGCCATCGTTATAGAGTTCATCTTCCGCCTTCCAGCACATGCTGTCACGTTGCTGACGTTCGGTCGCATCATCCCAGTGTGGTAAGCCAAGTTCTTTTTTTGTAAACGTGGTTAAGTGTGGTGCCAGAATGACCGCGCCGGTATGCCCGGTCCAATGCATCACATCCAGACCGGCATCATTTTCGGGTACAAACGGATCACCGGCATTTCCAAAAATGGATTCGACAAAGTCCAGATTACTCACCAGGGTTCCAGGTGCGAAGAAACGAACTTCCATCCGCTTCTCCGGCGTGACACCTTTGACTTCAGGGCACACAATCGGCCGCAACATCAGGGAAGCCCAGCCGGATGCGGGCTCTTCCTGTTTCGATGTAAAAGGAAATAATTTCATTTCCTGAGGAGGCTGCATCGCATGCTGAAACATTTTCACAAAAACCGCACGTGGGACCGCTCGCTTATCTCCCGCAATCGGCAAGCCCCCTTCGGTAACGTGAAATGTGCCGACGGTCGTGCGTCGATCATGTTTCGGATTATGCAGTACGCCGTTTTTCACCCGATACGACTGCACCAGATCACTGACAAATACATCATCCTCGACGGGAAGGGAAAGTTCCCGCGCCAGTCCGAACCGGTCCAGTACCAGCGTTTTACCGGGTAATTTTAATTCCTGAGATCCGTCAATATCACTAAAATGGGATTGCAGAAATCCTTCAATCCGCTTGTCCGCAGGACAACGGTGATTCGCCAGTAAACGATTTTTTTGTCGATGATTTTCCAGCAACCCTTTCGCTATATCAGCGAAGGTGCGGTCTGCGTCTGTCAGAGCAGCCGGATAACCATTGGCGATTAACTGCAGATTCAGATACCGTAATATTTCATCACGATCTTCGTTACAGGTGGCGTTCCCATTCTCATCAAGTCCCAGTGCCTGACGATATTGCTCGTCTGACTTATCTGAACGGTCCTTGAGTGACCTGGGAGGAGAAAGCCTGGGTACTTCGCTATTTAACATAATTATTGTTCTTCTGGTAAATTCAGATCAGGAGTATCGAATGATCTAGTTGTGAGCGCACCGAGAGTGGTAATTCTGAGTGAAATCCTGGCGCGTGATGTTTGAGCTCAGCTTAGCCTGCAGTATATTCAATTTTGCAGGAAAATCAACGGTCCAAATCGACACGATTGTTCATCAGCGACTGCGGCCATCGTCTCACAAGCATTATGATAGTCATCACTTAAAGGTTTTCTTAAGTGAGAGGGATTTACCGCGTCTCTCCATGAGGTCTGCATCAAAACGCAATTCATCTGCACTTCAGAATACATTCTATTCTTTGAATCCAGATCGAACTGCGGCGGACGATAAATTAATATAATTCACGAATCGGATGTCGACCAGAGTCAACAAGATATCGAGGACGACCTGACAAATCCGTAATCTGAGCGGTTTCTGTGTTAATCCCCAGATTATGGAATAGCGTTGCAAAGATTTCCTGCACATGCACCGGACGATCGAGAGGTACTCCCCCGACTCGGTCTGTCTTTCCAACAGTTCGACCGCCTTGCATTCCGCCGCCCGCCATCAAAACCGACTGTGTTCCCGGCCAATGATCGCGGCCCCCTTTGGCATTGATACGCGGAGTCCGACCAAATTCCCCCCAGACAATCACCGTCGTCTGTTCCAGCAAACCTCGTTCTTCCAGATCCTGGATGAATACGGCCAGCGCCTGGTCAAATACGGGCAAATACTTTTTGGATAAATATTCGATCGAACCTTCTCGATTCGCATGCCAATCCCACGCGCCAAAGGCTACGGTCACACAACGTACGCCTGCTTCGACTAGCCTGCGCGCCATTAATAAATGTTGAGGACTTTGTGGGGCCCCTCCAAAACTCGGGTCCGTTTTTTGTAATTTGCCATAGCGATCCCGCACTGACTGAGGTTCTTTTTCCACATCCATGGCATCGGCAAACCGCCCCGATGTCAGCATTTGAAACGCCTGCTGTTGAAAATTATCGAGCCCCTCAACAACAAATGCCTGCTGATTCTGTTTAAATGATTTCAATAACGCTCTGCGCTCATTGAAACGCGCAAGATCAATTCCGTTTAAAACCAGATCCGATTTCACTTCGCCTTCGAGTGTAAAAGGGATATGGTTATATCCTGTAAAACCAGGCCACGATGGATTCCCCTGCAAGTGACTTCCATTATTGTTATAAGGCGCATAGCTCATCTTAGGGGCAGCATCGACATAGGGAATCATTCCCTGTTTGCCCGGACCAAGTAGTTCTGAAACAATCGAACCGAATGCAGGCCAGCCTCCAGCGGGTTCGCCATCTTCATTCCGCCCTCCCGGACGTCCGGTATAACACTGGAACGATTCATGTCGATTTTCCATGCCAACCAATGTACGAATGACAGAGAACTTGTCTGCGATCGCAGATAACCGCGGCAGCAATTCACAAAACTGAACTCCCGGAACGTTCGTCTGGGTTGGTGAGAAAGAACCGCGAATCTCGCTTGGAGAATCTGGCTTGGGGTCGAACGTCTCAAATTGTGTCGGCCCTCCGGGGAGATAGATCATCACCACGGATTGCTGACTGTTTTTCTGCGGCACTGCTGCCTGCAATGCAGTCCACCGCGGAAGAGAAATCCCTCCCGCAACACCAGCTGCGCACGCCTGCAGAAATTGACGACGTGTAACATCAAATGAGAATATCGCCTGACTCATAAGTCCACTCCTATATGTTTGCCTAAGGTACCAGACTACAGATCCTTTCTCAACCCCAACTAAGTTCAATAGAAAGACTTGAATCAGATGGACTTAGTCTATGTCAGCTTCTGTCATAGCCTCACATGGCTACAGACCCATCTGGTCCTTTGAATTTATTTCAAAATGCTGAGGTTTCTTCCACCATCCGTTTTCTTTTTTGAATGACCAGCATAAAATTTTTTAAAGTCACACTAACCCAAGCCGCTCAGATTAAATCTTAGGATTAGATTTAATGATTCATGAAGAGTACGTGGAACGACTTGTTAATTTACTGGACCCTGCAGCAAATATTCTTTTCAACATGACCGTTGAAGAGGCAACCGAACGAGTCGGAAGTGGTTCTCCGGAACGAGTGCGAGAAATCGATGGGCAGTTCGCACTCGTCCACAAAGAGGGCACACGAATTCGCATGGCGCGGTCGATCGGTAGACCGATGCGTTTTTTCCTCGCCAAACGGGCAGAAGGCCCTTGCCTTGTCATCGCTGAGAGAATCGATGAGATCTATGAGTTCCTGAAAACTGAAGGACTCGACGACCAGTTTCATCCATCCTACACCAGAATGGTTCCCGCGCATTATATTCTTGAGCTGCAATTAATCGGCTGCCCCGATCCGAACCCGAAAACAACACGCTACTTCACTCCTGAACGAAACAAACTGTCAACACAACTGGATGAAATCGGGAAAGAGTATATTGGCGCTGTCTCTCAAGAGATCAATAAATGGCTGGACACGATCCCCCGTATGGAGCCCATCGGCGTGCTCTTTTCCGGAGGAATTGACAGCGGTGCGATTTTCCTGTTGGTTTATCATGCACTGATCACGCGCAACGAATCACCATCTCGTTTGAAAGCCTTTTCGCTTTCCATCAATGGTGAAGGGAGTGACTGTCGCCAGGCACAGCAATTTCTGGAACAGATGCAACTCGGCCTGTTCCTGGAGATACTGGAAGTTCCGCAAAGCAGCCTGGACTGTACAGAAACCATCAAAGTCCTTGAAGATTACAAACAGCTTGATGTCGAAGCCGCAACAATGGCACATGCCTCGTGTAAAAAAATCAGAGGGCTGTATCCCCACTGGAAATATCTCATTGACGGCGACGGTGGAGATGAAAATCTGAAAGATTATCCCATTGAAGCCAATCCGGAATTAACGATTCGCAGTGTCCTGAATAATCTGATGCTCTACCAGGAAGGTTGGGGAGTCGAAGCAGTCAAACATTCTCTCACCTACTCCGGCGGCCAAAGCCGCGGTCATGTCAGAACTTATGCCCCCGCCCGCAGTCTTGGCTTTCAGGGGTTCAGTCCGTATGCATTACCAAACGTAATTGAAGTCGCCGAAGGAATTCCCTATATCGAACTGACTGGCTGGGACCATAAAAAACTCTACGCCCTCAAGGGGGATATTGTCTGCCGAGGCGTGAAACAAATTACAGGACTGTCGATGCCCGTTTATCCTAAACGACGCTTTCAGGAAGGCAGCCTTAATGACCAATCCTTCAATACCGTTTTTTCCGATTCGGAAAATGTGTACCGACAAACGTTGCTCTCACTGTATCAGTCATCGTAAACATTCTGCAGCAGCAGAATCATGAAAACACGGGAGATGCTAATTTATCAGACGCAATGAGGCCGACGAAATGAACCCCGCGATGCCAATGATCGATGACCATCAAATTCTCGCGGCTCGTCCCGCTAAAAACCAGGTTTCGCCCGAACTGCCTTATGCTTTTTTAAACGAAACAGAATATTCTGCGGCAGGCATTCTCACAGACGTCTCAACCATTTTTCTCACAAATCGTGAGTGCCCCTTTCATTGCCTGATGTGTGACCTTTGGAAAAACACAACAGAAGAAACGCTCAAACCAGGTCTGATTCCGCATCAGATTGAACATGCCCTTTATCGCCTTCCCCCTGCCAGCCAGATCAAGTTATATAACAGCGGAAATTTTTTTGATCCGAAAGCCATTCCCCAGCAAGACCTCCCGGCGATTGCTGAGCTGACACGCCACTTCGAACGAGTCATTGTTGAAAATCATCCGTTACTCTGCAATCAGACCTGCACCGAGTTTCAGCAAATGATCGCTGGACAGCTGGAGGTCGCCTTGGGATTGGAAACAATCCACGAAGAAGTTTTAAAGTCACTCAATAAAAAAATGACGCTGGATGACTTCGCCAGAGCGGTCGAATTTCTTCAAAGCCACGCCATTTCAGTCAGAGCGTTCATTCTGTTGAAACCACCATTCATGGAAGAACAGGCTGGTGTGGAATGGGCCATCAAATCTGCAGAATATGCTTTTTCGCTGGGGGTCGAATGCTGTTCCCTCATTCCCACACGGTCCGGCAATGGACTTCTGGAACAATTGCAAGAGCGCGAACAGTTTTCTCCACCACAACTCGCTTCGATTGAAACGACTCTCGCAGCCTGTTTGAACCTGAAACGAGGCAGAGTCTTCATGGACCTTTGGGACCTGGAACAACAGTACCAAACTGAATCAAATCTACATGCCAGACTGCAACGGCTGCGTCAGATGAATCTCACGCAGAAAGTTCCAGAGATGAGATAACCCGCCTGGTTTAAACCGTTTCATTCAACATTTGCAAGAATTCGTCTTCAGACAGCACGGGCACATTCAGCTCTTCCGCTTTCGCCAACTTACTCCCGGCCTTTTCACCAGCCAGAAGATAGTCGGTTTTCGAGGAGACACTTCCCGACGCTTTCCCGCCATGCTTTTGGATCAGCTCTTTCGCTTCATCACGTGTGAATTGCGACAATGTCCCTGTCACGACAACGGTTTTCCCGTCGAGAATGCCGGCTGGCTGTTTTGTTTTTTTCACAGGGCTCCCCATACTCAGTCCCAGTTCTTTCAATTCCTTGATCAGTTTGATACCGAAATCGGAGTGAAAAAAGTTATATACGGACTCGGCAATAATGGGACCGATTTCATCCACTGCCGCGAGATCTTCAACACTCTGCTTGCTGATTTCCTCAATCGTCCCAAACTGTTTTTCCAGAATGCGCGCATTACTGGTTCCCACATGCCGAATATTCAAACCGGTCAACAATCGCCAGAGTGGCTGCTGCTTGGATTTCTCAATACCCGCCAGCAGATTATCAATCGACTTCTCACCCTGTCGTTCCAGATTGATCAACTGATCATAGTGCTCATCAAGACAATAGACATCCGCCAGTCCTTTAATGAGATCTTGCTCAAGCAATTGCTCAATCATTTTGATTCCCATTCCCTCAATGTCCATTGCCGATCGCGAAGCATAATAACGCAACGTCTCCCGCACTGAGGCGGGACAATTCGGATTCGGGCAGCGAATATAAACGCCCCCTTCGTCTTTAACCAGTGTCGTCTTACATTCAGGGCATTTCTTCGGAAACTTGATCTCTTTCTGGCTGCCATCGCGGAGGTGCTCTTCCACACGAACCACATGTGGAATAATTTTCCCGGCTTTTTCAACAACAGCCCAGTCACCAACCTGGATTCCCAAGCGTTCCATTTCATCATGATTATGCAGACTGGCTCTGGAAACGGTCGTTCCGGCGATCTGAACCGGCTCCAGATTCGCAACGGGAGTCACTGTCCCTGTTTTTCCAACCTGGAACACGATCGAATCAACCTTGGTGACCGCTTCGTAACGTTCCCACTTATAAGCCACGACCCAACGCGGGCTTTTCGATGTATTCCCCAGCAATTCGCGCTGATCAAACCGATTGACTTTCAGCACAATGCCATCAACTTCAAAATCGAGCGTATGCAACTCATCCATCATTGTTTGAACATGGTCGAGGGTTGCTTCCAGATTGGGGAATGCCTCTACATTTGGTGTCGCTGGAAGTCCCATCTCCTGAATCGCAGCCAGAAAATTGATATGCGTTTGATAATCAACGCCTTCGACTGCCCCCGTACCATGGGCAAAAAAACGAATTTTTCGTTTCGCACATAACTTGGGATCAAGCAGTTTCAACCCACCGGCAGTTGTATTACGTGGGTTGGCAAACGGCTCTTTCCCCTGCTCCAGCATTTCGACATTCAGAATCTGAAAGTCTGAATTACTGATATAGGCTTCCCCTCTGATTTCCAGTAATTCGGGAGGATTGTCTGTCTGCAGACGCAATGGCACTCCGCCAATCGTCCGCACATTATGCGTGATATCATCGCCCTGCTGGCCATCGCCTCGAGTGACGCCTTGTGTCAGATGTCCGTTCTCATAAATCAGAGAAACCGCGACGCCATCAATTTTATATTCCGCGGTTAATTCAACCTGCTCTTCACCAAGCAACTTACAGATCCGCGTTTCAAAATCACGGAGCCCATCCTGCTCAAAGATATTCTCAATCGACAACATCGGCAGGCGATGGGGGACCGTCTGGAAACCCTCAATCGGTGCTCCGCCAACCTTCTTCGTCGGGCTGTCTGGTGAATCATACTCCGGGTGTTCGGCTTCCAGTTTCTCCAGCAGTTTCATTAACCGGTCAAACTCGCGGTCAGATATCTCCGGCTTTGCCTGGATATAATAGAGCCGGTTATGGTGCTCAAGCTGTTTACGAAGCGTTTCGATTTCTTTTTGAACTGACATAGGATATTCCGAGCCGGAAAAGGAATGCAAACTGAACTCTAAAATCAAGAACTTGCTTCGCTCAGGATTTTCTCCTGCTGCGTCAGCCTCATATCGGCTTCAACCATCAGTCGCGCTAATTCTTCAAATGAAACCTTCGGTTCCCAATTCAGTTTCTGGCGTGCCTTAGATGGATCGGCACAGAGTAATTCCACTTCAGCAGGACGATAGTACTGGGGATCGATTTCAACATACTGTTTCCAGTCCAGATCGACGGCACCAAATGCTGCTTCGAGAAATTCGCGAACGGAATGGGTTTTCCCTGTACCGATCACAAAATCGTCAGGTTTGTCCTGCTGTAAAATCAGCCACATCGCTTCCACATAATCACCGGCAAAACCCCAGTCGCGTTTGGCATCAATATTGCCCAGATACAATTTATCTTGCATCTCCAGTTTGATCCGTGCTACTGCTTTGGTGATTTTTCGTGTCACAAATGCTTCGCCGCGTCGGGGGGATTCATGGTTAAACAGAATCCCGTTGCAGGCATACATGCCATACGATTCTCGGTAATTAATTGTCTGCCAATACGAGAATACTTTCGCACACGCATAAGGACTGCGCGGATGAAAAGGAGTCGTTTCACTTTGCGGTGATTCAACGACCTTGCCAAACATTTCACTGGAAGAAGCCTGGTAAAAGCGAATCTTTTTCTGGCTTTGTTCCTCATAATACCGCAAGGCTTCCAGCAGACGCAGTGTTCCCACCCCTGTCACTTCCGCCGTATAAACAGGAATGTCAAATGACAGACGCACATGACTCTGGGCAGCTAAATGATAAATTTCATCCGGTTGCACCGTCCCTAGAATCTGATTGAGATTCGAACCTTCTGCAAAATCACAGTAGTAACAATTCTCAGGAGGCTCGCCGATCCCAGGCTTACTGCAGGAGGTAATTCCATGGACGTCATAATCTTTACTTTTTAAAAAACGAGACAAGTAATACCCGTCCTGGCCATTGATTCCCGTTATTAATGCAACTCGTTTCACCGCAAACGTCCCTCTATTGAACTCTGAAATTTTGTGAGGTGCCTCACGTTTAATTCTGTTGATAAATTCAGTTTAGAGTATTTCTGATCTATGGCAAACGCTGGACCAGCGTCCGTTCTTCCCAATTTCATGATACATAGAATTTACTTCGAATCATTGCTCTGAGCCGAGCGATGACCTTTAATATAATACTTGAGGATTTCCCAACGACGAATAATGCCCAGCATGCGATGCGGTTGCTCTCGCGCTACTACGGGCAGACAATCATAAGACCCCTCACGAAATTTGGTCCATACCCGAGCTAATGAATCATCGGGATAGACCACTGTTTCCAGGTTATTCGCCAGGTCTGCTGCTCTCACTAGCGAACCAATCTTAGGATCAAACAAAGTGTTACTTAGATCCTGATACCGGATCACTCCCACAACTTCCTCGTTGGGGCCCAGAACTGGAAACGTATTATCATGACTATGCTCAATGAACGAAATCACTTCGTTGAATGTCGCCGTTTGTGAAATTCCTTTTACATTCTTGCGATACAATTGCTCAACCAGAATCAGATCGGGGGGCTGATCAATCTCGGAAAGCAGACCAAAAGAGACCAGGAACCGTCTGATCATAGACTGAAATTCGCTAATCGGATCTCCAGCCGTATGATGAATAGCATTGATCAATGGAACCTCACCAGCACGCAGCACGGATTGTCGGATCATGATCGGCCCAACGATTTCAAAAAATACCACCGAGCCCAGAATAATGGTTTGGAGATGGGTTCCCAGCACTTCATCTCTCCCCACCGCTATCGCCGAGAGCGCAATTGCTGCCCCCGCTTGTGCAAACAAAGTGGTTCCCAACCATTGGGAAACTTCTGGTTCTTCACCACGCATTTTCGCCGGAACCAGGATACCGAAATATTTACCTAGTAAGCGTAAGGCAATATAGCTCCCACCAATCAGCCCCGCTTCCATAAACTGCTTCGGTTTGAGTTCCACACCATGAATGATGAAGAAGAGGACGCACAAGAACCCGGTCAGCGGATACAGCTCCTTTTCAACCTTAGGCACCTCTTCCTCTGCCAGTGAGTTCGCGACAGTAAAGCCCATAGCAAGGAATGTCAGCATGTAAGGTAATTCCATCGTGCGGCATAATCCCAGTGCCAGGGAAATCAATCCGACGAACATGATGATTCGGCGGCTCCCTTTGATGATGGAGCTGCCATAGCTAATCATGAATCCACCAAAAACACCGATGAAAATAGAACCGAAGATATCCATGCCCAGATGGGCCAGACCCGAAAAGACGGATCCTCCAGCACTGTCGCCTTTCAAAAAGAGCACGGCGACAAAAATGACTTCGAATGCAATAATGGATGCCAGATTATTCAGCGCCACCAGAATTCCCGTGTACTCGGAAATCGGTCCTTCCGACTCCATTTCTCGCAGTACCAGAATGGTGGTCGCGGGCGCTGTGGCTATCGCTAACGCACCAAGCAGAATCGCAGCACTTCCCGATTCGCCGACCAGTAATAATCCAACATAGACGATAAAAAAGGTAGCGAGAATTTCACTTAGCGACAGTGGGAGCACACGGTGAAATAATCGACGCAGGCGCGAGAGGGTAAAATGGTTTCCCAGGCCGAATAAAACCAGCGCCATCGCCAGATCTGTCAGCGGCTCCAGCTCTTCAATATGCTTGTGAGGTACGAGATCAAGTAGCGCGGGGCCCAGAATCACACCCATTAATAAATAGGCGGTCACCTTAGGCAAACGGAACAACTCACCCAGTGTGCCCGACAGCAGACCTGCAGCGAGAAAGATTCCCAGTGTAAATATGATATGCCACGAGCCCATTCGAACTTCCTGTTCCAGGTGAATTGATTTCAGATACGGGCCGATTATAGCAAAATATATTGCGCGGTCGATCCTCACATCACATTCGAGACTATAATTTCACTGATTCTAAACCACTATGAGACAGTGAGTTCGAACTTATCTATGTGAATGAGTTTGCTCTCTAGTACGACTGAATGTACGAGAAACCACTTAATCAAGATTCATTGTCACTGTTTTGAGTTCCGTATAACTGGCAAGCCCCGCTGCTCCCAACTCGCGTCCGATTCCACTCCGTTTGAATCCACCAAACGGCGCGGCGGCATCAAACACATCGTAACAATTGACCCAGACCGTCCCTGCCTTAATTCGATCCGCCATCAGGTGTGCCTTTTTCACGTCACTCGTCCAGACCGCAGCCGCTAAGCCAAAGTGCGTATTATTCGCCCGGCTGATCACTTCCTCGACATTTTTAAAGGGCAGGATACTTAGTACCGGGCCAAAGATTTCATCGGTGGCAATCGGCATTTCATCGGTCACGTTGTCAAAGACGGTCGGTTCTACAAAAAATCCCTTCTCTCCAAAACGGGTTCCCCCTGTAACGCACTGGGCTCCCGCCTCATTCCCTTTCTTTATATAACTCAAGATTTTTTCCATCTGGGCCTGATCAACCTGAGGTCCCTGAGTTGTTTCTGGATTGAGCGGGTCACCTAATTTGCGTGCAGCCGCTTTGGCAACGATCTTGGCTACAAATTCTTCATGCACAGACTCTTCGACAAACAATCGACTTCCGGCACAACAACATTGTCCCTGATTAAAGAACAGTCCAAATTCCGCACCAGCAACGGCTGCATCCAGATCACTGTCAGCAAATACCACATTGGGGCTTTTACCACCCAGTTCAAAAGTCAGTCGTTTCAATGTCGCCGCCGCATCCGCCATGATGATCTTGGCCGTCGCATCTTCGCCGGTAAATGCAATCTTATCCACATCGGGATGTTTCACCAGCGCGGCGCCGGCAGTGGGGCCATACCCGGGAATTACGTTGATCACGCCGGGAGGAAAACCAGCTTCCATCGCCAGTTCCGCCATTCTCAAACAGGAAAGCGGCGTCTGCTCCGCGGGTTTCATCACGATGGTACACCCTGCAGCCAAGGCGGGGGCCCACTTCCAAGCCACCATCAACAAGGGAAAATTCCAGGGAATAATCTGACCTGCGACTCCCAGAGGCTCCCGGCGGGTGTAGCAGAAATGGTTGCCACGAATGGGAATGGTGGTCCCCTCAATTTTGTCTGACCAGCCGGCATAGTATCGCAGACAATCAATCACCAGCGGTAAATCGGCGGCGCGACTGTCACGAATCGGCTTTCCATTATCGAGCGACTCCAAAGCAGCCAGCTCTTCAATATTTTCTTCAATCAGATCAGCCAGTCGATATATCAGCCGCCCACGATCACGGGCATCCATCTTGGACCACGGCCCCGATTCAAATGCCGTCCGTGCTGCTTTGACTGCTAGATCGATATCAGCGGCATCCCCCTCAGCTACATTTGCAATCACCTCTTCCGTCGCAGGATTCACGGTCGCGAAAGTCTTTCCGCTCAACGCATCACGCCATTCCCCGTTAATCAAAAGTTGTGTCTGTCGTATTTGTGGAATGCTTGCAACCGAATCTAGCACGTCTGTCGCCATGACGGAATCTCCTGAGAAAATGTTGAGCGAAATAGTTTTCCCCTGATGGAAGGCAGCACTGAGAGAGAATGTTTTAATGGCCTACCCGAACTATCATTCTGATAGTTTTCATTCTCGTTCTCAAGGGGAAGATAGAAAAGCGCGCAAAAAAGGCGCAAACAGGAATGAGAGAACAGCAACGGCTGAAAAGTGAATCTTAGATCGCCCGTAAAATCGCAGCGGCACTTTGACCAAAGGCAGTTCGACTGACTGACATGGCAGTCGGAATCGAAAGCGGACGAGCTTCACCATGCACCACATTGAGATTACACAATGGGTCAGGAGTTTCGTAATTCAATGTCGCAGGAGTCGCATTGTGGCGGAGTGAAAGAATACTTGCCGCCAGTTCAACAGCCCCGGAACCAGCATCAAAGTGACCGAAGTAACTTTTGAGAGCCGTAATCGGAATCTTCGTCGCATCATCACCAAACAGACGGTGATAAGCTCGGGCTTCTACCTGATCATCAATCTTCGTGCTCTTGCCATGAGCGTTAATATGGCCAAGCTGACCGGGGTTCAGATTTGCCTGTCGCATTGCAGATTCGATGGCACGAACCAGTCCGGTATCATTTTGATGATTATTATCCGAAGAAGCACGGCCGTCACAGCCTGCTCCCAGTCCGATCACTTCGGCATAAATTTCTGCACCACGGCGAACCGCGTGATCATAATTCTCAACAACGAATGCCGCTGCCCCTTCACCGAGAATCGTACCATCACGATCACGGTCAAACGGTCGACAGGCGCGTTTGGGATCTTCATCCCGTGACAACAGGTCAATCAGATTCTTGCGTGAAAGGTCAACCGGATTGATGTTAGACGTGCAGGCACCAACAATCATACAGTCGACGGCACCACGCTTGATCCATCGCATCGCTTCTGACAATGCCAGCAAAGCTGAAGAATCCTGGCTGGTAATGGTATTGTTTGGGCCTTGCGCATTGTGTTCGATTGAAATATGGCATGCGGGCATATTGGGAAGCTGTCTCAGCATCCACAAAGGCGTGATCTGCCCCATGACGCCTTCGCCCCAGCGTGTGATTTCAAAGGTATCATGCTCTGCACAGTGTTTGACGGCTTCTACCAACTCGTCAGGGGTCGTCGGAATATGACCAGCACCAAAGGATACGCCAAATCGTTCCGGATCAACAACTCCCTCTTTGATTCCGGCATTACGTACAGCATCAGAAGCGGCAGAAACACCCAACTGGATGTCTCGCGACATGACCTTCAAGAATTTTTTATTATACAGGTGAATTTCTGGCTGAAAGTCTTTGACTTCTGCTGCCAGCTTGGAAGGCAAATTTCCATTAGGAAAGGTCTGGAGACGATCAATCCCCGACTTTCCTGAACATATATTCCGCCAAAATGCATCGATGCCGATACCAATTGGAGAAACAACTCCAATTCCGGAAATCACCACTCGCGTTTGATTTGACCCAGCCATCTTAGCCTGACCCTCAATCTCCTACAGCAAAAACAATGCAAATCCATTAACAACATTGTTTCAAACTATAGTCGTAAGATTGTTGAAACTCTCAGCTTAACACTATTGTGCTCAGTACCCTGAGAATTACTACTTCAACTGTATTGAGTTCCTTCTCCTCTTTTATTATCGGAAAAAGGCAACCAGAAATCTGAGAGCGATCTCAAACCCAAAGAAAAAACCCTTAAACTCTAATAATTAAACAGGTTATATGACTATAACTGTTTAGAACTCGCGCTGTCACAAAGACACTGCCTTGCAGCAAAATGAGCCCACAGAACTTAAGGAAGGTGCTTTTAAAAAGCATGGGTGTGACTGAGAGCAAAACTCCCGTACATTCAGGTTGGAAATCCTTTTCGCAGATTCGAGTGAAATCAAATCAGGCCTGCTAATATAATTGAGGTCCCCTTCAACCATATCTAGTACCTAACCGATACCAATCGACTAGTATTACACACTTTACACGTCACTTTGTCAAGCGAATTCCCAAAAATGTTAATTTCTGAGGTTTATCCGGCCTGAAGACCTATTTCACGTTATCTATGGAAACAGGCCTGATTCTGTTTACTGACTATTCGTCAACGATCTCAAAAATGGCTTCAATCTCAACAGCGACACCTGTCGGAAGCGCAGCAAAGCCGAGTGCACTGCGAGCATGAAAACCATCTCCCGTCTTGCCATACAGTTCATGAAACAAGTCTGAAGCCCCATTAATCACCAGATGCTGGTCTGTAAAGTCGGGAGTCGAATTCACACAGCCGAGCAGTTTAATCACCTTTAAACCATTCAGTGTGCCATGCTCGTCTCGCACGGATTGTAAAATTTTGATGGCACAGTCCCGGGCAGCAGCGATCCCTTCTTCCAGGCTGACATTTTCTCCCAGCTTTCCTTTTTGATCACTCACATGACCTGAGGTCATCAGAAGGTTTCCGGTCTTGATACAGAGATTCAGATATCCAGGCTCAATCGGTTCAAACGTAAGACCTAACTCAGCCGCTTTTTGTTCTACAGACATGTCTCATTCCTTCAGTGGCAAACGTGATAACAAAGTAATTCTACGTTAATGTAGAAGGATCTGTAGCGTTTTACAATCCAGCAGGATTAAGTAAAAAATTGAAACTCACCAGAGGGTTCGAAGGCATTCTGAAAATGCTGAATTTCGGGAGTTGATTTTTCTGAGAGCCAGAGAATTGAGATGATATCAAACCGGGCCGGTTGATGAAGCAATTGATGCTTTTTCAGGAATGAGCCTGCCAGCCGGGTTAGCTGCATTTGCTTCTGCTGTGTGACGGCTTCGAAGGGCTCTCCTTTCGAATTGCTTTTTCGAGTTTTGACTTCGATAAACGCAATCGTCTCACCGTCCAGTGCGATGATATCGATTTCTCCCAGGTCCGTGCGATACTGTCGGGCGAGAATCGAATACCCCTGCTGCTTCAAAAATCGGACAGCAGTACGTTCTCCCTGATCACCCAGCAACTTACCAAACCACTTACCTGCCATAGGCATGCACTCGAAAAGGGAAGCCGAGATAAAGGAAAACGACGAGTCAAACGTCTGTGCCAGAAGCACTGAGAGAAATCAGTGCTTCTGGTGTGTTTCCAGCAGTTTACTCTTCGTCTTTTTTCGCACGGCGTTCGGTCAGACGTGTGGCTTTACCAACCCGGTCACGCAGGTAGTAAAGTTTTGCCCGACGAACCCGACCATGACGTTTGACGTCCAGCTTGGCAATTTTAGGAGAATTGACGGGAAAAATTCGCTCCACGCCTTCACCGGCAACGATACGCCGAACGGTGAAATTTTCACGTGTTCCGCTTCCACGTCGGGCGATGATGACTCCACTGAAAATCTGGATCCGCTGTTTGTCACCTTCTTGAATTAGAGTGTGCACATCGACGGTGTCCCCGATTTCAAACTCGAGTGGTTCTTCACGAAGGCTGGATGCTTCTACTTTTTTCAATAAATCCTGCATGACTCAATGTCCTCTGAGGACGTTTCCCGAATACCTGATCAGGCAGTCTGAAACGTTCTGTTTACATTATTTTAGTTCAACTTGAATTTGATTCCGACTCAGTCAAAAGATCTCGACGCCGCTCGCGAGTTCGTTTCAAACTCTGTTCGTGTCGCCAACGTGCAATCTCTTGATGATTTCCACTTAATAACACTTCCGGAACTTCCATTCCACGAAAGTTCTGAGGCCGCGTGTATTGAGGATATTCCAGCAGGCCTGATTCAGAAAATGAATCGTATTTGGCACTGCTTTCGTCACCTAATACTCCGGGAATCAACCGGATCACAGTCTCTATAATCAACATGGCAGGCACTTCCCCTCCGTTGGTAATGAAGTCACCCGCCGATATTTCCATTGGATCGAGACCAATGCGGATTCGTTCGTCGAACCCTTCGTATCTTCCACACAACAATGTGAGTTGCGGTTCTTTTGACAGCTCTTGAGCCAGGCTTTGGTTCAGCGTTCTCCCTTGGGGAGTCAGCATAATCAATTTACCAGGCTCAGGAATCTGCTCCTGAACGTGCTCAACACATTGAAAAACGGTATCACAGCCAATCAACATCCCCGGACCACCACCATAAGGGCGATCATCTACCGAAGCATGTTTGTCTGTGGCCCAGTCGCGAAAATTCCAACGCTGAATCTCAACTAGTTGATTTTGAATCGCTCGCTTGAGCAACCCCTGCTCAAGATAGCTGTCAAATAGCTCAGGAAACAAGGTTAGAATATCAAATCGCATTTTGCTCTCTCACAGAGCGGTCCTGTAACAAATCGACTCAGAAACTTATTCTGAGGGAGTTTCTTCAGTGGCAGCGCCCTCGTCAGAAGCTTCAGCTGTTGCTTCTGCTGATTCTTCCGCAGCTTCTGGCTCGGGCTCTTTGGGAGCAATCAGAGGTGCTGGCGCAGCCGCTGTTCCGAACTTGTTCTTTTTCACTTTTTTTATCAGCGTCGCAACATTGTCAGAAGGTTGCGCCCCAACCGACATCCAGTAATCAACACGTTCCATGTTGATTGTCACACGCTTAGATTTGTCAGCAACGGAAGTATCATAAGTCCCGATTTCTTCAATTGCTTCACCATCACGTTGTTTGCGTGAATCCATTACACAAATACGATAGAAGGGGCGATGTTTACGACCCATTCTTTTCATACGAATACGAACTGCCACTAATTTCTCCTTTTGGAAACGAACTCTTACTTCTTTATGGAAGATACAAATTTTTGCGATATCACTGGAACAGCTTCCAAAACCGTTAGTCCGACTAGCGGTTCTTCTTACGCTGTTTCTTCTTGGCTTTTCTCTCTTTTTTCTTTTTCTCTCGCAGCTTGACGGGGTCTCCCCCACGTTTGCTGCGTTCTTTTTGTTTGCTCATGCCGCCCATCGGATCCATCATCCCGCCGGAAGACAACTCACGCATGGCTTTCATCTTATCACGCATGCCCATGCCGGCCATTTTCTGCATCACACCGGCCATATTGTTGAAGTCTTTCACCAGACGGCTGATATCTGATGGGTCTGACCCACTTCCCAGCGCAATCCGACGACGGCGGCTGTGGTCAATCAATTCAGGGTTTTCGCGTTCGACTGGCGTCATCGAACTGATAATCGCATCGATGCGCTTCATTTCGGAGCCAGGATCGACATCCGGATTCGTATCCAGCAAGCCGCCCATACCGGGAATCATTTTCATGATTTCCCGCATCGGCCCCATTTTTCGAATGGTTGCCATTTGCTTTTGGAAGTCATTCAGACTGAATTTTCCCTGCGCCATCCGATTCTGGAGATCAGCAGCCTCTTCTTCGTCAAACTGCTGTTGTGCCTTCTCAACCAGTGAGACGACATCACCCATTCCCAGAATTCGTCCCGCCATCCGGTCTGGATGGAACGGCTCCAGGCGATCTAATGCTTCTCCGACACCAATATATTTAATGGGAACGCCGGTGACTTCTTTGACTGTCAGGGCGGCTCCACCACGGGTATCACCGTCCAGCTTAGTCAGAACCACACCGTCCAGTTCTAAAGCTTCATTGAATGCTTTAGCACTGTTCACGGCATCTTGACCGGTCATCGCATCACAGGCAAAAATCACTTGATCCGGCTGCAGCTTGCGTTCTACCAGCTCCAGCTCCTGCATCAACTCTGCGTCAATGTGCAGGCGACCGGCGGTATCGAGAATCACCGTATCAACGTTGCCCAGTTTTTTCGCCTGGCTCAATCCATTCTGGCAGACCTTAACAGCGGTTGTCCCTTGGGGAGATTCGGCATGTACCGGCACATCAACCTGACCGGCGATCACCTTCAACTGTTCAATCGCCGCGGGACGCTGCAAGTCGGCTGCGACCAGCATCGGCTTGCGTCCCTGCTCTTTTAAGAGCCGGGCCAGCTTTCCACAGGTGGTGGTTTTACCACTTCCCTGCAGACCACACATCATAATGACGGTGATGCCAGACGGTCTAAAATCAAATCCGGGTTCAACCGGGCCCATCAGATTGATCAATTCCTGATGGACAATACCGACGATCTGCTCGTCGGGGCGAACGGCCTTAAGAACTTTTTCACCAACGGCCTGTTCGGTGACACGTTCAATGAAACTGGTTGCAATTTCATAATTAACGTCTGCTTCCAGCAAGGCCTGCCGTACTTCGCGCAAACCATCCCTGATATTGCCTTCGGTGAGTTTCCCACCGCGGGCAAGACCGCTGAGTGCACTTTTCAGATTGGACGTTAATCCTTCAAACACTTTTGATATCCAGACCGTTAATCACTAAAACAGAAGCGTATCATACAAATCTTTTATAATCGATTGCTGCCTTGCAACAGCCCGTTTATGGTAGAAAACGAGCGCAAAAATAGAACCTAACCCGAACAACGACAGTAGGTTAAGGCTAAAGGCCCACGTTCCTGCCAATGTTGGTGTTCGCAAAGTGATGATGAGGCAACAACTTGCATCAAGCCGTGGAGTTTAAAAGCTGTCTGAACATTACACAACGGTTCCAGCACACCTTTTTAAAATTCTTGCTCCTTTTACTCCACAAAATTCCTACAATGTTAAACAAATTGCTGACAAATTTGCAATAATGTCATGAGTCATTGCAGTGAGTCTGGTGGATTCTGTGGATTATTTTGAGTCCACGTGATCATTGCCACTGCTTTTTTGGATTTGTCAGGTTTGGATTCCTTATATTAAGCAAGCGAATCGTGTATATTTCCTGGTTGCAATCTTCCCCCCCGGAAGAAACGTGCCCATAAGTACACAGGAACCGTTGACGCTGCCATTGTGTCACACCAACATATCTGGCAATCAAACATCATCGCAGCTGAATTGTCTTCAGTCTGTAAACTACGAGTTGGAACGAAATAAAGAAAAAGATGAGTAACACAAAAAACCTGTTCGATAAAGTTTGGGACTTACACACAGTCAAAACCCTTGATTCTGGCCAGGACCAGTTACTAATTGGTTTACACCTGATTCATGAAGTCACCAGCCCCCAGGCATTTGAAATGCTGCGTGACCGTGATCTGAAAGTCATGTTCCCGGAACGAACCATGGCAACCGTGGATCACATTGTGCCTACACAAAACCAGGCACGTCCGTTCGAAGACAATCTCGCAGAGCAGATGATGTCCGCCATCGAAAAGAACTGTCGAGAGTTTGGCATCACGCTGCTGGATGTCGATGATGTCCGCCAGGGAATCGTCCATGTAGTCGGTCCTGAGCAAGGTCTCACCCAGCCTGGAATGACCATTGTCTGTGGTGACAGCCATACGAGTACGCATGGTGCGTTTGGCTCGATTGCTTTGGGAATCGGAACAAGCCAGGTCGCCCATGTCCTCGCCACACAGACCATGGCACTGGGACGTCCTAATGTACGACAGGTTAAAGTCAACGGCGAATTGGGTCCAGGCGTAACTGCTAAAGATGTAACACTTTACATCATTCGCAAATTAGGCGTTCAAGGTGGCGTTGGCTATGCCTACGAATATGCCGGTGACGTCTTCGACCGCATGTCGATGGAAGAACGAATGACCGTCTGTAACATGAGTATCGAAGGGGGAGCTCGCTGTGGTTACATTAACCCCGACCAGACCACCATCGATTACCTCGAAGGCCGCCCGTTTAGTCCCAAGGGAGCAGCATTCGACAAAGCAGCAGAATGGTGGCTCAGCCTGGCGTCCGGCCCGGATGCCCAGTTTGATGATGTGGTTGAATTCGATGCAGCCGATATCGAACCTACGGTCACTTGGGGAATCACCCCTGCTCAGTCTGTCGGTGTCTCCGAGAATCTGGCTCCCATTTCCAGCTATCCGGAAGACGAGCAAACGTTGATCAAAGAGGCGTTTCGCTATATGGAACTCGAAGAAAACCAGCCGATTAAAGGGCAGAAAATCGATGTTGCTTTCATCGGTTCCTGTACAAACTCACGAATTTCCGACCTCAGAGAAGCAGCGAAAGTCGTTGAAGGACGCCAAGTCTCTGATCACGTTAAAGCGCTGGTTGTGCCTGGTTCACAGCTCGTTCGTAAGCAGGCCATGGAAGAAGGTCTCGATAAAATCTTTATCGATGCCGGCTTTGAATGGCGCGAGGCCGGTTGCTCGATGTGTCTGGCAATGAACCCGGATAAACTGGTCGGGAACGAATTATGTGCCTCATCCAGCAACCGGAATTTCAAAGGCCGACAAGGCAGCCCGACTGGACGAACGCTACTGATGAGCCCCACCATGGTCGCCGCAGCTGCCATCAATGGTTGTGTAACCGATGTACGAGAAATGCTGAGCGCCGTCACGGCTTAAAACCGCTTCACCTGAAACCAATCGCACTATCATAGAATAAAACGACAAAGACAGATCAATGACAAAAATCGAAAGCATCACTGGAACTGGCATCCCACTCTTACTGGATGACATTGATACAGACCGCATCATCCCAGCACGGTTTTTACGTTGCGTTACCTTTGAAGGACTGGGAGAACACGCCTTCGAAGATGATCGCATACAAGACCCGGATCACCCCTTTGATAAACCACAATATCAAAATGCCTCAATCCTGCTTGGTGGCCGTAACTTCGGCTGTGGTTCATCACGCGAACATGCCCCCCAGTCACTGATTCGCTGGGGAATCAAGGCCATTATCGCCGAATCCTATGCTGAAATCTTTTTCGGAAACTGCACTTCACTGGGAGTTCCCGCTGTCTGCGCCCCGCGCGAAACACTGGAAGTCTTGAATCGTGAAATCCAGGACCATCCAGACCAGGAACTCACAGTGGATCTGACTACAATGAAAATCCGCTGCGGCGACCAGGAATTCGATTGCACATTACCCGAAAATGCACGGTCTGCCTTGATTTCAGGTACTTATGACTTCCTGGCACAGTTGTTGAAGAGTGAGTCTGAAATCAAAGAACGGGCTGCGTCCGTGCCTTATTTTACTTCCTTTGCTTGAGCGAACTTAAACCGGCGAAAAAGCAGTCACTTGCCAGGAGCGAGTGACTGTCTGCACCGCAAATACGCTCCGGTAATCTACATGATTTCAAGCTGCGCTTATGTCTGAGAAAAAAACGAACAGCAATCGTCGTGATTTCCTGACGGGTCGCGTTCTAAAACAAGCCGCGGAGCAAGCCGGAGACCAGTTAGCGAACTACCTGAATGACGCGACGGAAGACTTCGCAGCACCGACCGGTGGCTCTACCATTCGCTTGAGCACACGAGCCATGGCAACTGAGTTTGCCGTCGTAATGAACCCCAGCCCTGACCCACAGGTCATGCACGCCTCGGATGCACTGGACATGCTGCATGAGCTCGAGCAGCTCATGACGGTTTACAAAAATGACAGCGAAATGTCGCGTGTGAATTCTACGGCGGCCGCTGGTCCGGTGAGTATGGATCCCCGACTCTTCGAAATTCTTGACCAGGCTCGTCAAATTTGCCTGGATACCGCCGGTAGTTTCGACCCTTCTTCGGGCCCTTTAATCACACTCTGGAGAGAGTGTCGACAGCAGGGACGCATCCCTTCCCAACAGGAAATCGACAACTGCCTTCAACATACCGGCATTGACCAATTTGAATTTGACAATTCCAAACAAACGATTCAATTTCGTTCGCCTGAAAACGAACTCAATCTGGGCGGCATCGGAAAAGGCTATGCCCTCGATATTGCAGGACAGTTTTTGACAGAACAAGAACTGGAAAACTGGCTGTTTTATGGCGGTTTCAGCAGCATTCTCGCCCGAGGCACACATAATCAGCTTCCCGGTTGGCCCATCGGCATCAAAAATCCGCTGTTTACCAACCAGCGTCTGGGGACGGTTTTACTGCAAAATACCTCCATGTCGACCAGTGGATCTTCAGTACAGCATTTTCGCCATGATGGAAAACGCTATGGTCACATTCTGGATCCACGAACTGGCTGGCCGGTCTCAGAATTACTGTCTGTAACGGTTATCGCCCCTCATGCCGCTTTAGCCGATGCACTTTCGACGGCTTTTTACGTAATCGGGATCGAAAAGGCCTTGGAGTATTGCGATAATCATAGTGAAGTCGGTACGATTTTAATTCCACCACCCACCCAAGGTCGAAAACTCTCACCGGTAATTCGCGGAATTCCGAATGAGTTTCTGTTCCTGGATCGCGACCAATTGTTGTCACAATGATTTATCGCTATAAAGGAATATTGAAAGAACGTCTCTGTTCTCGGTGTCGATTCTGCTGCACTTTACCAAGTGTTCCGAACCGATTACTACAGAGTTCAAGTGAGATCTACGCCAGAGACCGTGTTCTTTTAAGACAGGAATCACATAACAAACGTGTTTCTTTCTTGAGTTCTGCTCAACAACAAAACGGCGTTGTGAGATCACGGAGCACAAGACAACTGGAATTGACTTCATGCGGAAACAGCAAGCAGTGAAGCAAGTGTCTCCCGAAAACAGATAAGACGAAACAAAATATTGAAATCCCCTTAAAACAATAAAGGGTTTAAGAGTGAAAGACTTAAAGAAAATCACAGGGATTGCGATCCTGTTCATTGTTGTATTACGACTCAGTATCGGCTGGCAACTGCTGTACGAGGGCCTCTGGAAGATTGACAGCTTAAGCTCTACCAGACCCTGGACGGCAGCCGGCTATCTGAATAATGCCAAAGGTCCGTTCCGCGATCACTTCCGCAGCATGACCGGCGATCCCAATGACTTGAACTGGCTGGACGCAGAAAAAGTTAAAGCCAAGTGGACGGCATGGGAACAACGATTCCTGAATCATTATCCCAATCTGACGGATGCACAAAAATCAAAACTGAATCAAATGGTTCATGGAAGTAAGTATTTCGCAGCGAAACTGAGTGCATTACCGCCTGAAGTCGAATTCAGAGGCAGCCTGGGAGGTGTTGTGAAATATGACCCCAAACGAAAGCTGCTCATCGTAGACGGACAGAAACACTTGACCCCGGCAGAAAAACAACGTCTACAGTCAATGGTGCCTGTCAAAAAAGGTGACAACGGAAAACTGGAAGGCGGAACTGCCCTGGATCGGGAATTTTATGAAGCAGTCGAAAAAGTTTACGCCCGCTCTGCCCGCTTAAGTTATATAGAGAAAATGCAGGCATCACTGAGAGGCAATCCGGAATTGGCCGGCGAAATCAATGTGAAACAGGAAGGCACAATCGACGGCAGACGCATCGGTAAAATTGAACAATACAAGCTTGCCCTGGATCGTTACGAAGAAAAACTGGCGAAGGCGGACCAGGCTTACAAAGTTGATCATCTCAATAAAATCTGGTCGGAAACCCAGCAGATGAAAGCCGACCTTGTCAATCCAATTCGGGCGTTGGAAGATGAAATGGAAACCGAAGCCAATAAGCTCCTCACTCCGGAACAGCTGGCCGCAGGCCCGATCCCTCACGAAGATACCGAAATCCATCGCATCAATATGATGACGATTGCCGCCCTGACGATTCTGGGGGGGTTACTCCTGGTCGGTTTTGGCACCCGAATCGCCGCAATCGCTGCCGCTGGAATGCTGCTCTCATTCTATCTCGTCATGCCACCTTGGCCGGGAGTTCCTGAAGCACCAGGACCTGAACACAGTTTTATCGTTAATAAAAATCTGATCGAAGTCATCGCACTGCTGGCCATTGCTGCCCTGCCAACAGGGACCTGGTTCGGAATTGATGGCCTTGTTTATCGCTTTTTCCACAAAAAGAAAAAAACGACAAAGTAAACTCACTGATTCATCTGAAATTTTCGTAGGAAATGAGGATACATCTAACAAATACCTTGTTTCCCGCCTATAATTGAGTAATTCATTCCTCCCTACCGGAAATCGATACGTGTCGCGTATCAGGAGAAAAAATATGCAATTAACCCCTGAACAGGAACAAATTGGCAAAGACAACTTTAATGAAGCTGTTGCATTTACACGTCGCGATTTTATCACGACCGCAGCTGCTGCAACGACAGGCTTGGGTGCTGCCTATTTTGGGTATGAGAAACTCAAAGGCGAACCAGTCAAAGTAGGTTTCATCGGAACCGGCGATGAAGGCAGCGTACTGATCACACAACATCCGCCTGAATATATGGAAATCGTCGCGATCGCTGATCTGCGTCCCACGAATCGCCACAAAGCATTCCACGGACACGGCAACGAACACCGGGTCGGTCTGATCGAAAAACTGGGGCAGGAAAAAGCATCGAAGATCAAACAGTTTGACGATCATAAAAAACTGATTGCCGCCAAAGATCAACTCGGCCTGGAAGCAGTTGTGATCGCCGTCCCCTTGAGCCAGCATGCTCCCATTGCCATGGCGGCTCTTGACGCCGGTTTGCATGTGCTTTCTGAAAAACTGATGGCACACAATATTACCGAGTGCAAAGAACTCATCAAAAAAGCGCGCGAAAAGAAACTGCTGCTGGCCGTCGGCCACCAGCGTCATTACAGTGTGCTCTATGACAATGCTAACGAGATCGTCAAACGAGGCGAGCTCGGCGACATTCGTCACATCCGCGCTCAATGGCATCGCAATAACAGCTTCCCCGGACGTGACAGCTGGCGCAAGAGCGTCCCTAAAGAAGATGTAGCAGCACTGGAAGAAAAAGTCCAAGAATTCGGTTATGACAACATGGACGAACTCGTTAACTGGCGACTCTACAACAAAACTGGTGGCGGCCTGATGGCCGAACTGGGAAGTCACCAACTCGATGCCTGCAGTATCTTCCTGGGCAAAGTTCATCCCCTGGCCGTTCAAGGTTATGGCGGGAAAAACTTCTACGGTGTCAAAGGAATCGGTTCCAAGGACAAACAGGCAGATGACCGAGAAATCGATGACCACGTTTACGTCACCTTCGAGTTCCCTGGTCCCCACTACGATCCCGAAACGAATCCACGTGATATCTGCATCGTGACCTATTCTTCAATCAATACCAACCGCTGGGAGCCTTACGGTGAGACCGTTCTGGGAAGCCGGGGTACATTGATCATGAAGACAGAAAAGGAAGCACTGCTCTTCAAAGAATCCAGCCCCTCTACTGGTGGCGGTGGTCCAGATCAACGTCTGTGGGTCATCAACTCCAGCGATGGTAGTGGCCCGGTCCTGGATGCCTATGAAACGACCGCACCTTCTGCAGCCGCTTCTGACGTCAACCAGGCAATTGGTGATAAAATCAGCCGCGGGTATACAGAAGAAATGGAACATTTCGCTCACTGTATTCGCACCAACAACTTCAAAGGCCCTTATGAAGGCGGCCTGAAGTGTAACGGAACAGTTGCGATGGCTGATGCCATTATGGCCCTGACTTCCAACCTGGCCATGAAGCACAAAATTCGGATTGAGTTCAAACCAGAATGGTTTGATCCTGATAACCCAGCCACTCCCGAAGATGATTTTGCAGACAAGACGGCTTAATCGTTGTCTATTGTATTCAAAGTCTAATTCGATCATGATTCAGCAATGCCGAGGAAACTCATCCTCGGCATTGTTTCTTTTAGTTACACCCGATCACAAGTTTAAAGGGGACCCACGTGTCGGAAGGACGCAAGGCAGGCCTGTTTCTCATCTTTGTTACTGTCTTTATCGATTTGCTCGGTTTTGGAATCGTTTTACCTCTTCTGCCTCGGTACGGAGAACACTTTGAAGCAGGTGGCGGCACACTGGGACTGCTGATGGCATCGTTTTCTGCGATGCAGTTTATCTTCGCGCCCATCTGGGGACGCATTTCTGACCGCGTCGGCCGTCGTCCGATTCTGATCCTGGGATTATTAGGCTCCACCGTCTTTTACGGCATGTTCGGCTTTGCGACATCACTGGGCAAAGAAGGTATGTTTCTGGGCATTGGCGCTTTGTCGTGGTTGTTCATCACGCGCATTGGTGCCGGAATCGCCGGTGCCACAATTCCCACAGCCCAGGCCTATATCGCAGATATCACTGGACCGAAAGAACGCGGCAAAGGGATGGCGCTCATCGGTGCGGCTTTTGGAATCGGATTTACCTTTGGTCCGTTAATCGGCGCTGCGTTTGTCTCTGCTGAAACCGGCGCGACTCCCAGTGCAGCCCCTGGCTATGTCGCCTGCGTGCTTTCCGGAATGGCCGCCCTGCTCTCCATATTCAAACTGCCGGAGTCACTCAATAAACAATCGGCCGAATTACTAGCGAAACGGCGTCACTGGTTTGATGTCGCCAGCTTTCGGCATGCACTTTCCCGTCCACGCATCGGTTTAATCCTGCTCACCAGTTTTTTAACCACATTTGCGTTTGCCCAGTTTGAATCAACACTCTCCCTGCTGACGCAAGAACTCGGATTTGCGGCCCGCAGCAACTTTTTCATCTTCGCTTACATCGGTTTCATCTTAACGCTCAGCCAGGGATTTCTGGTGAGAAGCTTGATACCCAAAGTCGGCGAATACCGTATGGGTCTGGCTGGGATCGTCTTGATGGTAGCTGGCCTGCTCTTGATCGGAGTAGCCGGTAATTCCGGCTCGTACACTCTGTTGTATGCCGTCCTGCCTATCTCTGTCATCGGATTTTCTGCAACCACTCCCTCTCTACAGTCGCTACTATCTCTGAACACCTCAGAAGACCAGCAAGGGGGCGTCTTAGGAGTCGGACAGAGTATCTCAGCGTTGGCTCGTATCCTTGGTCCACTGGCGGGAATCATTCTGTTTAAAGGAACACAAAACGAGTTCATTCACGGAAGTATCACTTCCCCCTATTGGATAGGTGCGGGTATCATGTTATTCGGATTACTCTTAATGAGTAGCCTGAAATCGAACGCGGGAAATACCGAAGTTTCCTCGACACTGGAAACTTGAGATGTAAAACAGGATGCATCAACAAGACGGTCTTGCTCTAAATACCGTCTTGTGCTAATCATACGCCCTGTTAGAAATTTCAGTCTCCAGATCAATATTTAACGGGCACGGAAGCCATGCGCGATAAAATCACAAAATCAAAATGGACCAGACGCACTCTACTTAGTCTAGCTATTTTGCCGTTCGCGATTGCTATCATCACACACGGAACTGGTTCTCGCGTTCAAACATCACTCGCCGGGAAACCGAAACCCGCTCTGGCATTTGAAACGTATCTGGTAGATACCGGTCTGGTGAAAGAAACAGCGCGTACGGTTGGTGCCCGCTTTCGCTTCAAAAATCTCAGCGACCAGACTGTTACGGTCAAAGAACTCATCCCCAGTTGTGGCTGTCTGAATCCGCAACTGGATAAGAAAGTATATGCTCCGAATGAAGTCGGAGAGTTTCAGCTGAAAATGGAAACCGCCGGAGAATCTCCCGGCCAGAAAGAGTACTTTGTTGATTTTCGCTATGAGGATACTCAGGAACGAACAACCAGACTGACACTGAAACTGGAACTTCCCATTCGCAGGCTCGTGGTAAAACCCAAAGCGCTGGTCATTTACCAATTCACACCAGGTCGTACAATTCACCCGATAACGGTCTCCGACTATCGATCCGGTAAAGGTTTTGAAATCGTCAGCGTAAAAAGCACTTCCAAATACGCTAAAGTAGAGCTCGGCAAGTTAGAACAGAAAGACGGACTGCGTCAACAAAAGCTGGAAGTGATTGTGGAAGACGTTGTCCCCCCGGGAAAACATAATGGTCTGATTGTCATCAAGACAAACGACATCGACTTCCCCGAACTCTATGTCCCACTGATCATCCAGGGGCCGGAGCAGCAAGCGGCTCAAAAAAACAAGCCTACCTCTCCCAAAGCCAACTGAGTGCCTAAACATCAACACTCACGTGACTTGTGTCGCATCCGAACAGATTTATTCTGGCATTTTTTAAAATTCGGAGACATTTTCTGTACGGAATTCAGCCTGTTGGGGCACTAACTATGGTAGAGGCCGTTTTTCTCGGATTCCTATACTATAAAGACGATGGTGCCCCATGCGTTTAACTCTGCGAACCTTGATTGCTTATCTTGATGATGTCCTTGAACCAACTCAAATCAAAGAGATTGGTCAGAAGTTAGAAGAAAGCAGCTATGCATCCTCGCTTGTTGAACGAATTAAAGATGTTCTGCGCAGACGTCGCCTGACAGCCCCTGAAGTAGAAGGCCCCGGCTCCAGCCCCGACCCGAATTCGATTGCCGAATATCTGGACAACACGCTGTCACCAGAAAGCGTGGCCGACGTAGAAAAAATCTGCTTGAATTCGGATGTAAACCTGGTTGAAGTAGCAGCCTCGCATCAAATCCTGACATTGGTTCTGGGAGAACCAGCGACCATCAACCCAAACACAAGAGACCGCATCTATGCACTGGGCCCGGTTTCTGTTGACCACAGCCTGGCCCCTCCGAGTGAAACAGATCAGAGTACTGTGCCGTCAGAATCATTCGAACAGACTGCGCAAACGCCTCTTAAAGCTACCGGCACGGCGAGCCAACAGACCATACCAGCAAATGACGTCGAACCATTTTCTTCTCGCATCCCGGATTACCTGAAAACCAAACCACTCTGGAAACGCTTTACCCCCTACTTTCTGGTCCTGCTTGCCGGTGTTGTCTGGGCAGGCCTCTTCTTTGGAGACGAAACATTTTTCCCAGACCTTTTCTCAGGGCGTGACACTCAATCACAACAAGCAAACAACCTTCCCGAAAATCAGGAAGTCGATCTTGCCGCTGTCAACAAACAAACCGGCCCCGCAACTCAACCTGAGACGGTAGAACCAGCGGCTCCAGAGCTGCCAGAAGAACAACCGATAGCCAAACCCACTAATGCTAAGACGGAACCGAAGGGCGAGGCTCTTGCCATGAATACCAAACCGCCAGCATTCGATGCACCACCACCAGCCGACGCGGAAAATGGTGCGGCTTCAAAAGTCGTTCCCGCAGAACCACCAGTCGCAAATCTGCTACCAGCAACTCCCCCAGCAACACAAAATGGAAAAACACCAGAAACGCCGTCTCCGACGACAACGGCTCCCGATAATAAAACAGTCGCCATGACGACAGCCAGCGAGAAACCCAAAGAATCACAACCACCAAAAATTGAGTTGGCAGATGCCGCCTTACAAGCACCAGCCGCTCAAATTGAGTCAGAAGATGGTTTTTTTCTGGCCAGCGTTGATAAAAAACACGAACTGGCAGACAAAAATGACTGGGTCATCCTTTCCAAGGTCAGTCCAATTCAGGTCGACTCAACAGTCGCATCCCCGGAACCATTCACTGCACGAATTAATATTCCTCAGGCTTTCTGTAAAGTGGTACTCCTTCCAGGCACCGCAGTCACGTATATCGGAAAAAATAAAGCAGCCGAAATGGGGTTTCAAATTCAGGAAGGCCGACTCCGAATTGAAGCATCGCGAGGTTTGAATGATGCAAAAGATGCCGCAGGTCCTACGTTATCAATCAAAGTAAACGACGAACTCTGGCGAATTGAACTCGTCACCAGGGACAGCGTATGCGGTATTGAAATTGATCCTGTCCAGCCAACCAAACCAGATGAAACGCTCGGCTCTGCTAATTATACGGGCACTCTTTACACCTATTCCGGAATGATACGCTTCTCTGATGGAAAAGGGAAAGTACATACCATCGACGCTGGCCAGTGGATGTCGCTCTCAGCGAAAGATCGCGCTGCCGGCATGATCAATCCGTCCCATAAATCCAAACCGCTACGTGTTCCCCACTGGGTCGAACCGGACTATAAAGACAATTCATATCTTTCACGTCGCCTGACTGCTTCGTTTGTCAAAGAACTCAACGACGACCAACTCGTCTCACTGACAATGCCTGCCATCACAAAAGATTTGAAGCCCAACATTTCCGACCTGGCAACCAAATCACTGGCACTAACCAATCGTTATCAGGAACTGGTTAAAGTCCTTGATGAAGTAGACCACCACGAATCTCGCATTGCTGCCATCAACGGTATCCGAAACTGGCTGCCACGAGATCCGAAAAACGGGGACTTACTGAAAGAAGCATTACAAAAGCAGTTTTCCCCCGCATTGGCTGAAATTATGGAGCGGCTGTTATGGGGATTCCAGTCCGAAGACGCTCAGGATCGATTCATCTCAGGCAGACTTGTCGAATGGCTGGAGCACAATCACGTTGCGGTCCGAGAACTGGCCTTCAACTATATCAATCAACTGACAGGCCGCGAGATCGATTATTCTGCGATTGCCACACCAACACAACGACGCGCCACAGCCCGACGCTGGTTTTCTCATATCGAAAAACATGGCGCCTTGGTCGAGCCCAAAGAAGGCCTGCCTGCTCCCCCAGCCAAGCCTGTAACCCCTCCGCAATAGAGCCACGCCTATCCTGCGTGGCCCTGAGGTAGTGGATGATTAAATTCGCTCTATGTCTCATTATAGAATAAGCTTAGCCACTCCATCATTTTTTAATTCACAACAGAATTTCAGCGAAAAACTTCAAATTCCTCTTGCTGCAATTTTAGAGGATTGATATCTTCCCCCACACACACCTCATTCTCATTTCAAAATAAAAACAAATCATCAACTCAAAACTCTCCAAACCATTTTCCGGCAGCATAAACTTCAGCAACGGATTCTGAAGACATGCTTACAAACCATGGAGATGTGCACGATGCACTCAACTCGGATCAAACTTTCATTTATCAGCAACTTCGCCGTTTTATTTTCTCTAGGCATACTGGGATTTACCGGATGCAATTCAATGCATGGTGTCGCCAGTAATGAAATGGGAAATGGATACTACCAGCGTGGTGAATATGCTCAGGCACATGCCGCGTTCACCCGTGCCATTGCCGACAATCCTGGCAATCCAGACTATGTCCACAATCTGGCCGTGGTTATGGAAAAAGAAGGAGATCTGGCAGGTGCCGAACAGACCTACCGCAACGCATTACGCCTTGACCCCTCGCATCAACCTTCTCACCACGGATTGGCCGAGTTAATGATCAGTCAAGGTCGTCAACAGGAAGCAGCACAGCACATCACGGCATGGCGGGACACTCAACCTTATATCGCAGAATCGCATCTCGAAATGGCTTGGATGCTCGAGCAGTCAGGGGATCTTTCTGGAGCCGAACAGTCGCTGAAAGCCGCCTCGAACGTCGACCCCAATCATCCTAAAGTGCTTGCACATTTAGGTCAGGTGTATCAGCAATCCGGTCGCTCAGACGAAGCACTGGCCATGTATAAACAATCCTTGAATTCGGAATGGTACCAGCCACAGGTCCAGTCGCGGATTGCTTCCATTAAAAAACCATATTCAACGACCAGCCCACAAAATCGCATTGTAGCAAAAGGCTGGGAGCATGGGCCGGTAGGCAATGGTAATAGTCTGTTCCGTTACCAGACTCGCACAGCCCAGGCCAGCTATACACACCCCCTGCCCACATACACCAACGGCGGCTCAACAGGTACTATCGCTATGATGAATGCCCCACAGATGAGCCATGCGTCCGCATTATCCAGTCAATCAATGGCGTCTCAACCAATGCTGGTCGCTCCTGGTGTGGCAGGTCAGCCGGTTCAACTGGGAGTCCCGGCGATGGCGGCTTCTCCTGAACCGATCAATGTCGACCCGGCTCATTACCCTTCCGAACAACCGGCTACAGCCGGTGCTCCCGTAGTACAACCCTACTAAAACAAGCCAAATCAACGCAGACGAGACGAGGTTGATGTCATAGTAAACCTCCAGAGAAATCTGGAAGATTGCTTAAAAATCAACCGAACAGTAACCCCTGCGATCACAGCACAATGTTCAAAAAGAGGAAACAGGATTCCCCTCTCCTGCGTTGATTCTAAAAGCCGTCTTGTTAGAATGAGAGTCACAGCGGGATGTGGCTCAGCCTGGTAGAGCGCTGCGTTCGGGACGCAGAGGTCGCAAGTTCAAATCTTGTCATCCCGACTAGACCGCGTAAAAGATCAGGTATTACCACGAACCATAAGCAAGTGGCCCGGGGCAGAAGTGAACGGTCAACAATCTAAATGGCAAAATGTCTGTTCGTACTGAGTGACTAATTTTGTCTCTCGTCAGGCATAAAACTGCTCGATTTTATAAATCCGCAGAGTAATTTCCGAATCGCGTTTCCACTTGGTGGAACGGGAATAGTAGGCGACTAGTGCTTCATCACCAACAAACGTCACCGAGGGATAGGATGCGTCTACCGAAGACTGGTTTTCGATATCCTTGAAGTACTTCCAGGTTTTTCCCTCATCCTGAGAAATCGCTGTGGTCAACGGCGTACGTGGCCAGTTTGAAGGTGAGGCCACATTATTCCAGATCAGCAACAGATCGCCGGTCTTGGGAATCCGTTTGACGAGCGGAGGTGCTTCGGGTGCGGGGAGCTCTGACGGCTCGGGAGTGCTCCAGTGCACACCGCCATCCTCGGAAATACTCTGATAAAGTCTCTGGTTTGTATTGCGCAGAAAACACAACAGACGACCGTCTTTCAACTCAACAATCGCCGGTTCATGACAGCCGCGTCCCTTCGCCGTCATACTGTCGACACTTCGCTTCCAGGTGCGAAATCCGTCATCTGAATAAAAGACGAACGAATGCAGATTTCCTCCTTTATAGGCAGTGCCCCCAATGTATTTTTCTGCGAACGGTCCATGCGCGGGAACGATCACACGACCGGTACTCAGTCTCAGTGCATGGTCGGCATTACAGCAGTACCACCCCGATTCGGAAATTTGACGCTGCTCTCCCCAGGTCTGGCAATTATCCGTTGAACGTCGGCAGTACACATTCCGCTGTTTCGCACTGTCCCAGCCGACGTAAAAGAACAAGACTTCATTTTCAGACAGCCGAACCAGATTCGGATGCTTCACATTGTGTTTCCATTCGTTGGGTTGTATGCCCCGACGCCCTCCCCAGGTCCGTCCTTTATCTTTTGAGACCATGGACGTAATCTGACAGGCTACATGATCGCCAATACCGGAGTGGCCTTTTTTTTGTGACGGATTTTCCGATTGACTGTAGTATTCCGACCAGACCAGTAGCAGATGCTCGTCATCCAACGGAAAAATCAACTGATGATCGTGACGGGGAAAGTGGGGCATCCAGGGACAGACGATCTGATCATGCACCGGCTTCAAGAGTGGACGATTCTTGCCAATCGACTCTCCCTTTGCATGCAGAATCGAAGTGGAATAGCCCCCCAGTAGGGAACAGGCCAGTGACGACTTTAAAAAAGAGCGACGTGGAATATTCACAGGGCAATACTTTCTTTTCTGAGCGCATTCATTTTTGTATTTCCGTTTGGCGATCGGTCGTCAGCAGAGTGGTCTTGAGAGGCCGCGTCATTCGAAACACGCCTGCAGGCCCGCCCGGTGCACCGGAATAAAAGAAGACATGCTGCACACCGGTTTTCAAATCGACTACGGAACCTCCGGTATGGAAGCCATCGGCTGTCTCATAAAATTTACCTTCGCGGTCAAACAGTCGGCATTCCATTTTCCATACTGCCGTCTCCCATTTCTCGGGTGCGATGCTGAAAAGATTGATTGACATGCTGCTACGGTCTGACTGCACCGCTTCGAAGTTTCCGGTCACGGGATTGAATATCAGGTCGGAGGTATCTACCGAGCGTTTACTGATCATGTTGGTCTCTTTGACTTCGATTGGCGCTCCAGGCTTGCCGCGCATCTGAATCAAATTGCGCGTTGTCTGATTCCGGGCCAGCCCATAAAATTCTCCCTGATGAAAGACAAAATTGGGCTCGGCCTGATGGCACCAGTCGGGCAGAGGAATGCTGATGTTTTTCCAGCTTTCGCCCCCATCTTTCGATTGATAGAGTGCCAGTTCCCTCACAATGCTGCCAGGCCGATTATTTTTATAGTGAGTATGGTGTCCAAACAACAGCAGGCCTAGTTTCGGATCGTCAATGATCCTGGGGCCGACGTAAACAATGGGACCGGAATGATGGTCTTCCCGAAAAGCGGTTTTCAGATGACGCCAGGATTTCCCCTCGTCATCCGAACGAAAGACACCATGATTACAGACCAGAATGACCGCCCCGTCCCGCGTCGTTCCAACAGCATTCAGATGCACTTTGTAGCCGAGCGGACTCAGATTTTTGGGGCCGAATTTGTAACGATGAGACAGGGGGATCATACCGCCACGGTTACGGTCTGCTGCCTGCATACAGTTCCGTATATCGTAAGGTGTAGACCATTTTTTTCCTCCATCCGTTGAACGCACAATCACGGAATAGGTGGTATCGGCGTCAGCTTTGCCCGCGACATTCACATTATGTCCCGGCATGGCGCGATGAACGACAATCAGGGAATCCCCCGACTTTGTAGCTACGGGCCAGCCATAATGGTCGTTGTCTCCCTGGGGATTGTAAGGGAGATTGACGGGAGCAATTTCGAACTGGGCTGCATTCTCGCAACAGGCTTGAGCGTTTGGTTCCGCCTTTAATAATCGCTTCACCAGAGAGTGTGATTGAGGATCGTCGACCGTTGCCGATGCCAGTTTTAAATATGCTTGTGCCAGGTGGGTCCCCAGATCGATCTGCCCGCGGGAACTATAATGTGCCAGAAGTGTCGTTGGCTTTCCGTTAACAGTGATTTCCTCCGGTTTCCGCTCCAATGAATCCGTATCGACCATGATCACGTTTGCCATTTCATCGGCAACCTGCTGCTGTGCCTGACGGATATTCTCTGTAGATTCCCGTTGCGGAATGATCCTGCTGATCCGGCCGAAGATAACCGGTAATTCAGGCTGGTCAGACTTCCGGCGAACCTCTTGAATCAGATTACGGAATTTCTTTGCATATGCCGGTTCATGGAAACGGGCATCCCGTTCCCCCTGCATCCAGAACAGGGCAGCAACTTCTCCCCCGCTGGCTTTTTGCGCGTCATCCAGTTTCTGAAACAGTCCCCTGAGCAGAGGCATGCGCGGCTGCCAAAGTCTGATTGCTGTGCCTCCTTTGGCATGTTTGATCAGACCAATATCCTGGTCCGGATATGCCTGTGAAAGTTCATGAGCGATCGCTAAATCAGGACCGAATTCCTTTCCGGGTTCTACATAATCAACTTTATTATGATAGGGAACCCATTTTCCTTTCGACCAGAAATAAACGTTCTTCGGTGGTTGCTGTAAGTTATCCGGCAGTTCGGTGAGCGTTCCCTGCGAAACCATGTTCGACTGACCTGCCAGGAGAAACAGTTTGTCGATCGCAGGGTCTTTCGCAAAGAGTATGGAAACGTTGAACCATCCCGCCAACAAAATTGACAGGAATATGAATCGTCGTAGAGAATTGCAAATAATGTCACTGCTCCTGTACTGAATTGATAAATGTCTATCCTATATCCTACACGAATCAACGATGCTCTGTCTGATATAATCTGGTGATCTGCCTTGATTCCGCACTCCCATGATTGTCGCTGACGCAACTGACGTCTATTCAACATAGCGAATAACATGTTCACTTTTGCGACTTCTGATTTTAAGGGCATAATCGGTTTGCTATTCCAGGTGACAGTCTCTACAAACAGAACTGACAAATAAAATAATATCAACTGCTTTCGGAAGTTTACTGATTTAAAACAATAAGGCTCATCATTGTGAACCGTTTGCGAGTAGCGCTGCTTGTGGAAACGTCGAGAGGGTACGGACGTGGAATTCTGCACGGCGTCTGGCAATATATTCAAGAACACGAAACCTGGTCGATTCTGTATCGCCCCTGCGGTTTCGGACAAGTGGCGCCTTCCTGGATCTCATCCTGGGATGGGGACGGGATTATCGCTTTCATTGATACTGCGAAAACCGCACGACTGTTAAAGCAGTCTGGCGTCCCCACCATCGATCTGCTTGGAGAGCTTGTTCCTAAACCCAAAGTTCCCTTTGTAGCGCCTGATAATCAGCAGGTCGCTAAATTGGCAGTTCAGTATTTTCTGGACCGGGGTTATCAGTCATTTGCGGCATGTGGATTTCGTGCCGGTCTGCGTCCCATGCTGGATCAGCGTTGTCTTTATTTTCAGCAACAAATTCAGGAGACCGGAGCCGAATGTGCGTTGTTTACGCCACGAGGAGGCGGAAAAGAGGGGCCTTCCTGGGAACGTGAACAGGAACAGATCGCCCGCTGGATACAAAGCCTGCCCAAGCCACTGGCACTCTTCACTTGTAACGATACACGAGGACGGGAAGTCTTGAACACCTGTCAGACACACAATATTTCCGTTCCGGAAGAGGTCGCGGTACTGGGAGTTGGCAATGACGATATTCTCTGTCAGCTCAGTGACGAACGTCTGAGCAGCATCGACGTAGATCCGCAACGGGTGGGGTACCAGGCGGCCGCCGTGTTAGATTCATTCATGCATCATAAACAGGTTTCCGATCTGACATTGATCCCTCCCCGCCGGGTTGTGTCTCGGCACTCGACGGATTCATTGGCCGTCACAGATCCGGAACTGGCAACCGCGATTCAATATATCAGACGCTATGCCTGTCAGCAGATTCAGGTGGAAGACGTTGTGAAACAGGTAAATCTGGAACGCCGCGTACTTGAACGACGATTTCGAAAACTGCTGGGACGTTCTCCCAAGGCAGAGATTATTCGCCTGCAACTGGTGCGCGCCCGAGAACTCCTGGCAGAAACTCCCCTGTCTAATACGGAAATCGCCTACCGCTGCGGGTTCAACAGTGCAGCCTATTTTATGGACCTGTTTCGCCGTAAAGTCGGTCAGACGCCAGGAGAATTTCGCCAGGCCTCTCAGAGCCCCGAGCATATTGTTTAAACCATAACATTAAATACTCTACAGCACGAAAATGACGCGTATCAGAATACCTGATTCGCAATTGTGAATAGACGATAATCAGGAACATGCTACTGTAGTAATCTGGCAGTTTCTCAATCAAGTGATACTGCCGACAGCCTTACTTTTCAGACAATAATCGACTGTATCACATTAACGGGAATACAGGACAGGCTGAAAAATATCAAACAACTAAAGCAGTAAGAACAACTATGGATCAATTTGAAATTGCCTCTCGCCTCAAACAGGATGGATACTGCGTTGTTGAAAATGTGATTCCTGCGAACAAGGTCGATTCCATCCGTAAAGAAGTTGTCGCCGCTCAACTGGCGCATCACGAAGAAGCCGAACGCGAGCTCGAAAAAACGCGTGCCCGCGGACACCGGATCGGTGTAATCGGTGTGGGGCTGTTAAAGCAGGTCATTAATGCCACACAGTGTTTTGCCCCTTACCTGGCTGATCCCCGTGTACTGGGAGTTGCAGAAGAGATTTTCGGCGACTTTGTCCGCATCTCCTGTACGGACTGTGTGGTCACGTATCCCGGAAATGATCGGGGGTACTGGCACGCCGACTGGCCCTACAATGCCACGAACACCACGCACGTCAAGGCACCCTACCCGGATATAATGATGCATCTGGCTTCGATCTGGATGCTGACTCCTTTTACAAAAGAGAACGGCGCGACTTACATTCTTCCCGGCAGCCATAAATATGATAACAACCCTGCCGCCGGCGGAATGAGCGGCATCGATCAGGATGCACATCATCCAGCTGAACTTCAAGCGACCGGATCTGCAGGCAGCGTCTTATTATACGACAGTCGGCTCTGGCATGCCGTCGCACCGAATTTTAGTGACGAATCGCGAGCTGCCTTGATCATTCGCTATGCTCCCTGGTGGCTCAATCTGACTCCCACTATTCGCGGCACTCCCGATCATGAGCGGATGGTTCTGGAAACGGGAGGCAAAAATTACGATGCGATCCCGGTTCGCAGAGAGGCATTCGAAATACTTCCTGACAACATCAAGGATCTGTATCGGCATTGGGTGTCTGAATGACTTATACAGCAGGTTTGACTCCTGGTAGAACAGGAGGAAGCTTTCTGCAGTATGTCTTACAGTATTTCCTCCTGATCTGCCTGTGCCTGGCGTTTCTCGGCGGAAGTGCTTGCGCTGATGTGCCTCTAACTGCTGCGCTAGACTGGCAGGAGCTTCCCTTGCCGGCACCTGAAACCGCTGGCCAGTATGTCGTCCTGCACGATCAACTGCTTTTTGTCTTCGCCAATCGCATTTTCGCGCTCAACGGGCCCAACGCAACCTGGCAGCAGGCTGACCTCGCATCCCATGAGGAATGGCCATTGCTGTTTCAACAATTGAAACAGGGTGCCAGTCTGCAACCTACCACGGCCGGCATCATCTGCACTGGGGGAACATCAGCACAAGTACGTCTGATCAGAGCAAGCAATGGGCAACTGCAACTTTCTACGCTCCCCCCATTGCCGGATCGGATTCAACAGCCAGCTTGTGCCGTTCTGAATGATGTGCTGTATGTACTGGGCCAGCTTGAGAACAGTGCCAATAGTACAGGCTGGTCGATAGATGTTTCAGCCAACGCAAATCAGCAACCCCACTGGAAGGAATGGCAACTACCAGTTAAGCAGCTCCAGCAGCCAGTACTCCGGGTTCAGAACGGAAGCCTGTATCTGTTGCAGAAACAATCATCCGAAGTTTTTCTCTACAAAAATCAGGAGATCTGGCAAGCAGCCACCCCTGCTCCGACCAGCACTTTCAGTCAGCCGCCCCTCGCTCTGGGCCCCTCTCATTTCCTGCTACCTGCTGATTCCGCAGGCGGCAATGATCTGCTCTATCACACGATCACCGATACCTGGCGCATCGCCCCTTTCATACTAGAGCCAATGCCCGATCAATCGCAGTCAACGCTGCAGTCAGTCTGCAACTGGCAAGGTGGCATGCTGATGGTCTATCCGGAGAGACTGTTCTGGGGACATCCACAGCGGCTCTCGCAAGGCTTTCAAGTAGCCGACCTGATTGTACTCGGGTTGTACTCGGTGATGCTCATCGCAATGAGCGTCTATTTTACCAGACGGAATCAGGACTGTCGTGAATATTTTCTGGCTGGTCAACGCATTCCCTGGTGGGCTGCCGGACTGAGTCTACTGGGCAGTTCGCTTAGTGCCATTACCTTCATGGCATTTCCTGCCATGGCTTTTCGGACCAACTGGGTCTACCTGCTGGGAAACTTCATGATATTGGCGGTCGCACCACTGGTGATCTGGTTTTACCTCCCCTTTTACCGTCGCCTGAATGTGACAACAGCCTATGAGTATCTGGAATATCGTTTCGGTCTGCCCTCGCGACTGGTCGGCAGCAGTGCGTTTCTGCTGTTTCAACTGGGGCGTATGGGGGTCGTGGTTTATCTTCCAGCACTGGCACTTTCGACTGTGAGCAGTTGGGATATTTATACCTGTATTCTGGTGATCGGCTGCGTGGCGACATTGTATACGACGCTGGGAGGCATCGAAGCTGTTATCTGGACTGATGTCATACAGGTTCTCGTGTTGATTGGAGGGGCTCTCGTCAGTCTGTTTGTCATTCTGTCGAAAATTCCGGGCGGGATGGAGACAGCCATTTCCTCAAGTCTCTCAGCGGGCAAACTGCATGCGGTAAATTACTCTTGGGACGTGGCATCGACGGGAATCGGCGTCGTAATTGTCGGGAGCCTGTTCAAGTTTCTGATTCCCTACAGCAGTGATCAGGGAGTGATTCAGCGTTACCTGACCACCAGTGACGAACGTCAGGCGGCGCGGGGAATCTGGCTCAACGCCGCTGCATCGATTCCCGTCTGGACGCTGTTTTTTGCGCTGGGAACCGGCTTGTGGGTCTTTTACCAAGCCAGCCCGGAGCGACTCGATCCACTCGGTAGAACCGACGAAATTTTTGCCTGGTTCATTGTGCATGAACTTCCCGCCGGTATCTCGGGTTTAGTGATCGCCGGTCTGTTTGCCGCTTCCATGTCGAGCCTGGATACCAGTCTCAACTCCATGGCGACGGCCATCACTGCTGACTTTTATCAGAGTTTCCGACCTCAATCATCTGACCGTAGTGCATTGCGACTGGCACGTTTGCTGACGGTGTTGTTGGGGATCTTCGGAACACTGACTGCCATCTATCTGGCTCGTGCGAACACACAGTCCATCTGGGATCAGTTTCTAAAGATCATGGGACTGTTCGGTGGAGGACTGGCAGGAATGTTCATCGCAGGTATTTTCACACGCCGCACCAGCCAGACAGGGATCCTCGTCGGATTTTCGCTGAGTGCGATTGTGCTCTATCAGGTTCAACTACGGGGCACTGTCCATTTTTTTCTGTACGGTGCCATTGGAATTCTGACCTGTGCTCTCAGCGGCTGGCTGTTCAGCCTGCTACTGCCCCAGAGCAGGAAACAGATCGAAGGCCTGACGATTTATACGTTAAACCCACCGAATGCTGTGGAAACTGACATTCAGCCATCAGAGTCAATTGACTAAACAGGCCCTCTTTTCAGTTTGCTTCTTTTTTCAGATTGAATTCATGTTTGAGCGGCGCCTTTCCCGCATCGACTTGAAATTCCAGCGTGGAAGCGGAGTTCCATTTCTCTGGCAGAAACTGTTCTGTGGTCGGACCATCGTCCATAGGGCTGATTTCCGCTTTCTTATCGACGGGGCGATAAGCTTCCACTTGCACACGATGCTTTCCTAGAGGTACGCCTCCTTTATGATCAATGACGAATGTGCCATTTTCAATATAAGCCGCGGAAGCAGGCCCCCCCTTTTCACCGAGGGGAGTAAACCTGATGAGTCCATCTGTGACAGGTGAATCTTCATAAATTACGGTCCCCTGAACAACCCGACGCAACGGTTCATCGTCAAGCTGTGTTCCACAACCAGACAGGACGAGGCTTAATAATCCGAGAATCAGCCCGTTTCGAATCATTACTGTGTATCCTTATTAATAAACTGAGAGAGGAACCCTGACTGGTTCACACTCTTTCTTTTGCTAAAAATTAACGTCAAAGCTTAAAATTAAAACTCGCCAACAACCTCTCTACCGGCCCGTGTGGTCAGGTCTGCTAGAACCCCCGCATCGATATTTTCAGAAATAAAGTGGACGCTACCATCGGCCATCAGCATATGACAACCACCGGTATGCCTGCTGGACAGCGCCCCATCCAATCGATAATTCCCCGGCGGTGTCCCTAAACGTGTGTTAAAGCCGTTGATGCCATCGGACGTATCGACCAAGTTACTGTAGTTCCAGTAAAACCCTTCATTAGAACCAGGTCCCCCGCCGAGTACTTCCCCTACGATAAAGGTAGTACTCGTACCATCGACAATGTCTCTGACTTTCGTATTCGAGAGCGCAAAGAAGATGCCGTCTTTATTCACCCCCATACGATTGGCCGTCGCAGAGCAACGACGCTGCACACTGTCTGCCACTCCCGCCATATTGGTAATTCCAAAATCCTGCTTATCACAGGCGTCACCTTTAGAGCCAACAGTGCAACCACCATTCGTCCGGTTACTGCAGCAAGTCACCAGTTCAAACCCCTGATCGTCACTGGGACAGAGATAGACGGGGATCTGTGTCGCACCTAAAGACCAGTCAGCAACGCTCGTGTTGTAATAATAGTCGGTAAAGGTGTACTGATTGTACAAATTGGCGTGATCCAGAAACGGCAGGATATACACACTCCAGGCCCAGCCACGGATCTGAATAGAATAACCACAGGTACTGTCTGCAATCAGCGATCCAGGAGGGAACAGGGAATGTGTTTCGTGATAGTTGTGCAGAGCCAGTCCCACCTGTTTGAAGTTATTTTTGCAGGCAGAACGACGGGCCGCTTCGCGTGCCTGTTGAACAGCCGGCAGGAGCAGAGCAATCAAAATGGCTATGATGGCAATCACGACCAGCAACTCAATCAAAGTAAAAGCACGTCGGCGCATGATAGATTCTCGATTCAAGTAATAAGGTATAAACAGAATCACTCAATCAGTGACGGATTGAATGTAGAAAACGAAAGAGACAGGAATCTTAACCGAGAATAAAGCGCAACTTGACCGATGCCAATTCGTAATAGCGACATCTCAATTCGTCTTTGCGTCAAGCCAGAGACAAAGGACATGTCTCCTTAATGCTCTGGGCTATTCAAAATCGCTTCCATGCTTCCTGAACGAGAAAGCATCCTGCCCTCATATTCCCTGTCTGAGGGACTCTCAGGAAGCTCGCGACCTAAGCATCTGCGGAAACCTGAAACAGGCTGAATTGTCAAATATCGCGACTTTGATGAAATACCGCCAAGTATCTCTCAAACAACCAGCCCCAGATCTGCATTGATTATCCAGGCTTTAAAGACGAATAGTGTAAAGTGCCAGACAAAGCGTCTATGGCAGTTGTAACAGCAAAGGTGACTTGCTGACGACTTTGGCATTCACACGATAGGGCGGACGATTACCGAAGTCGATGCTATATTCTTCGGCCTGAAACCCTCTGGGAACATGCAGTGTGAACTTTCCTTCCACATCGGATTTCCCCCGTGAATAGATCCGGCCTGAATCCACCGTCATAATCATAGCTCCTTCGACCGGGCGATCATAAGCATCGATCAGTTTCCCTTTCTGCGGAAAGGTTGGGACGAGTTCAATCGTTGACAGCTGGAATTCAGTGGCTCCGGCTGGAATTTCAGACGTTTCCGAGATCCCCCCCACCTGGGTCCATTGGGAATAGTCACGGGGCTTGCTGATTAATTGAATCCGAACCGATTCCCCCGGAAGTAATTCTGCTGTGTAGATCCCATCCTTGTCAGAAAAGGCTCGTTGAGAATTAAGCCTTCCCCCTTGTCTGACAGAAATCCAAGCCCCAGAGATGGGTGTTTTCTCATCCTTTGTCTGAACAATGCCCCTGGCGGTAATCGTCGGTTTGAAGGGAATTGTCAGCCGTGTGGTTTTCCCGGCAACAACCTCGATTGCATCCGGGATGACTGCCCGCAATTTTACTTTGTCATCCGGAAAACGGGCATAGACTCGATAGCGGCCCTCCGCCAGTTCGGGAATGGTGAACTGGCCACTGGCGTCAGCAGTGAGACTGGCAGTTCCTTTACTGCTGTGAATGTCCCGACTTTCCGAATCAATAAAGACACTGACTCCTGAGAAATCAACGGAAGATTCCGCCGTTAGTGTCCCCTGAACGCGCCCCGTTGGTTCGAGCACAATGGGCACGATGCCGGGTGATTGATCTGCACCGGGAAGACGTGTTTGCTGTTTACCGTAACCTTCGCCCGTCGAAAGCAGAGAATGCAGCAACCGACGATCGCAAGCCGGCAGCATGATGTTACCCTGCTCATCAGTCCTGCCACCGATCAGCAGTCTGATTGGTTCTGGAACAATCTCGTATGCGCGACTGGTTTTATAGTGAAAGGGATCGACGCGAACTCCTGCAATTGGTTTCCCTTCGATATCTTTGACCACAATCGCGGTGTTTGTGGCTGGTCCCAGAACCAGGGCAACCGGATCACCGATTTTTTCGCGAAGTTGCTGATACACGTTCGCAGAGCCAATCTGGTGCCCTGGGGCGTAACTCCAGAGTATTCCTACAAAGAATGCTTTATCCTCTGCGACTACTTTTCGCGGAACGAGGATCGAAAAACGTCCCTGATCGTCGGCTTTGACCTCGGTAAAGTCCTTGTTAACGGTGGCAGGCAACCAGAGTCTGGCCCCGGGAATGCCTTTGCCGTCAGGAGTCATGACCTGCCCTGCCAGGCGAATCTGATCTTTGGGAACTGGCTGCCCGCCCAGAGGTGGCGGAGTCGGCTTAGGCTCCCTGGTCATCTCAGTGGGCGTGCCTTGAATCGGAGGCGGTACTTTCGTATCCAGATCCGCTGTCTGTTGTTCTCCAGCACTGATTTTCACAGGCTGACGAAAGACGACATCACTGTTTCGATAGTTCCTGCCGCCGATCACACGATCCAGCTCGGCGCCGTAGATTTGAATCTGGTAGTTCCCCGGGGAGACATCCTTGATCTCATAAGTTTTTCCATCAGCAGAAATGGTGGCATTATAATAAGTTCCCTCGCCACGCAACATTATGCGAGAGATGCCTTTAAATCGCTGGCGATTGACCTGTCCCCGGAGTGACCCTGTTGCCTGTGTCTTTAATACAATATTCGCCCGTTGTTTTTTGTCGAAGCGTTCCAGGCCGGGAAGACGCCCCTGGGCCACACCGCCCCCCCAATAGGCAAGTTCGATATCAGGGCTGGAATTCACATCCTTGAATTCAAAGCGTCCCTCTGCATTGGTTGTCGCAGACAGGAACTGCGACACCTGGGCGTTCGATTTGAGTTGCCCGTTCTGGACCATCGCCCAGTTGAAGGGAAATTCATTCCGCCCTCCCGTTCGTCGCTTACTCGCGGCGATCAGACGCAGCTGGACTCCGGGGACTGGTTTTCCATCCGCGTTGACCACTTTGCCCGCGAATGTGTGCAGCATTGCAGGATCGACCGGAGTCAGGCGGTACTCTTCCACCTTCGCGTCAGATTCCGCACGCGCCAGAACGCGCACGTGGACCTCTTTCTGATAGCCTTCTGCTTGAATTGTCACTTGCAGCGGCATTCCCTGCACGAACTTTCGTAGTTCGAAATCCCCCCTGGCGTTGACAATCCGTTCCCCGTTCATCACACGTACCCCGCTCAAAGTTCCCTGGGGGTCACTCGGCCTGCGCTCAGGTGAGAAGGTGATCTGTACCTTGAAGTCAGTGACCGGTTTACCAGATTGCGCGTCGACGACTTTGCCGCGAAGGATGCCTTCTGATTTCATTGTCACCACAAGTGGCTTGTTCTGGTCCGCCGGAAAATCCCGGTCAGAGATCGTGGAATAGCCTGATAAATTGAATGTCAGCGGTGCCACCTTCGAGAGCGAATCGAGTGTGAATTCTCCTTGTGCATCGGTTTTGGTAGCACGCCGCAAATGAAGATCATGACCATCCGGACCCGCATAGGAAACTGAGACTCCTGAAAGTGGCTTACCATCAGGACCGATCACTTTTCCTGTAATCATTCGCCCGAGTTTCATGGTGATATCATACGTGGCTGGCGATTTTTGAGTGCCTGGTGTGACCTGGAGTTTTAGGGGGGCGAAGCCATCTGCCTGCACATACACCCTGTATCGTCCAAGGGAATGATAGAGGTCATCCAACTGGTACTTCCCTTTGGCATCGGTGGTTGTTTTACGTGTTTGATCAGACGATTGTCCCATATTGACGAGTCTGGCACCGGTAATGGGGTTTCCTTCAGAATCCGTAATCGTCCCGCGGATTGAGCCCCCTGTCTTTCGTTTGGGAAGCGTGATGTCGTACTTGCGTTCTCCCATCGGGCGGGCAATTGTTTCCACCTTGGGGGAGATCCTGGCATAGCCGTCCTTGCGGACTAACAAATTCAGCCCCTGCAGGGGCAAAGATTCAATGCGGTATTGCCCTTTCGCGTCGGTCTTCGTGTACCCACCGGCACGATTCGTGTGGTCGCCTGGTACTCGCGCGCTGATGCCAGCGCCTGGTACCGGACTCCCTGTTTCATCGCGAACTGTTCCATACAAGGTAAATCCCGGCTTCAGTTTTACTGTGACTCGAGTGGTATCCTGCCCCGCCAGATTAATCGTCTGTGTGTTTTTCTCGAAGCCTTTCGCCAGGACTTCAAATGTCCATTCTTCAGGAGTTAAGCCGTTAACCACAGCCGTACCTTCAGCATTGGTTGGGTGGTCACGCTGCAGATCGAACCAGGGAAAATGAACGCGTGCATCGGGAACGGGGCGACCATCCGATTCTTTCAGAACCTGCACTTCCAAGGTGGACGCAGGAGTCAATTTTAATTCGACCTCATCCCCCGAATTGACCCGCTGCCCTTTAAAACGCTGCTGGCGTGAAGCCATCTTTTTCCAGTAGGCTGCGATGCGGTGGTTCCCCGGCAAAACCTGATCGAAATGAAACTTGCCCTGGTCATCGGTGCGAGTCGTTCGGTGATCGTAGTTGCTTTTTGATTTGTCGTAGGTCATCAAGCGGACCTCGGCATTCTTTACCGGCTGGTTCGCAGGCGTCAGAACCGTGCCTGTAACCTGCTGTTTAGCCTGCTGGGATGGCGCTTTCTCTTCGGCGAGCGCCTGGGCAGTCGAAGCAATGGTCAGCCCCGCTGTGACGATGGATATTCCCGCGATCAAGAACAGTAACATAGTTGACGCTTTGAGGCCGATACGCTGTGAAAGTGGCCGCGACGTATCGATAACTCGTTCGATTCGATCTTCGATCTCGGCCTTGCGGGCCATACTGACACCCAACTGCTGAAAACGGCGACCGGCTGAAGTAACACGGCTGGACATTTCCAGCAGAATACGAGCGTAATCAGTGCGTTCACCTGAAGTGCTAATGACGGCGTCGTCACAAGCATGTTCTGCCAGATCAGAAAGGGTTCGCTGCAGTTTCCAGGAAACCGGATGAAACCAGTAAAAGATGGTGCCTATAGCTGCAAGGAACGAAACGAGCGGGTCGTGCCGGCGAATGTGTTCTGCTTCGTGAGAGAGTACCATGGCTAACAGTGATCGGTCCCATGTTTCCCAGTCTTCCAGGAGAATAATGGTAGAGTTGACAATTCCCTGACACAGGGGAACACTGACTTCGGCAGACTGTACCACCTGCGCGCTGGCTACCAGATGCTGCACCTCTTCCGGTAACTTCACCGGCTGACTGCGTCGAACCAGTCGTAGACAATACCCGATGGAACAGGCCAGACGTATCGCCAGTGCCGTACTGACTGTCAGATAGATCACAGTGAGGATAACCACAAGAAGATCGAACCCTGACGGCAATAAGGATGCTGTCACTGTTCTGGTTTGAGGTTGTACTGCCTGAGTCAACGTATCGGAAGATTGCCTCACTTCCCTGGGATATGAAGACGGCTGAAGAGAGACTGGGGCGGTCGGGCTGGGCTGGAGTTCGGATGTTGGAACTGCCAGGGATCTAGTATTTACGTGGGATTTGATCGGTGTTGTTGTGGCGGGAGGATTTGGAATAGGCTCAGACGGTAGAGGAAAAGAAGTTTCAGTCGAAGCAGTCCAAGCCAGCAACGGGAGTCCGGGAACAGGGATAGCAGGTGCCAGCACCGAAAGGAAAGGCATCACCAGCATGGCCCCCAGGCAGAACAACCAAGCCCGATGACGCCAGGTCGCACTTTGAACCCGTCCGACGGCAAGCCCGACCCAGACGAATGCTGCCAGCAGTACTACTTTGATTGAGAGAGTCAAAAGCAGCCCCGAGAGCCACCACGCATATTCGATGAAGTTAGACGAGATCATGGTCTGTTCTCCTCATTTCGGGTCCGACTTTTCCGGACGCCTGGGGCTGGTGTGCTTTTCCTGTTGCGCGATCTTCGCAGCCAGTTCCTCCAGTTTCTCTGGAGAAATGACCTCTCGATCGACCATGCCAACCAATAGGGCTTCGATTGACCCGCCGCAAAAGCGTTCAATGATCGAGCGAACCGCGTCGGCCGCGACGTTTTGCGACCGCTCCCTGGGAGCGTAGATATAAGTGCGGCCATCAATGCGATGGCTGACATATCCCTTTTTTTCAAGGCGACGCAGAATCGTTCGCACAGTCGAGTCTTTCAGAGTCTGACTCGATTCGAGTTGCTGGCGTACCTGATCAGCGGTTGCTTCCTGGAGGTTCCAGACAATCGACATGACCTTGTTTTCCAGGTCGCTCAGCGGTGGTTTTTCTTTCGAGGACATCAGGGGCTCCATATGCTACAACATGTAACATATGCAGTTTTAACGTTACACTTTGTAACTGTCAACTAAATTCCAGCCCTGAAATGAAACTTTCGGACGAATCAGACTACTGCTGGCTGAAGGTCTGATCCCGCAAGCTGGCATCGCCGCTGTCATCACGGACGCTCTTGAGTGCTCCTGTCAGGAGGAATCCATCAATCTTGGATTGCGCGGCTGCGAGTTGGGATTGTGCGTCCACAAATTTAAGATTGGTATCAAAGAATGTTTTCCGGGCCAGCAGAATCTGCACAAAACCAACCTCTCCTGCCTGATATGCCTGATTCGCGATATCCAGCGACTCTTTGGCACTGGGAAGAATGTTAGTCGAATACAAATCAATAGCTGCGGTGGCTGTATCATACTCCCTGGAAACGACTGCCAAGCGTTCTTCAATGGCGTTTTTAATCCGCAGGGCCTCCATCTGAGCTCGACAGATTTCTGCCTGTGCCGCACTGATATTCCCCTGGTTTTTATTACTGATCGGCAAAGGCACACCAACCTGCAGATTCAGCATTCCTGAGTTAGTCCCATAGTCAACTCCTGCTCCTAACAGTGCCGTCATGTTGGGAATTGGCTGAACTTCCTGCCGCTCCAAGCCGGCAAAGGCTCGGGAAATGCGATCGTGCGCGGCGGCGTACTCCGGGCTGGAAGTGACGATATGGGTAGCAAGCCCTTCCCAGTCAACCACATCGATTTTTGTAGGAAGAGTTCCCTCTAGTTTTGTGTATTCCAACTCGGGAATGCCTGAGATCGCGGCAATTTCTCTCCAGACTGCAGCGAGTTTTGCCCTGGTCTGTCGCTGCGTCAGATGAACTTCACTTTTTAGGATCTTCGACTGCAGCACATCCACCCGAGTCCCTTCTCCGGCTTCCCTGCGTTGAATGGCAAAGTCCAGTCCCTTTTCTGCCACCTGCGAGAATTCAGCAATCAAATCCAGCTGTTTCTGCAATGCCAGTGCCTGATAAAACCGGATTTGAATATCAGTTCTGACGCGGAAACGCTGCGATTCCAATTCCTGCAATTGCGCGGACAAGGTTGCATTCAAGACTCGATTATTCAGTTCGAGCTTGTTCGCAGTCACGAACTCTCGTTCAATAAAAGCCAGATGCTGATCAGTCCCACGGTCCGCAAGCTGTTGTCCCTGATATCCCACGGTCGGGTTCGGACGCGTCGTCACCTGCTCTCGATATCCGGCTGCTTTCTGAGTCGTGGCAGCGAGTTCCTGTATCGCAGGATTATTTGCCAGGGCAATGGATTCCAGGTCTTGCAGAGACATCCCGCCAGTCAGGACTGGCTGATCTCCGGCTGCGGGAGCCTGAATTGGTTCCAGTGGAGTCGGATAAAGCTGCTCTTCCGCATCAACCAGTTTTACAGACTCTGTCTTTTCTATATCGCTGGCAGATGTGTTATGACTGGCAGTCGAAATGGACTTGAATTCCGTATCTCCCTCAGAAGAAATTTCAGGCTTCTCAATCTTGCTGTTAGCAACAAGAGACTTCGGTTGCGCAATCTCTTTCTTCGTAATGAATGGATTCATAGAACAGCCTGTCACCAGCAGGGAACCTGCAACAACAGCTTTCCCGAACGTCTTTACCTGGAACACATAACCGTCATGTTTTGAACGTACCATGATCGCCTTTGACACCTGTAAACGTTTCAGAATTGATGAATCGACCGATTGTCCGTAATCTGACGATACAACTGTTTTGTTCGGTTATACCATTCGATGAACCTGAGCGATTCCAGTGAAATCAGCCCTGCGATTACTACTATCGCTATAGTAATCAGCAAAACCCACACAACTTAACGCCCGGAGCCTGACAGGCAGGATGAAAGCATCCTGCACATATGAACTCGCCCTTCTAAACCAGACACGGATTTCAACTCGATCCATGCAGGATTCGGCAGTAACGTTTGGCAGGCATCATCACCGCATCTCTCATTGGTCAAGCCCCCTGCTCGCTATATTATGTTCCGGAAACGGTTGAAGGCGAGACGCCAGACTAGCGATACGCACGGAACAGAAATGGTGCAGTGCTTGATTCCAGTTTCAAACGTAAATCGCATTTCACTTCGCGATCTTCAGCTTGACAGGTTCCCGAAGCCGGCGAAACTTTGCGGAGATAGCGTCGCGTGCGCGAGGCTATGATTTCTCTTTTTCTCGCATACATTGTGTTTCATTGAACTTAGCGAAATCAGCAGTCATAAGGCTCTTTTTTACAATCGAGTGTTTTCTAACATGTCAGACAAATGTTTCAACCAACATATACAGAGTATACTCGATATCACCGGCTCGCGCCAGTTCACTCTGAGCAGTACGCAAAAAAGGGGCCATCGAAAGACTTCGTAGATTCTTCGCTGACAAATCACACTTATTCAATGACCATTCAAGTGCGGACCATAAGCGTTCGTCAGAGTACACACCCTGAAGTCAGCATACCAGCACTTGACCGTCGGACGCAATTGAGGAAACTTGCGAAACAATATCATTGATCACTCACACGGCGCGTTTCGCTTCTTCAAGCCCCCACCATAAAAAATGAAGATTCCGATTCACTATTCTGAAAAGAGCAATCAATGTCTGACGTTAGCTGCGATTTCGTTTTCCAAACCAAAGACATTGATCAATCCAGAATCAGCAATTCCCACCGAGATTTACCTTGTATGCTCTGATAGCTTTGATTACGATAAATGGAGATCTGACAGCGTTCACCCAACCCCACCTGCCAGCGTCACTTATGATCTCCACACGATTTACCTTGCCTCTGTTTGTTGCTGTTTTCGTTTCGTTCCCGATTGGAGCGAACCAAGCGGCTGAAAAACCACTCCTCTTCGAAGCGGATATCCAACCGGTTCTCTCTGCCAAATGTGGTAAATGCCACAGTGAGAAGGTTCGCAAAGGGGGGCTGGATCTCTCTACGGTCGCCGGCGTCCATCGCGGGGGAGAGTCAGGCGAATCCTCCATCGCTGACACTGTGGATGACAGCCTGCTCTGGATTCTGATCGACGCGGGTGATATGCCGCCGGAAGGGCAGCCTCAGCTCACCAAAAAAGAGCGCAAACTCATCCAAACCTGGCTCTCCACAGGAGCGAAGTCAGCCAAGCCATACCAACCCGAGGAAAAACAGCTCACACAACACGATGTACTGCCAATCATGTTGCTCCGCTGTACCACCTGCCATGGTGCTCGCCTCAAACGAGGGGGCCTGGATCTCAGAACTCCAGCCAGTATGCAAAAAGGAGGCGAACACGGCCCTGCCTTTATCGCAGGTAAACCAGCTGAAAGCCTGATGATTCAACGGATCGAAAGCCATGCCTGCCCCCCGCAAGAACAACTGCTGAAGTTTTTTGTCAAACGTCCTCCGCCCTCAGAAGTTGATACCCTGCGACAATGGATCGCCGCCGATGCCCCTGTTGACAACATCGCCCCTGATGTTCCCGGCACGGAACCAGACCCACTCGTCACAGAAGAAGACCGCCAGCACTGGGCCTTTCAACCACCTGAAGCGCCGCTGGGAGTTTCCTCAATCGATGACCTGATCCTCAAGAAGCTTCAAGCACACAACCTCAACTTCTCCCCGGAAGCCGATCGAGACACACTCATCCGTCGCGTTTATCTGGATCTGACCGGCATCCCACCGACACTCAAAGAATGGAAACGCTGGCATAACACAGATGATCCAAACTGGTATGCCGCGATGATTGATCATCTACTCGCTTCCCCCCGTTATGGCGAACGCTGGGGACGGTATTGGCTGGACATCGCCGGTTACGCCGACTCTGAAGGAGGGGTCTCCTCTGATCCGTTGCGCGAGGTCGCCTGGAAATATCGTGACTATGTTATTGATGCGTTCAATACCGATAAGCCTTATGACCGCTTTCTACTGGAACAGATCGCCGGTGATGAACTGATTGACTATGAAAACGCTCCTGCCACCACCGAAGAAATGGTACAGAATCTGGTCGCCACCGGTTTCCTCCGCATGGGTATTGACCAGACCGGTTCCCGCACAATGAATTTTGTGCCGGAACGCCTGGGTGTCGTCAACGACGCCATTAACGTCATGGGTTCCGGCGTTATGGGGCTGACACTGGAATGTGCCCGCTGCCACTCGCACAAATACGATCCACTACCACACCGTGATTATTATCGCTTCAAAGCGATTTTCCAGGGTGCTCTGGATGAGTACGACTGGCTGACTTTCAAAAACCGTTCGCTGGAATTAGCCACACCGGAACAGCAGAGCCGTGTCAAACAGATCAACCCCCTGCTCAATAAAAGACTGAAAAAGCTCGAATCAGCTCACAAAAAAGCGATTGCAGCTTTGCAAGTCGCGATGCTGCGGCAGTTTTATCCGAAACAATCTGCTGCTGAACAGCAGGAGACCCTCCGCGCTTTAAAGATTGCCGATAACACGCGCACACAACGTCAACGGATTCTGGTCGAGAAATTACGAATCGCAGAAACCATGCCCGAATCGAAATTCTCAGAATCGGTCAAGCAGGCACAACAAAATGTAATTTCCATCGAAAAGCAGAAGACTGAAATTAAACAGCAGATGGAACCCCCGCTTACAATCCGTGCCCTCTGGGACCGGGGCGAACCTTCGCCCACTTACATCCTGCTGCGAGGCGAACATGATCAACCGGGCAAACTTGTAGGGCCCGGAGTCCCCTCTGTTCTGACCGACGGACGTACCCCCTTCTCGGTGCAACCACCGTTTCCGAAGGGAACTCCCAAAACCGGCCGCCGCCTGGCATTGGCGCGCTGGTTAACAAAGAAAGATCATCCCCTCACAGCACGTGTAATCGTCAATCGCATCTGGTATCACCACTTCGGCACCGGACTGGTAAAAACACTCGAAAATTTCGGTGTGAAAGGTGAACGTCCTTCGCATCCGGAACTGCTCGACTGGCTGGCTGTCAAGTTTGTCGAACAGGGCTGGCGCATCAAAGACATGCATCACCTGATGCTGAATTCCCGCACTTACAGGCAATCCAGCACGATTACTCCTGAGATACAACAACACGATCCTCAGAATCGCCTGCTCTCTCACATGCCACTCCGCAGAATGAACGCCGAAGCGCTACGCGACTCAATTCTGGCGGTCTCAGGCAAGCTCGATCTCACCCCCGGCGGCCCTCCAGATTCGGTTACCGTCGACAGAAACGGCCTCGTCAGCGCCAACATCACCAGTAACGAAGGCTGGCGACGCAGTGTCTACCTGCAGTACCGTCGTACTGAAATTCCCACCATGTTGGATACCTTCGATTACCCTGAAATGGGGCCGAACTGTGTTTCGCGGACCATCTCCACGGTTTCACCTCAGTCACTGATGCTGTTGAACAATGAACGTGTTCATTCTTTGTCCCGCGCGTTCGCCTCACGCGTCCGCAATATGCTCGCAGACCAGAACAAGGATGATTTGAAGACACAGATCGCACTCGTATATCAGCTGGCACTGAATCGCTTACCAACTGCAGAAGAAAAGCAGTTGGGACAGGAAACCTTACAGGAATTGAAATCGCTCTGGAAAGATAATCCGCAAGCAGCTTTGGATACGTATTGCCATACTATCTTAAACTCTGCCGCGTTTTTGTATATTGATTGACGCTTATGAATCACCAGCCCGAACAACCTCACACTCGTCGCGACTTCTTTGCCCGTACCAGCGATGGCGTCATGGGCGCTGCTCTGACGCACCTGTTATGCCAGGACTTTTTTGGTGGAACCCAGGCACTGGCGAATGATGCCCCGCATCAACCACAACAGTTTGATCTCAAACCCAAACAACCACACCACACTCCGAAAGCCACTTCCGTCATTCATCTGTTTATGAATGGCGGGCCGAGCCAGATGGATCTGTTCGATCCTAAACCGGTTCTGAACAAAATGGACGGCAAGCCGTACCCGGGCAACATTGAAGACCTGGGGAATTCCAACACCACCAGTATCGGCGAAATGCTGGGCGGACAGTACAAATTCGCCTGTCATGGAGAATCCGGAATGTGGATGGCAGATGTTCTGCCCCACACTGCGAAGATGGCCGATGAACTCTGCCTGATCAACTCCATGTGGACCGATCATCCAAACCACGACAATGCCTTGTATAAAATTCACAGCGGTCGCCTCTTCATGGGCTACCCCACGATTGGATCCTGGACGGTCTATGGACTGGGAACCGAAAACCAGAACCTGCCCGCCTATGTCGTACTCACAGATCCTCTCGGTGCCCCCAAAAACGGTACACGCAACTGGACATCCGGCTTTTTGCCCCCGACATATCAGGGCACGCGACTCCGCCCCACGGGCTCGCCGATCCTGAATCTCAAGCCGCAATACGAGCAACCGGCGGCTGTCACCGAGTCTGCACGCAAACTGCTCAATCAACTGGACGGAATCCACCGCCAGAAACGCCCCCACTATCCTCTGCTTGATGCTCGCATCGAATCGTACAGTCTTGCAGCGCGCATGCAGATGTCGGCCACCGAAGCCCTTGATTTATCCAGCGAGACACAACACACCCTCACCGATTATGGCATCGGTGACAAAGAGACCGAATCTTACGGCAAACGCTGTCTGCTTGCCCGCAGACTGGTCGAACGGGGAGTCCGTTTCGTGCAGATCTTCCTGGAAGAACAACCCTGGGACAGCCATGCGGATCTCTCCGCCAATCACCGCGCCATGTGTCAACGAACCGACAAGCCGGTCGCCGCACTGCTCCGCGATCTCAAACAGCGCGGACTGCTCGACTCCACACTCGTCATCTGGGGCGGCGAATTTGGTCGCACTCCCACTACGCAAAAATCCGCCAATGGTTTCTCAGGCCGCGACCATAACATGCAGGCCTTTACATCCTGGATGGCCGGAGGAGGTATTAAAGGGGGAACGACCTACGGTATCACTGATGAATTCGGACACAGTGTCGTTGAAAACCCCGTCAGCGTACATGACTTCCATGCGACCATTCTCCACCAGTTGGGGCTGCATCACCAGGAACTATTCTATACCCGCAGTGGGCTGGAAGAGCGTCTGACTGGTGTCAATCCACCGCGCGTGGTTAAGGAGATCCTCAGTTGAACAATCCGGACTGTGAAGTCAATCGACGCAAGTTTCTGACAACAGCGACCACCGTCAGTCTGGCCACCACACTCGGTATTAATATCGCCCGATCAACTGAGAAGCACTCCTCCGATATCAAATTTATCGACACGAATATCAGCCTGTTTCAATGGCCCTTTCGTCGACTTCCACTCGACAATACACAGACACTGATTTATAAACTGCGATCACTTGGCATCGAACAAGCCTGGGCAGGCAGCTACGAGGGAATCCTGCATCGAGATATTTCAACCGTCAATCAGCGACTGGCTGAGGAATGCAAGCGTTTTCCACAACTGGTTCCCATCGGCTCGATCAACCCCACACTTCCCGACTGGGTACACGATCTGCAAGAATGCTTTCACAAATATCAAATGCAGGGAATCCGACTGCACCCCAACTACCACGGCTACACACTCGAAGATCCTCGCTTACTGAATCTCTTAAAACAAGTCGCTGAAGAACGTCGCTTCGTACAGTTAGCCGCAACTCTGGAAGATACCCGTACCCAACATCCCTCGGTGCGGGCAGCCGATGTCGATCTCAAACCACTGCCGGAGTTGGCTGAGAAGGTCCCCGGTCTCAAGCTTCAGATTCTCAACGCAAAACCCCGTCCTGATCTGATCGACAAACTTAGTAACGTCCCGGGAATCTTCTTTGATACCGCTCGCGTCGAAAGCACCGATGGTGTTCCGGCTCTGATACGACGTCTCCCCGAGGGACGTGTCATGTTCGGCTCACATGCACCGTTTTTAATTCCGGAAGCGGCTCTGGTACGTGTCTCTGAATCGTCAACCCTTGATGCAGCATCTCTGCATTCGGTTCTGTCAGACAATGCAGCTCAGTTTCTGTCCACGATTCACACTACCAAAAGTTCTCCACCAGAGATTAGAGTCAAAAGCCACGATTCACAATATACGACGACCGCAAATACCCCCGCTGGTTTACCTTCCTCGCAACAGCTTGAGAAATACCGCATCTGGGATTCGTACTTCACTCCCTCCCATTCCCATCCGGGACGAGATGGTAGCAGCAGCCTGATCGCAGAAATTGAACGCGCCCTGCCCGCCATCAATACGGGAAAGTTTAAAAAGCTCTGTTATTTCCCCCACGTTGGCATCGGTACGACCAGTGATACAGAACTGGAACAAAAGCTGAAAACAGACCCGGAAGTCGTGATGCAACCGCTGAAACGCTGGCCCGACCTGCTGATGGGAATGATTCAACTCAACGCCAACAATCTACGCGGCTCGCTGGACGCATTAAATCGCTGGTTACAGGACGGCCCAATGCGCGGCGTTTATTTTCCGGGAGGCGGACCGGCAGCCCTCACCTGCACTCATCGCAATTTCGATCCCCTCATCGAGCGAATTTCGGAATTGAACGGCGTAATCATGCAACACACCTGGTTTATCACCGGAGGAAAACGGAGCCCCGGAGGATCGACGCCGTCCGAACTCGCGGTGCTGGCACAACGATTCCCCCAGCAGAAATTCATCTGCGCCCATTCCGGCGGCGAATGGGAACGTGGCATACGTGCTGTGCGAGATTCAGAAAATATTCTTGTAGAAACTTCAGGCTTTGATCCCACCGCCGGCTTCATTGAAATGGCAGTTCGCGAACTTGGTGCGGAACGCATCATCTTCGGCAGCCATCTCCCCTCCCGTTCTCTGGGCACGGAATTATGCAAAGTCACTGCAGCGCAAATTTCGGAAGCAGATAAACGCCTGATTCTCGGCTCCAATTTCCGCAACCTGTTATCTCTTTCAGACGACTAATTTGAGTCTGAAAGCAGTATTTCGCACCCTTCCTGCAAACGATACGGTATCGTCGCAAGGCACTGCTACCATATTGCAGATTGTACTTTAACCTGTCACAAGTTTCGTCTGAAACTCGCCTTCGTTGATTGTAGGACGTTCAGGACGGCCATTGTATTTGTAGACCAGTTTCATGCGATCCAGGCCTAACAGGTGGAGAATCGATGCATGCAGGTCGTGAACGTGCATGCGATCCTCAATGGATCGCAATCCCAATTCATCGGTCGCGCCAATGGTTTGGCCACCTTTAACTCCTCCACCGGCCATCCACATGGTAAATCCGGTGGGATTGTGATCCCGTCCGTCTCCTTTTTCTGACATGGGTGTGCGTCCGAATTCTCCTCCCCACACAACGAGCGTCTCATCCAACAATCCCCGTTGCTTCAAATCTTTGATAAGCCCTGCAACGGGATGATCCATCGCCTTGCAGTGCTTGGTGTGATTTTTCTCAATCCCTGTATGGGCATCCCACTTACTTCCGGCGCCATGGTAAAGCTGCACAAAGCGGACACCGCGCTCGACAAGCCGACGTGACATCAGACATAACCGACCGAAAGTGGACGTCTCTTCCTGGTCCAATCCGTAAAGCTTGCGGGTTGCTTCGGTTTCCTGACTCATGTCAACTGCTTCAGGCGCTTCGGTCTGCATGCGAAACGCCAACTCATAACTGGCGATGCGTGCTTCGAGTTCGGTTTGCCTGGTGTGCTGGTCAGCAAAACCCTGATTCAGTGAATTCAGAAGTGACAGTTTCGTGCGTTGACGTCTGTCTGTAATTCCTTCCGGATTATTCAGATTTGGAAGGGGCTGCTTTCCCTCCCGCAATTGAATTCCCTGATATACCGCCGGCATAAACCCGGTCCCCCAATTGCGCGGTCCATTCACAACTGATGAGCGATTATCCTGCATCACAACGAACGAGGGAAGATTCCTGTTTTCAGAGCCGAGACCGTAGGTCACCCAGCTCCCCAGTGAGGGACGACCACCTAGCAAAGAACACGTATTCATCTGACAGACGCTCGATGAATGGTTGAGACCATCTGCCCAGCAGGAACGGATTACGGCAATATCGTCAACACAAGTTGCAATTTCAGGGAGCCAGTCGGAAACCCAGGTGCCTGCTTCACCGTGTTGTTTCCATTTTCGTTTTGACACCAACAGGGGAGACCGAGATTCCCCTGCCGCAGTCAGGATATCACCAAAACTATCGGGAAGAGACTGGCCTGCCAGCTTATTCAAGAGTGGCTTGGGATCAAACAGATCGATATGACTTGGGCCCCCTTCCATAAACAGGAAGATGACATTCTTCGCCTGCGGCCGATGGTGCGGTACCAGTCCGGCATGCGAAGAGAACTTGTTGGGAGCGGACGCGGCCTCTGCCTGCGCAAGCAGGCCGGCCAGAGCTACGGAACCAAATCCGTAGCCACTCTTTTCCAGAAACTCTCGACGGGTTCGCGGTACTTCAATGTGCGGTTTGGAAAACATGGAATTGCCTTAGTGCACGTATAAAAATTCATTTGAGTTAAGCAGAATGTGACACAGATCGACAAAGGCCTCACGACGAGGATTGGCGGAAGAAGTCATCCGGTCATTTTGAGAAATATTATGCTGATTGGGCGAACTGTCCTGAAACATACCCGGCACAGGATCGAATTTCCAATAGCCCAGTGTCTCCTTCGTAACGGATTCCTGTGTAAAGAGCAGCGACGGAACGTCCAGCCCCTGCGATGAAATCCGGATATCATCAATCAATCCGTCAAAGAGACTATTTCGATTACGAACCATGCGACCAATGGCCAGTGGCAGGTTATTCCCTTGAACCTGTCGTGTTTTGTGCTTTTTTGTCATCCGTCCTAACTGCTCATCATCGTTTGAGAGATCTTTCAGGTAGAAGTCGATCTCGCCGGCACGCTCGCCTGAGACATGAAAACTGACTGCGGCATAATAGGGCGTATTGAATTCAATATGTTGATCAGAAAAAACAATCTCGTCACCGATGGTTCCATCGCTTTTCCGACCGAATGTACGAAACACAAGTGTTTGCGGCTTGCGTCGGGAGCCGCGGCCGGTAACACCAAATAGCCAGCCTGGCTCAGAAACCTTGCCGCTCCACTTCGATACAAGCGTACGAACAGCCCCAGATTCGTATACAGACCGTATCTGAAAGAAGGCTTCTATTGTGCAGTCCTGCGGGGTTAATCTTTTGTCATCAACGACATAGAAAGAAGACGGCTTATCCGCATGAAACACGACCGACTGCCCAGTACGGTAAGGCATGGTCGCGGTTTCCAGTTGCTGCAAATTGACCGTCGTTTCCTGCTCAGCCAACAGCTCTGATTGACGATTCAGAAACGTTGTTGCCTGTGACAATTCCCCTTTTGTTACAGGCCTGCCAAAAACGATTTCCCATGCGCGTCGCACAGCCGCATTTTCTCTCTCGGTGCCAGGAACCGCTGCAACTTCCTCATAAGCCCTTTTCGACAATTGATCCGCAAATCGCAGCATTTGCTGGCTGTTGAACAACTGCAGTGATTGAACAGGAGACGTCGTCGTATCGCGGGCAGGCACACTGACGAAAAACCGCGGTAAGTCAAACGCTTCTAATAATGGATCACGACTGTTTCTCATCATCCGTAGATAGATTGACCGTTTTGGTACACTGGGAGTCACTCCCGAACCACCCGCCTGTAGGTTAAGCTGCCCTGTCACAGCCAAGATGGAGTCGCGGATTTGCTCTGCGTCGAGCCGACGTGTCTCCGCACTCCAGTAAAATTTGTTGGCGGGATCGATGGAAGCCATCGCATTTTCCTGTGGATGCTGAGTTGACTGACGATAGGTCGCAGATGTGACGATCAATCGATGCAGGCGTTTGAATCTCCAGCCATCATCAAGGAAGTTTCTTGTCAGCCAATCAAGCAGATCCGGATGTGAAGGCGGCCCACCCAGGCGACCTAAATCGCTGCTGTGTGGCGCGAGTCCTTTTCTGAAGTGATATTGCCAGATGCGATTCACGATTACGCGTGTCGACAAAGGATTACTTTCCTGAGTGAGCCAACGTGCTAAAGCACTTCTACGACCGGTGGTATCCTGACTGGGGGAGCCAAATTCATCGCCAGACGTCTCATCAAGTATTGTCAGAAAACCGGGCTCACATTCTGTGCGTTTTTTAGGAATCATTGTTTTGGGGGCGACCGGACCCACATCACTGACCTGCTGCGCAACCGGTAGCGGAGCAGGCTTCAGCTTATCGAACGCTTTCAGATTGCGTCTTAAAGCCAGAACTCTCTCTTTATCTGCCGGTTTCAGTTTTTTGTCGAGGTTCTTGTAATTGTGTTCCACCTGCCGCCACGCCAGCTTAACTAACTGTTGTTCCAGAGGAGACCGCTTCTCCTCTGGTTTACTAATCATCGTCTGGATATCAGGAGGAAACGACTTAATGACGGCTCTGGCCTGCTCTCGATAAGGGACCTCGATCTCTGTGAGTTCCTTACGAATCTTTTTCGTGGCCTGCTCCCAGGCATCCATTTCAAGACGGTGTTTTTCAAGCTGCTTTGGTGTGGCAACCTCTTGCCCTGTTTGAATCAGGATCGGCTCGAAGAAAGCACGCAACTGGAAATAATCTTTCTGCAGAATGGGATCAAACTTATGATCGTGACACTTGGCACATTGCATGCCCACTCCCAGAAAGACATCGCCAACGGTGTCGGTTAATTCGTTTAACATGATGTCCCACTGACCGGCAACATCACGGCTATTCCACTCATAAATCCCATGAGTCAGGAACCCTGTTGCAATTTGTGCATCGACATCATTGGGAAACAGCTCATCTCCTGCCAACTGTTCCTGAACGAACTGGTTGTAAGGCTTATCTTCATTGAGAGAGCGAATCACATAATCACGATAACGCCACGCATTGGGACGGTAGCCGTCAGCACGGTAGCCATCCGAGTCGGCATACCTCACAACATCAAGCCAGTGCCGCGCCCAGCGTTCGCCATACCGGGGACTTTCGAGCAAGAGATCAACGAGTCTCTCGTAGGCGTCCGGTCTTTGATCATCCAAGAACCTCTGCACTTCCGTCGGGGTGGGAGGCAAGCCGTGCAGGTCAAAATAGACCCGGCGAATTAATGCTTCCCGGCCCGCTTCCGGCGCAGGAGACAATCCATTTTGCCTTAGCCTGGAAAGAATAAACTGGTCGACTTCGTTCCTGCACCAGTCACCGTCTGACACTACTGGCACTGTGACATCCTGTAAAGGCTGAATCGCCCACCAGGTGCGGTCCTCGTCAGTGAATCCAGGGCCATGCTCCTTGCGAACCGGAATCGAGTCATCTGCCCCAGGCCAGGGAGCGCCAAGGGAAACCCATTTTTCGAGCACCTTGATCTGGTTCTCCTTCAGTTTTCCCGAAGGTGGCATCTCATACGATTCATAACGAACTGCCTCGATGAGCAAACTTTCGTCTGGTTTGCCGGGTATGATAGATTTCCCGGACTCCCCTCCCAGCAGCAGGTGGCCGCGGGTGTCGAGCCGCAGGGCTCCTTTCTGCTCTTTCTCACCGTGGCAAGACCAGCAGTGTTCCGAGAGCAAGGGGCGCACTTCTTTCTCAAAGAACTGCATCACTTCTGGTGAGAGATCAGCAGCATTTGCTGAAGACATCATCAGTAAGACAATGAGATTAAAGCACACACTATATTTGACTATCTTATACATGGAATCAGAGATCCAGCCTTTTATTGAATGGGTGGGAGACCGACAATGACAACCGGGTCAATCCTGTCTGCATCGTCCTGGGCATCCTGAAGAAACAGTCCGGTAATTGATCCTCCTGGTGGGATCTTCATGTCATCCAGATCGATACCGATGGCAAAAAGGCGAGAGGGGACTTGATGTACCAACTGTGACCGTGCCACGATCGGAAGTGGAGTACCATCGTTGGCGTAATTCGTGCTCAATTGGGTCAAACGACATCCGGTCATAATTTGTGCGTCCTCGGAATGACCATCAATGTCGTATTTCCTGATGGTCATTGGTCGAGCGTCCGAGTGGTCTGATCGTGGGTACAAACGGAAGACATCGCCTTCGAGAGAATGGGCAATTGACTGCGCATCGAAAATCACAAGATCAGGACCGGGGGAATTAATCACGGGTTGATCAAAGACGAGATTCATACCGGGAGTCCCATCACGGCCCAGAATGAACCCTCCTTCATGCAAATTGTTCTGCCCTCCGGGATTTATGAACCCTGAAGCAAACTTAAGATTCATCAATCCGAATTGATTGTGTTCATCCGCGGGAGCATGGGCGGGAACGATTCCAAAAGCGTTGGAACCGGGCCGATAATGATTGACTCTAGGCAGAATGAAATCATCCGCATGGTAAGAGTGATCAATGCCCGCTCGCTGTACAGACAAAGACGAAAGGTCTACCGCTCGTCCCAATATATCCTGATTTGTTTTATAAGATATCAGGCGGTCGGGGATAGAGGCGACATAGTCATCGCTTTGTGTATCTTGGCTTCCTTCCATTAAATGCAGGTCAGTGCCAACATAGGCAGTATCACCTTTCAACAATGTTCTTTTGCCGGGTTTACTCAAAGAGGAAACTTCCGCCTCGCCATCCACGACAGCCACTTTTGATGCTCCGTCTTCAGCAACAACAACTGAAAAACGAGTTCCCAAATCAATCACATCGCTTGTCGGCGTACTGACCTCAAAGCCTTCGGCTCCCTCTGGTGCATATACAGAGCACTTCCCGAGGTTCACCACAAGCTTCTCATTATGCACAACCTGAAACAGCGCTGGCGCACTCAAAATCACTTCAGCTCCCGAGACAAAACGAATTTTTACTAACCCATCTTGCAACATATAGTTTTCGGAAAACGTTAAGCGATTGCCGATTGACGTGGGAGAATGCATACCACGAAATACCGCACGATGCCCTGCAACAATTCGAGCATCGGAAAGTGTGTCTTGCGCGGTATTCCTCTCCGTCGATTGTAGTACGCTGCTTTCTGATCTTGTTGTTTTCAGCTCTGCTAAATGCTTTTGTTGATCTCTGCCAGCTGACACAAAGATAGCCACCGCAATCAGGCAAAGCAGAGCGCACGTTGCCAGAGCCCAAATGCTGAATGGGACCAGGTGTTTCCGTCGTGGGTGACCAAAGGTCAGCTCGGGGGCTGTTTTGCTGACTTCCCCCAGTTCAATCAATGACGAATCAAGCAACATATATTCGAGGTACAGCGTTTGACGCTCAGGCTGATCCAATAGCAATGATTCCAGGTGTTCTACTTCTGCTTTTTCAAGCGAACCATCTGCGAGCCGGTGCATGAGCCGTTCAAATTCTGCTTCATTTTGCTGATCTTCATCCGGCATGATCCACCTCTGCCACTCGTCGTAAAACACAGTTTCTTAACTGGCTGCGGATTCTGCCAACCCGGTCATAAAGCGCATTAATTTTCATCCCCATTTCTTGTGCAACGGACGCACACTTGCGTCGTTCCCAATATACTTGCTGCACAAGCCACAAATCTTTTTGACGCAGTAATTTCAAACATTTTTCCAGTGACGTTAGTTGCACATTCTGGACGTTTTTGCCGCTCTGAATTCGCTCGAAGAGTTGATTGAGAAGTTGTTCTGAAAAATGATGGCGATCACGTGATAAGACACGTTGAAAGTTTTTCACTTCATAAAACGCGATTCCCATCGCCCACGGAAGAAATTCGCATTCAGAATCGTACTGCTCGTACTTATCCCACAGAATCATGCTGCAACGCTGGTAAACATCTTCAGCGTCTGTGTGATCTGCCAACATTGAGTAGATAAAAGCATACAACTGGCGGCGATGAGCCGTCAGCAAAGTCGTAAATTGTCGTTCTTGTTTCTTCTGTTCCATGAATTAATTCAACAATCATTCCAGGCCTGCTAACACTCAATTATTCTGCCCCACAAGTAATCGTACACTCAACAGAATATTCAGGTCACGTTCTCAAGAGAATTCGTAAAATAGATGCAATCCTCTGAGACTTGGCACGTTGTCACTAGACCGGAAACACTCCGTATCCCCTATCACAACAAAGACTTACAACGACATCACCGAAAATCGTGCTAACAGAACTCACTCAAAATTCCCATTGATGGCCAAGCCTTTGGATTAGTGAGAAAATTCTCGAGCCACATCTCTACTGACGGAAGCTTAGATCTCCTATTCCGGCTGCGTGATATTCGCATTTGGGTTAAACCTGGCGAACAATGGAGCAACCCGCTTTCGCTGCGTCTGAAGAGTTCGTTCCGTGTCTTCCTTCAGAAGATAGCCAGCCTTTTCGTACTCGCGGCATTGCGCTGCGAGTTGATTGAGATAATTATCAATTGTGCCATAACACGTTTCCACAGACTGCCTGGAATCACCATTTTTCTCACGATCTGCTTTGGTGATGGGAAAAGGAATGTACGACCCCGACAAACTATAGAGTTGGTTTGCCGCAGGACCATTCTCATTACGTAAACGCCAGCTTGTATAAGTGGCGACCGGAACAGCAACCTCAGGCGCGGACAAGCAGCCGAGGTCATTTCCATCCGGCCCCGAACGCGGAACAAGGACCCTGTAATCGCCGCGAGGGATCGGTGGTTGATGATCCACGATCCGCTGAGTATGCCAGCGCGGGCCGAAATCAAGAAAGGACGGCTGTTGAATCACTCCCGGATAGCGAATGCCGGGGATCTGCGGAAATCCCGTTGCGTTCTGCGTCCAACTCACAAGAGTGCCTTCGCTGATCTTCGGATAGACACTTGAAGGCGGCTCAGTTCCATCCTTTGCCCAGCGATCAAGCGACAGCAGCAACGCGCGCACAAAGGGTTTGTAATCCGCAGGATTCGGGGCTGTTTGACCATCGCCAATACTGGTTGTGAATCGGCTCGGACCATGTTGCGTCCCACCAAAGATGTAGAGTCGCACATTTTCGGGGATTTCTACGTCGGTTTTGCCGAGCGGGTCAGTGTGAGTAAGGGAACCGCTGCGATTCCAGTATTCCGATGACGACTGAGTATGCATCACCAGCGGCGCAGTACCACTAGCCTCTGAGCGTTTAAGAATTCCCTCAGTCAATCCCGATAGAGGGTCAGTCATTGTGCTATAAGCAAATGGAAAACGATCAGGCGGGTAATCATGATGATCATGTTGACCGGCATGACGTGTCGGCTGGGCAAAGCGATGGTTGAACGACCCCATGCCGGAACCGGACACATGAGGAATAATCCCATCGAAGACTTTCTGTCCCTCTTCGTCCTCGTTGAAGCCCCAGTAGACCATCTCGCGTAGAAATCGTCCGCTCTGCGAAACGCCGATGGAATGTGCCCGTTGAATCAGCGGCTGTCCATCAACCAGCAACGGATTATCTTTCCCTGTCCCGTACTTCAACGCAGAGACCAGATCACGAACGGAAGTAAAGCTGGTTCCCATCACCACGGGATCCTGTGCTTCATAAATCAGTTCGTAAATGTGAAGTTTCTTGAGCCCCTCTGGATACTCCAATTCCACCTTTGGTAATTGGGTTGATGAATCGCTCTCCACATCGGAGATATGGAGTTTCCATTGTGACCGAGGAACAGGAACTCGCGGATGACTGGCCAGTAAGCGATGAGTCAATGTTGCCGTCTTCAGTCCTTCAGGCGTTGGTCGATAGGAGCCATGATTCGCCCAGTTCACCACCGAACGCCTTGTATCCGAACTGGGCACAATCTCGCAGCGTACTTTACCGGTAATTTTCTTCGTGATCGGTGGCGGATAAAGCCGCTTCCGATTGTTGCCCGGCAACAGTTCCCCATCCCAACCGCTCCAGACCACAGTAAATCCATGGCGCATCAGAAATCCGTCGCCCGCGTGTTTCTTCTCTTTCGGATCGTTGCTACCCGAGGCATAGTTTAACAGTCGCAGGGCATTCAGATTTCCACGATTGTTGACACCGTAAAGCAGAGCCCCGTTGCCTTTACTCAAATCTTGCGGCGCTAGAATGATCAGATCCGCGGATAGTTCAACGCATCCGCATTCGTTCCGAGGCGCCAGTTTCAGATCAATCACGTTCTGATTCTGAGGCAGTTCGGGATCTAGTTCAAAATATACGCGGCCAATAATTCGTTCGTACGCGCCGACTTCTCCAAATGCCTGACCGGAGGCGAAGGGTTCACGTGACGTGATTTCAAATCGCTTGACTTCCGCGCGTAGTGACGACGAAATTAATCCGAAGAGAATCGTGATGGCAACGACTTGCGGTATCTGTTTCATGGATGTCTCTATTGTTGAACATGTTGAAGAGAGTACATTTTGGATTGTGTGCCCATACGTAACGAACAAACACAGGGTTCCGATGATAATCTCTGGAAGGCAGGCTTAACCTCGCCTTCCAGCTCAATTTCTTAAATTGTATCTCATTACTTGATACAGGTTAAGCCTGTCGCTTTTCTACACCCCCACTTGCTTTCAATTGCACACCAGTATTGAGCGCAATTAATTATTTACATTTTTTATCGGGCACACCAAAGACAACTTGACTTCCCTATTAAAAAAACGGTAAACTCCCACAAAGACATCTTGCCTTTAATCAGTTCAGGGAGAAAGATTCTCGATGCCACCAAAGCAATACCATGTCACCGATACCGAGCTGTTAGTCCTTCAGGTTCTCTGGGAACGTAGCCGTGCCACCACGCGCGAAGTATGTGATGAGATCTATCCGGAAGGATCTACGTCTCAGTATTATACAGTCCAGAAGCTATTAGAACGACTTGAGTCCCGAAACTGTGTCGAACGAGACCGCAGTCAACGAGTCCATATCTTCTCGGCGACGATCGATCGTGAGACTTTAATTCAGGAACGGCTACGGGGCCTTTCCGATTCTTTGTGTGGTGGATCAGTGATACCAATGCTGACAGGACTGATTCAGATGCGTCGCTGGACGACTGCCGAACAGAAACAACTGAACCAACTGTTAGAGGAAGTCTCCGGCAAGAAATCGAAACGGAATTAGTGCCAACGAACATCGCAAATTATCACACGGGATTTGTATAAGGGAGTCGTTCGATGTGGTTTGAATCAGCAGCTCACGTGGTTCTGAGTATTCTGACAATTGCCGCTATTCTCTGTGGCGTCGCAGAATTAGTGAGCCGCGTAATGCGACAGCGTTGGCCAGCCATTGAACACGCATTCTGGCTTGCCGTACTGCTGAGACTGGTCATTCCTCCCTTTATGCCACTCGCTACACCTGGATTCCCTTTCTGGAACGATTCAGAGTCGACGATCTCACAAACAACGCCCCAGGCCCCTACTGCGATTGATCCTAAGGTCTCAATCAATGACAAATCCACTTCCATTGACACTAAAATATTTGAGGAAGCCCAGCGTTTTCCGAAAAGAGCAGATGTCACAGCTAGCCATAATCAGAAAGGTGACTCAACGCAAAACTCAGCAAAAACAAAGTCATCTCTTCCCGAATCTAAAAAGCTTGTTGAAAAGGACCAGACAATATTGGCTCAGGGTACTGCCGCTCCTTCCCTGAAAGAGGCAAAGCGTCTGCCCACCAAACCAAAAACAATAAACACAACTGGTACAGTAATACCACTCTCAGTTACTGCCAGCGAAAGGATCGCCTGGATCGTCTGTTTCATTTGGGTGACCGGTTCCCTGACTGTCCTGGTCAAGTCCCTGAGATCGATCTGGTCATTTTCGAAGTTACTGCAACTCACTGTTCCCGTTTCATCTGATGTGCAAGCTGTCATATCCGAAATTGCAAATCAGATTGGTCTCAAGAAAGTTCCCACGGTCAGAGTTTTGACGGCAACAATCCCTCCGCTGGTCTGGTCTGGTTTACGGAATACCATGGTCGTACTTCCACGTGACTTGTCTGCGATGGAAGAACCGATCACACGGGATCTACTTCTGGCGCACGAGTTTGCTCATCTCCAGAGACGCGATTATTTAACGCGATGGCTGGAACTCGCTACCGCCGTGTTATGGTGGTGGTGCCCGCTGTTCTGGTTAGCCCGATACCGCTTACGCGCAGCAGAAGAGTCGGCGTGCGACACCCGCGTTCTGCAACTCTGGCCTGAAAGGGCTGACGAATATGCCAAGGCAATCGTTGAGACCGTTGCTTTTATCGCCAATGCACAGAAGCAGCCGGAATTAGCTACCGGAGGATCCGGGTCAGTACGTCAATTGAAATCACGACTAAAATTGATCGAAAGGAATCGTTCAAACGTCGCTTCTGGATTCGCAAGCCCCCTCCTGATTCTGTTACTGGCGATCCTTTCTTGCCCGCTTTTACTCGTGGGAAAAACAGCCAATGAGAGTGTCACAGCAACCAACCCACAAAATGTAGATTCAGCAGAAATATTCAGTCCACAAAAACAACAAGAAATTCAAAAGAAACGATCCAGCAAAAAGCCTTCGCAACCAGTTGCTTTACCTCCATATTGCAAACCATTCTTTACGGTCCCTGCCCCAGACAACTCCCAGATAGCTTTCACGGGCAGATATATCAAACAGGACGGGTCAAGGAAATACGGTCTTTTCTGCTATAATCCAGCTAAGAAAATAGTCAAATGCCTGATTGAAAAAGGGCTGAAGACAAAGCCAGCCTGGTCCCCGGATTCACAAAAACTGGCTATTGGAAACTCGCCCGGCTACGGCAACATCTATCCGCTGGTCGTGATCGATGTGGAATCTGGTGAAATTGACAAAACCGGTGTGCAGGGCGCAGGAGCTGTCTGGTCACCCGACGGTCGTTTGATCGCTGTGTCAACACAATTTGGAAATGCTGGCTCCTGGATCGGAGGAATTCCTGCAGACGGACGCATTGGAATATGGGATACAACTTCTCGAAAACTCAAATATGTCAGTCCGGCGGGAATCAATCAGCAAGATCGCGACTCGGAATTTCGTTTTATGACAGGAGGTATTTTTCCAAGATGGTCGCCCAATGGAAAGTGGCTGGCCTGGACTCAACGCACTACTGAATTGCATCCTGACATGAAAAAGAAGTCACGATCAGAGATCTGGGCCGCACGCATTGATGGAAGTTCGTTACAGCGTGTTTTTAAAGATTCTACAACCGTGAGTTGGTCAAAGGATAGTGCCTCTCTGACCGAAACGAAAAGTGGCAGGCAGGTTTCCCTGAAACAATCAGAAACGGCTGTTCCTGAAGATTGGCCGACGCTTCCCAGCGTTTTGAAGAAACAACTTATAAAGCATAAAGCGGCCGCCCAGAGAGTAGCTCAGTTTGATTCCAAAATCGTCCTGGCTGCCAATCGTCTTTGGCAAAACCCTGAGCTGGAGGACATCGAATCCATCGAATTCACGCATCGTATGTCACCAATCCGACTTGATGAGCATTTCCAATGGAAAAAAGAGGGAACGTTCCGCGTTGAGGTAACACACCGCGAAGATGGCTCCGAACATTATGGAGTTGGCTGGTCGATTCTAAAACGTTCCGACGGTTCCACCTTCACATTTAAAGACAGTTACGCTTATCCTCGGTACCGAAGCACAGAAGATATCGAAAGTGCACAACGCAAGCCATACCAGCTGTCGGCCAAAGAACTTCTCAGACGCGACACCCTGCGGCATCTATCGGGAACCCGCTTGAATTTCGTAGCCATCGACTGGGGACGAAATCCCAATGACTTCAGAATTACTGATTACATACAGAAAAATAACACTCGGCTCATCGAACTACGAGCAACTCCCCATGCCTCTCGTCGTGTCCGGTTAAACGCCGGTGCCATGTTTGAAACAACATCATGGTCCTATATGCATGACGTCTACAGCAATCGGACAATCTTGACGATCGACGACCAGAATCGCATTATTCGCGAAGTCGCCTACAAAGGTGATGAAGTGATCGCTGAGGTTGATTTATCGGATTGGGTTACATCGAAAAATGGTCAGCAGGCACCGTTGAGAATTGCGATTCATTTTCCCGAGAATAACTTCCACGTTGATCAGAAATTTCGTATCACCGATGCAGATCTGTGGATCTTAACCAGCGGCACGTCTCAATTTGCTGAGAAAGAAGCGCAGAAAGAAGAGATTATCGACCTGAAAATCAATGCTTCATCGAAAGCCCTGAACGAAGCAGTAAAGAAAGCACAATCCAAATTAAAAGAAATGACCGCATCGGCTCTCCCTCAGCATAAGGTCGCGTTACAGGGATTGACTCCATTAGAACCAGGTGCCACTCACACCTTTCATGCGAACCCTGAAGTAGGCGCCAATCAATTTCGTCCCCAATCAATAAGATGGATGCCGACGAACTTCTCTTCAAACGTAACCCGCACATGGGGGATCACCACCCCGACAGCAGAATTATACTTCCCGCCTTTGAAATCGAATCCGCTGAACATCAACACAAACTTGATGCTCGTACTGTATGATGAGCATCGACTACCGTTATTCGCATCGACCGTTCCTGAAGCAGCCGTAACTGCCAGCAGCCGGTCGGCCAAAGAGACATTGAACCCATTACTGAAGAACCATCAGCTCTGGTTACGCACCAAAGACGCTCCTCAACCCAATGTATCATTCCAGTTTGAAGGACAGGATGAACAGTCTCCGCGTCAACTGCCCCACAAAAGTCTTAAAATCAATCGCGGCATCACACTGTTGCTCGCTCTAGATAGCATTCGACACGCACCAGAGCGCTGGAAAATGCCAATTGCATTTTCAGCAGACTGGAATGGACGCCCTGTGCGCGTTTTGGGTTTGAATGGCCCGAAATTTTCTCAGGAAGTCGGTTCAGGACTCGAAAAAGAAACCGGTACCTACTCATATGTAGGCGGTTATTCAATCAGCTCGAACAAGGACCTCGTGCTGGTTGTTGATGCCGAGACCGGTTTTCCGCTGGTCGAACGCTCTGAATCGATGGAATTTCAATTTCTCGACTATACGGAAGTGTCGCCAGGGCAGTTTGCGCCATTACGGATCATCTGCAAAACGCGAGCGTTTGATATGGACCTGCGATTCCAGATTCTTGATGGCAAATTATGGCTCTTTGACCGAGAGGCCCATCTAAAAAATATATCGAAGGTCTCGACCAGCCAAATTCTGATCGACGGCAAAAAACCAAGTAGAGTAATTCGTTCCAGTATACCCGATTCGAAAGGAGAACTACCCTGGGTCCAGTGGGACGAGTTGAAGTCGCGCCAGCCGGAACAGAAAGGGGACCAACTCTCCGCATCATTTGCAGCATTCACCAAACCCTGGACACATCCGTCATGGAATAATTTAACAGAGATTAGAGCTGAAACAGGCGCTGATGGCAGACTGATTCTTCGCTGCAGCCTGGTTTCTTACCCGCGACTCGGAATTGCTAAGTATTGGACGCTGACTCGGTTTTCTGGCGAATCAGTAGAACCGATGACATGTGCAGAAACACTGGAAAAGAAGAGTCAGTGCGAAGTCGTAGTCGCACCGTTTGAAATCAATCAAACCACACTGGTGCCTCGACAGTCCGATGAAATTTCGCAAACAGCCGAAAAATGGTCCTTAGGGGGCTCTGCTTCACAGAAGACTCGAGTGAAGTCGTTTTCCATTCACCGCGATCCACAGCAACGCGCCGTGCTGACACCGGAAATCCTGAGTACATCTTACTATAAAGGTCAGCTGGTCCGTGTGACGGGGGTGTTGATACGAGATGGCATTGTCGTCGCTTCCGGTTCCGCAACTGATTCCTTCAGAACGTTGAGTACCCCAGAAGTTTCAAAAGAGGCACGAGTTTTATTACTGAATTCCGATCGACAAACTGGCAACTCTGTTCTAATTGGCCACCGGTCTGTCGTCACGAGTTCTCCCGTAGGTAGCACCTGGGCGCAGCTCATAGATGATAATTATTTCACTTCGTTCGCCCCCAGGGGGCTTCTATCCAGTCGTTTTGCCGAGGTCAGACAGATTGGCTTACAGAGTCTCTATATGCAGCAATCAAAAGAGATCTACGTTCAATATCATCGAGAACGCCGTAAAGGAAGAGTTGCCGAAAACCTGATCCCCTATCGGGATATCCTGAATCAGATCTTATCTGGTCAGAACGACGATTCCCCTGCTGCTATCGCACTGGCCTGTCGCATGGCGGGCTTTTCTGAGAATCCCAAATTCCAGACAGCACTCCGGGCGCTCTTGAAACATCCTTCTGAAATCGTCCGAGATTCAGCAGCTATCGGTCTCGGTCTGCTCGGCCAGAACGATGCCATCGAACGCTTGCGCCATCTGGCTGAGCAACCTGAACCATTAAAAGAAACAGCCACGGATCAACTGCAACGCCTCACCAGACAGCATGCATCCTGGGCGTTGAAACGAGCCGACGACTGACGGTCTCATGTGATCTAAACATTGATGAAGTGCGTTTCGTTGCTTTAAAGTCACTGTAGAAATCGGAAGGTCTTAATCCGCTGATTGTATCACGGGGAAGCGATTCGATTTTACCGTCAACTCCCGGAGCCATTCAAAAGCAGGCGTGTCCAACATCTCTGTCGTGCATCGCCAGCGCCAGTTTCCGCACGCACGTCCTGGTATATTCATGCGTGCGTTCGCTCGCAGATTGAGGACATCCTGCAAAGGAGCCATCGCGAGTGCTGCGACTGAAGACCATGCCAGCTCCATTAAGACAGCCGCAATTTCCTGACTCTTGATTACGGGGTGCTGCAGCGTTTCACATAACATTTTTCGCTCATCTTTCGACAACGAGTCATACCAGCCGCGTGTAGTGTTATTGTCATGTGTGCCTGTAAAGACAACCGTATTCGAATCATAGCTGTGTGGCAGGTAAGGATTGTCAGGATTCCCATCAAAGGCAAACTGAAGGACGCGCATACCGGGTAGATGAAATTCGTCTCGAAGTGCATTCACATCTGGAGTAATGATTCCCAAATCCTCAGCAATCAAAGGAAGTGACCCCAGTTCGTTTTGCACTGCACTGAAAAACTTTTGGCCAGGCCCAGGCACCCATTGCCCTGCCCGTGCATTTGGTGCCCCATTGGGTATATGCCAGGCCGCTGCAAAACCACGAAAATGATCTAACCGAATCAGATCTACATGATCCAGTAACGCACAAAACCGATCAATACACCAGCGATAACCTGTTTCTCTGAGTGTTTCCCAGTCATAAACCGGATTACCCCAGAACTGTCCCTTGGTACTGAAGTAGTCCGGAGGCACTCCGGCTACAAAGCGAGGCCGTAATTCATCATCGAGTAGAAATAACTCTGGATCAGCCCAGACATCGCTGGAATCAGGGGAAACAAAAAATGGTAAATCGCCAATGAACCGGACTCCCCTGTCGTGAGCATATTCCTTCAGGTGTTTCAACTGACGGAATAGCAGGAACTGCGACAACCCTACCTGATCCATTTCATCCGCCAGTTCCTGCTTCGCCTGAGTCAGAGGATCCGGATTCCGTCGGACCAGTTCCTTTGGCCATTTGAGGTAGCTCGCTCCCTGATGCTTGTCTTTCAAAACCTGAAATAAGGCATAGTCATCCAACCAGGCTTGTTCGTCTTCCCTGAATCTTTCATATTCGTGCTTCTGCTCTGCGGTGGCCCTTTCATGAAAATGGCGCCAGACCGTTTCAAGTAGACGTTGTTTGAATGATCTGACGGCGTCATAATCCACATGCGAACCAGGGAACTCCATTTCAGAAAGGTCAGTCTGATGTAACAAACCGTCCGCAATCAGATCATCAGGGCTGATAAGAAGCCAGTTAAGAGCAAACGAGGAAAGAGGTTGATAAGGCGAGTTGCCATATCCTGTTGGTCCCAGTGGTAAAAACTGCCACCAGGATTGACCAGCCTCTTGAAGCAGGTCGATCCAGTTCCGTGCCGCAGGACCAAAGTCGCCAATACCATACAGAGATGGCAAGGAAGTCACAGACAACAAGATACCGGCACCACGGTAATTTGGTAAAAAACAAGAGCGACTCTCAAACTGATCGCTGTTACTCATAATCTTCCTTCATCCCATTCAGAAGAATTCAGAACAACACACAGCACAGCATATCCTCAAAATTCTGTCACCTTGGATGACGATCGGGAATGAGCTGTGCTGTTTTTAGTTGATCAATTCGAGCGACTGCTGCTTTGTTCCTCAAAGTCAACGTTGACCATAAATCGGCGGCTTCCAGTTTTTCGGTAAGCGCCCCTGTGGTCGTACGCCATACGCATTCGGCGGAATGGGATGATCTTTGGCTTCTTGCAGGGGAAGATCATCGGGCAGGTGTTTGATTTTAAAATCCTTATATTGAATTTTCATGGCAGGCCCCACGTGAACCTGTACTGCCAGAACTCCTTCCAGAGCACGTCCCTTTTCGTCCAGGTCAATCAGGTCGGCCGTTTTATGTCCATCAATCCAATGCTGGTGATGGTTCCCCTTCACCAGCACGCGGAAATCATGCCACTCGTCTGGAGCAAATGTTTTGACGGGCATTTTTTCAATAACCCATGGCTGACCGTCAGGCGCTATAATCACTTTTTCTCCCGTGTGTGACAGTATACGACGTCCTCTTTCTTCATATAGCATCCCGTTGTAGTTTGGATTATTCGCCACCACATCACACTGATAACCGGTGACAATATCCAAACCCAAATCCGGCCGCGACATGCCTCGGTACTGCAAGCCACTATTGCCGCCGGGAGTCACTTTCACCTTCACATGCAGATCGAAATTGCGAATGGTGGAATCTTTCCAGGTGATGAAATGGTTCATCTTTAATGTGCCATCTGTTTTGCCGGTCAAGGCGCCGTCTTCGACTGACCAGTACTTGCGATCACCGTTCCAGTGACGCAGCGATTTGCCATCGAAGACGCGTACGAACCCTTCTTTATCGGCACGGGCACTGACAGCTGCCGAAGCTTTCGGATGAGGCGCCGTCGATGCTGTAAATTTCCCTTTGAGGGGATCAAGCGGGCCCCCCAGTTCTTTCACCCGTTCGGTAGTCCGTTTTCGCATTGCCTGCAAGGTTTTTGTGTGCTGAGGATCTCCCGCCAGATTGACCAGTTCATCAGGATCATTTTTCAGATCATGTAGAAATTCATGATTACCGTGATCAAAGTATCGCACATATTTGAATTGCTCGTTGCGCAAACCTTCATAAGCAGGAATACGACTGCGAACAGCGAAATGTTCATGAAACGTCTCCGCACGCCAGTCAGCAGGTTTTCCCTTCTCTACAATCGGCTTCAAGCTGTGACCCTGGTATCGCTCGGGAATTTTGACCCCCGCCCAGTCGAGAAAAGTAGCTGGCAGATCCAAGTTCAACGCAGAGGCAGTCGTGACTTGACCACGCTGTTGTTGAGGAACACGCGGATCAGCCACGATCAAAGGTACCTTGATCGCCTCTTCATAATGGGACCACTTGCCTGCCAGACCACGATTCGCCATATAATATCCATTGTCGGCGGAATAAACGATGATCGTATTCTCAGCCAGGCCTGCTTCCTCTAAAGCCTGCATGAACCGTCCAATGGCGCCATCAATTCCGCTCACCATACGGTAATACGCACGCATGTTTGTTTGGTATTTATCTTCGGTATTCCAGCGCCAGAAATAGCGTTCCCGGTTAATCGTCGTTTTCAGAAAGTCAGGCTGCCCGTTGAAGATCGCAGGATCACTCAGACGTGGCGGTGCAATCGTAACGTCTTCATACATCCCATCGACAGCGCGAGGCCACGGAAAATGACCAATGCCCGGTCGTCGATCACTGTCCTCAGCATGGCAGGCATTGAACCACATGTTCAACGCGAACGGTTTATTTTTCGGTTGCGATTTCACAAACGCAATCCCGCGATCAACAATCAACTCCGTTTCATGTCGCAAGCCGCCATCTGGTTGTTTTTTATAATAAGGGTTACGGCTGATCGCCTCAAATTCATCAAAATGGGCTTCTCGTTTATATCCCTTCGGCATTTTAGCGTGCCACTTTCCGAAGTAACCCGTGCGATAACCATTTTGGCGCAAAATATCGGAATACAAGGTCTCCACCGCATCGGGACGTGCCTGTTCCGGATTCGCAGAAGTCCCATAGCTCCGCCCCGTTAAGCCGGTAAGAATTGTTGTGCGGCTCACCCAGCAGATTGCCTGACTGACATAGGCGTTTTCAAATCGTGTTCCACGCGCCGCCAGTGCGTCAATATTCGGAGTTTGAATAACCTGATTGCCATAACAGCCAATCGTGCTAGTCGTTTGGTCGTCTGCAAAGAAGAAGACAATGTTCGGTCGCTCGTCAGCATAAAGTTGGCTGGAGAATGTAAAGAGAACGAGAATCAGCAGCAGGATGGATTTCATGGCAGAGTTTCATTGGTTTGAGATAGAGCGCGTTAGTCAGAGGCCAATAGACACAATAAAATTGTACCATTGATGCAAGTGAAAGCCACCCGGTCACGGAAATTATTTCTCCACTTTCACTTAACGTCTGACAAAAAGAGATACACTCGTAAAGCAAAACGAAAATCCATGTGTGAGAAAGGCTTGTATTCATTAGCGACACGGGGTTAGAATTAAATCCCTCTCCTCGTTCAAAGAAGCCAACCACAGATTCAGAAAATGTCCGTTAAATCATCGAGTTTAATGCTACCAGAAGATCCGTTTTACTATTATAGCCATGCACGTCAATCATCCTTTTGACCAAGTGACGGCTCAATCCCACAGATAGAAAGTTAGTTTGCGAAATGAGTAACCAGAAACTCCGCACCACTTTCTTAACTGCAATCTATTCCCTGCTGATTTTAGCAGGGCAAACCTCTTTCGGTGCGAACGAGGTCGACTTCCGTGAGAATGTAGCTCCGATCTTACAACGTCATTGCCTGAGCTGCCACAACGACCGGGTGCGTCGAGGAGGACTCTCTTTGCACTCGGCCCAGGCGACGTCAAAAGGAGGCGAGAGTGGCCCATCAATCGACCCGAGTGACCCTGATGCGAGCTATCTCATCGACCTGATCACTCCGACAGAGGGTACAGCTGAGATGCCACGCGATGAGCCGCCGCTTTCCGAGAAAGAGGTAGCGACGATTCGGAACTGGATTAAAGCAGGCGCTGTCTGGCCTGCTGACTTTGAGATTCAACCTCCAGTACTATGGTCACTCAAACCGCTGCATCGTCCCACCGTCCCCTCAGACTTTGAAACCAACCCGGAATTCCCTATTCGCAATCCCATCGACGCATTTGTGGCGGCGCGGCACAAACTGAATGGGCTCGAACCAGCTCCCGAAGCCAGTCGTCGCACACTTATTCGCCGACTGTACCTTGATCTGACGGGCTTACTTCCCACACCGGAGGCAGTCGAATCGTTTGTCTCTGATGAAGATCCACACGCTTACGAACAACTGGTCGATGAGCTGTTAGCCTCTCCTCATTT